>JAKLKS010000011.1:0-17011 GCA_023150535.1 Planctomycetota bacterium
CGCTGGCCTTCGTGCTGACGGTGGAGGACCCCCGGCGCTTCCGCCGCAGCCGGGATGTGGGGCCGTACCTGGGACTGGTGCCCCGGAGGGACCAGTCGGGGGCGGTGGACCGGCAGCTGCGGATCACCAAGGCGGGGGACAAGTTGATGCGCCGCCTGCTGGTGGGGTGTGCCCAGTACATCCTGGGCCCCTTCGGACCGGACACGGACCTGAGGCGCTGGGGGCTGACCTACGCCGGCCGGGGAGGGAAGAACGCCAAGAAGCGGGCCGTGGTGGCGGTGGCCCGGAAGGTGGCAGTGCTCCTGCACGCGCTGTGGGTGAGCGGCGGGACCTACGACCCTCTGCGGGGTCATGAACCCCAGGACGCCAGGACGGCGGCCTGAGGACCGAGGCAAGGAAAGGAACGGAACGGAGGTCATGGAAAGGCGTCGTCGGTAGCCTGCGGACCCCAGCCGGGGCCATGGGACGACCGACGTCTCTCACGCGCGGTCGGGCGACTGCGAAAGTCGGGTTGGTAGGCCGAGAGGCGAGACCGCTACCGAGCATGCAGCGCCCCCTGACGCGGACCCCAGCTTGCACCGGGCCCACAGAGAGGCCCACCCAGAGTGCGAATAGAAGCCAGCGGGGAGAGACGTGGTCGAACCGGCCAGAGGCCGGGCCGCCAAGGCGGCCAGAGGACGCCGGAAAGGACTTGCAGGGATTGGCCTTCTCATAGAAACCCGACCCGTTTCCGTCACCGTGACGGAAACGGGTCGGGTTCGGTACGGATCACGCCGGTCCTACGCCCGCGCGGCCTCCCGCAGCACCGCCGTTTCCTTCGGCAGGGTGACGGAGATGTGCCCGACCACGAGGCCGCGGACGTTGCGGACGACGAGCTCCCCGGGCTCCCCGACGGAGGCGATCTCCTCGGGGCCCAGCACACCGGCCTCGAGCAGGAGGGCGAGGGTCAGCGGGATGCGGGGGCGCGCGGAGCCGTCCTCCACCTTGAGCGCGATGCCGAGGCCGCGCCCCGGCACGCCGATCCCCTGCACCCCCTCCGCCCCGAGCTTGGAGACGAAGCGGCCGGGCGCGGCCCCCATGAGCGCGGCGTCCCCCTGGCCCTCCCAGGCGATCATGCGCGGGTGGTTCATCATGGCGCGGGCGATGCGCCGCGCGGCGGCGGCGTGGGCGGGGGGGATGGAGGCGTCGGGCTCGGCGAGCCGGGCGAAGGCGGCGGCCTGGTTCTCCAGGGGGAGGGCGAAGTTCGGCGCCGAGCAGCCGTCCACGCCGAGGACGAGGACCTCGGGCTCCATGCCCGAGAAGATCGTCAGGTTGCGCCGCGTCTCCACCTGGAGCGGGTGGTCCATCTCGAGGTAGGTCCCGAGGGGGGCCCCCATCTGGAGGGCGGCCATCACCATGCCCGCGTGCTTGCCGGAGCAGTTGTTGTGGAGGGGCTCCGGCTTCCCGCCGGAGCGGGCCAGCGCGAGGGAGGCGGCGGTGCAGGCCGGGGGATGGGCCCCGCAGCCGAGGACCGAGGGGTCGAGCCCGGCCTTCCCGAGGAGGGAGCGGACCGCGCGGAGGTGGACCTCCTCGGCGCCGTGGGAGGCGCAGACCACGGCCAGCTCCTCCTCCGTGGCGCCGAACCGGTCGGCGGCCCCCGAGAGCACGAAGGCCATGGCCTGGAAGGGCTTGGCCGAGGAGCGCATGAAGACCGGGTGGCGGACGTCCCCCCGGTCGAAGATCATGCGCCCCCCCTGCCACGCGGCGACGGAGCAGCGGTGGCGGGACTCGAGGATCCCGCCGCGGTGGACGTCGACGTGGATGGGGGCGTGCATGGGCGATCCAGACTATCGGCGGCGGAGGGCGCGCCCCGCAGTTTCGCAAGGCGGGATTCCGGCATCCGCGGCCGCCGCGCGGGGCGGTAGGATCGGGGCCGATGAAGGAGTGCGAGCTCAGCCGCATCGTCCTCCGCGACACGGCGGAGGAGCAGTACATCTTCCTCCGCGAGAAGGACGGGGGAGGCAGGGTCTTCCCCATCCTCATCGGCCGCTTCGAGGCCCGCGCCATCGACCGCACCGTCCGGCGGCAGGCCTTCCCGCGCCCCATGACCCACGACCTGCTGGCGGCCATCGTCGAGGCCACCGGCACCCACCTGGAGCGGGTGGAGATCACCGACCTCCGGGAGGGGACCTACTTCGCCACCCTCCACCTGCGGCGGGACACCGAGACCGTGAAGGTGGACGCCCGGCCGAGCGACGCCGTCGCCCTCGCCGTGCGCATGGGGAGCCCCATCTTCGTGGCGGAGGCGGTCCTCGAGGAGGCGGCGGAGAAGTGAGGCGGGCCTTCCCACCGTTCCTGCGGGCGATCCCCTGCGCGCTCCTCGCGGCGGCCTGCGCGGCGCCGGGCGGGGGGGAGGCCGACCCCGACCCGGCGGCGGCCGCGGCCCGCATCCTCGTGGAGGCGCGGGAGGGATCCCGCGCGATGGAGCGCCTCCGCGAACTCTGCGGGGGGATCGGGCACCGGCTGAGCGGGTCGGCCGCCCTGGACCGTGCGGTGGCCTGGGCGCAGGCGACGATGCGGGCCGACGGGCTCGAGAACGTGCGGGCCGAGCCGGTCCTCGTGCCGCACTGGGAGCGGGGGCGGGAATCCGCCTCCTTCCGCGCGGGGGAGGGCGGGGAGTGGGTCCCCCTCGACCTCCTCGGCCTCGGGAACTCCGTCGGGACCCCGGAGGGCGGGATCGAGGCCGACCTCGTCGTGGCGCGGGACTTCGCGGCGCTGGAGGCGCTCGGGGAGTCGGTGCGGGGGAAGGTGGTCCTCTTCGACTTCCCCATGCGCCCCTTCGACCCCGTGCTCGGGCCGGGCTACGGGGAGGCGGTCGCCTACCGCGTGAACGGGCCGAGCCGGGCGGCGCGCCAGGGGGCGGCGGCCGTGCTCCTGCGATCCGTGACCGACGGGGACCGGGACACCCCGCACACGGGGATGCTCCGGTACGCGGAGGACGCGCCGCGCATCCCGGCGGCGGCCGTCACGGTGAACGAGGCGGAGCGGCTCGCGGCGCTGGCGGCGGCGGGCGCGGCGGTGCGGGTGCGGCTCTCCATGGAGGCCCGCTTCCTCCCCGACGTCCCCTCGGCCAACGTGGTGGGGGAGATCGTCGGGCGGGAGCGGCCGGAGGAGATCGTCCTCATCGGCGGCCACCTCGATTCCTGGGACGTCGGCGAGGGGGCCCACGACGACGGGGCCCCCTGCGTGGCGGTGATGGAGGCGGCGCGGATCCTCCGGGCGCTCGGGCTGCGGCCCCGGCGGACGATCCGGGTCGTCCTCTTCACGAACGAGGAGAACGGGCTCGCGGGGGGGCGCGCCTACGCGCGGGACCACGAGGCGGAACTCCCCCGGCACGTGGTCGCCATCGAGGCGGATTCCGGGGCCTTCCGGCCGCTCGGGTTCACGACGCCGGCCGTCCCGGAGGACGCCTCCCCGGGGGAGCGCGCGCGGAGGGAGGCCTTCCGGGAGCGGCTGCGGGAGGCGGCGGCGCTCCTCGCCCCCCTCGGCGCGGACCGCGTCCGGGACGGCGGCGGCGGCGCCGACATCGCCCCCATGGAGCCCGCGGGCGTCCCCCAGGCGGGTCTCGACGTGTGGATGGAGGAGTACTTCGACCTCCACCACACCCGCCGCGACGTCGTCGCCCGCGTCCGCGAGGAGGAACTCACCGCCTGCGCCGCCGCGCTCGCCATCGTCGCCTGGGACCTCGCGCGCCATACCGAACCCGACCCAAAGCGGCGAGATTCTCGGTGATTTTTCCGCACAATTCGAGGGCACCCGGTGCCCTCGAACTGTGCGGAAAAATCACCGAGAATCTCGCCGCTTTGGGTCGGGTTCGGTATGGCCCCCGCCGCCCGGCGTCTCCAGGACGAAGCGGTCGCCGGGGAGCATCGCCGCGGCCGCCGCGCCGGGGAGTTCCTCGACGGAGCCGTCCGCGCGGATCACCCGCTGCCTTCCCGGCGCCCCGTCGCCGCCGCCGGCCATGCCGGGGGGGCCCGCCCGCCGCCGCTCCCCGAGGAAGGAGAGGGAGCAGGGTTCGAGGAACAGGATCTCCCGGAGGATCCCGTCCCCGCCCCGCCACCGCCCCGGTCCGCCGCTCCCCCGGCGCACCGCGAACCGCTCCACGCGCACGGGGCAGCGGTGCTCCAGCACCTCGGCGTCGGTGATGCGCGTGTTGGTCATGTGGCTGTGCACGGCGGACGCGCCGTCGAAGCCCGGCCCGGCCCCGGTCCCGCCGCCGACGGTCTCGTAGAAGCCGAAGCGGTCGTTCCCGAAGGCGAGGTTGTTCATCGTCCCCTGGCTCGCCGCCGCGACCCCGAAGGCGCGCAGCAGCGCGTCCACGAGGCGCTGGCTCGTCTCCACGTTCCCGCCCACCACCGCGGGGCAGAGGGACGGGTCCGCGGGGAAGGGGGGGTTGAGGAACCCCTCCGGGAGGACCACCTCCACGCGCCGCAGCAGCCCCTCGTTGAGGGGCAGCGGCCGGTCCACGAGGAGGCGCACCGCGTAGAGGACCGCGCTCCGCACCACCGCGGGGGTCGCGTTGAGGCTCCCGGGATGCACCGGGCCGGACCCCGTGAAGTCGATGCGCGCGCGCCCCCCGCGCACCTCGACGGCCGCGCGGAGCGGGGTGCCGTCGTCCATCCGCTCCTCCGCCTCCCGCCGCCCGTCGCCGAGCCGCGCCAGCGCCTCCGAGGCGAGGTCGGCCGCGAGGTCCTGCAGCGTCCCCATGCGCCGGATCACCGTGCCGCTCCCGTGCTCCCGGGCGAGGGCCCGCAGCGCCTCCGCCCCGCTCCGGCAGGCCGCCGCGGCCGCGCGGAGGTCGGCGAGGTTGTCCTCCACCGCCCGCGTGGGGTGGGGGCCGGAGAGGAGGAGGCGCCGCACCTCCTCCCACCGACCGCGGCCCTCCCGCACGGCGAACAGGGGCGGCAGGACGACCCCCTCCTCGGCGAGGGAGCGGGCGTCCGGGGGGAGGGAACCGGGCCGGATGCCGCCGATCTCGGCGTGGTGGGCGCGGGCCGCGACGAAGCCGAGGGGGACGCCGCCGTCGTCCGCGACCGCCTCGAGGACGGTGACGTCCGGGAGGTGGCTCCCCCCGAAGGCCGGGTGGTTCACCACCATGACGTCGCCGGGGCCGGGGCGGAGCGCCGCCGTGACGCTCCTCGCGCAGAGCCCGAGAGACCCGAGGTGCACCGGGATGTGGGGCGCGTTCACGACGAGGAACCCCTCCGGGTCGAGCACCGCGCAGGAGAAGTCCAGCCGCTCCTTCACGTTCACGGAGACCGCGGTCCGCCGCAGCATCGCCCCCATCTCCCGCGCCACGGACTCGAAGCGGTGGGTGAACAGCTCCCTCTCCGCGGCCTCGGGCCGCCGCGGGCCCCCCGCGGCGGGCGGCGCCTCCCGGCGCAGGACCAGCGCCCCCTCCCCGTCCACGGCGAGGGTCCAGCCCTCCCGGACCACGGTGGTGCCGAATCGCTCCGCCACCAGGGCCGGCCCGGCGAGGCGCGCCCCGGGAGGCAGCGCCTCCCGATCGAACCTCCCCTCCCTCCCGCCGGACGCCTCGAAGGGGATCGGCGCCGGCGCGGGGGCGGGCTCCTCCTCCTCCCGGGCGGCCGCCGCCGCGCGCGCCGCGACGACCTCGACGGCCCTCTCCGCCGGGGGGTCGCCGAAGGTCGCCCGGTAGCGCGCGAGGAAGGCCGCGCCCGGATCCCCGTCCTCCCCGATCTCCACCGGGATCCCGGCGTCCTGCCCCTCGAACCGCATCTCGAGGATCCGCCGCCGCACCTCCACGGCGCCCGGCGGCGCCCCCTCCGCGGCCACCGCCGCCGCGGCCTCCGCCCCGAGTTCCGCGAGCAGCCGGTCGAGCCCCGGCGCCTCCCGCAGGGGGCGCAGGACCTGCCGCGCGGCGAACCTCTCCACGCGCGCCGCGGCGAGGCCGCGGGCGCTGAGGAGCCCCGCGTCGGGGGGGACGACCACGGTCCGGATCCCGAGCCGGTCGGCGACGGCGCAGGCGTGCTGGCCCCCCGCCCCCCCGAAGGCGACCAGCGCGTGGTCCGCGGGGTCGAAGCCCCGCCGCACCGACACCGAGCGGATGGCCCCCGCCATGCGCTCCTCCGCGACGGCGAGGAACCCCTCGAGGACCTCCTCCCGCGCCGGGGCGCCGCCTCCCCGGGCGCGGAGCCCCCCGAGCACATCCTCGAGGGCCGCCTCCGCCGCCGCGCGGTCCAGGGGGATCTCGAAGCGGTCGGGGACGAGGCGGCCGAGGAGGAGGTTCACGTCCGTCAGCGTGAGGGGCCCCCCGGCCCCGTAGCAGGCCGGGCCCGGCCGGGCCCCCGCGCTCCCCGGCCCGACGACGAGCGTGCCCCCGTCCCCGACGCCGCAGATCGACCCGCCCCCCGCGGCCACGGTCTCCACGGCCAGCGCCGGCGCGGAGAGGCGCGCGTCCCCGACCTCGTGCTCGAAGTGGACCTCCGGCTCCCCGGCGAAGCGGGCGACGTCGGTGCTCGTCCCGCCCATGTCGAAGCCGAGGATGCGCGGGAACCCGGCCCGCCGCCCCGCCCGCGCCGCCCCCACGACGCCGGCCGCGGGTCCGCTGAGGAGCCCGTCCACCGCCCGGAAGGCGTCCGCCCGGACGAGGCCGCCGGCGCTCGTCATCAGGTGCACCGTCCCCTCGCCGAGCCCGGCCCTCACCCGCGCCAGGTAGTCCCCGAGCACCGGGGCGAGGCAGGCCTCCACCACGGCGGTGGTCGCCCGCCGGAGGATCCCGAGGAAGGGGGCGAGGTCGGAGGAGAGGACGACCGTCGCGAAGCCCTCCTCCCGGAGGAGGGCGCCGACCCTCCGCTCGTGGGAGGGGTCGCGGTGGGAGTGCAGGAGCGCCACGGCGACGGCGTCGAACCCCTCCGCGCGGAGGCGGCGGGCGTCGCGGCGGAGGGCGCCGGGGTCGAGGGGGCGGACCTCGCGGCCCGCGGCGTCGAGCCTCCCCGCGACCTCCACGACGGCGGCGTGGAGGGGCGGGGGCTTCTCCACGCGGAGCGCGAAGAGGTCGGGGCGCTGCTGGGTGCCGATGTCGAGGAGGTCCCCGTGGCCCTCCGCGAGGAAGGCGGCCGTCCGGGCGAACCGCCGCTCGAGCAGGGCGTTGGTGCCGCGGGTGGTGGCGAGGCGGAGCGCGAGGTGAGGGAGGGGGCGGCCCGGCGGGGTGCCGGTGAGGAGGCGGGCGACGAGGACGGGGGCCTCCTCCCCGGTGAGGGCCTCGACGGGGGCCCCGGGGATCGCCCCGGCCGGGGCGTCGGCGCCGAGCGCGAGGAGGCCGTCCGCCCCCTCCGCGATCACGGGGACCTCGCCCTCCTCCCCGGCGCCGGGAAGGCGCAGCCGCGTCCCCGCGAGGAACCCCGGCGGCAGGGGGACCGCGAGGCGCAGCCGGAGGCTCCGCGGGCCCGGACGGGACGCGACGACCCCGCGGAGGGCCCCGTGGCTCAGGACCTTGGCCCGGCGGACCTCCCCCCCGGGGCCGAGGGCGAGGCCGTCGGTGAAGGTCCCTCCCACGTCCACGAAGAGGCGCCAGGTGCCGGTCACGGGGGGATCCTATCCCGGCGGGGGCGGCGGCCCCCGGGGGAGCGGGGTGGACCACCCTGCGGCGGAAGGGTGGTCCGGACGATAGAATCCGGGAGGCCGGGGTACGGGACCCCGTCAGCCGTCACCGGGAAGGGCACCCATGGCGCGGATCCTCATCGTCGAGGACGAACTGGTCTTCCGCACCATGCTCGAGACGATGATCCGCCTCGAGGGGCACGAGGTGTTCCTTGCGGCCAACGGGGAGACCGGCCTCGCCCAGGCGCGGAACAAGAAGCCGGACATCATCCTCTCGGACATCGAGATGCCCGGGATGGACGGGCTCTCGCTCGTCAAGTCCGTGCGGGCGAACCACGACATCGCCCACGCCTACCTCATCCTCGTCACCGGGCAGGGGGGCCAGGAGTCGAAGCTCGACGCGCTCCGCGCGGGGGCCGACGACTTCCTGGAGAAGCCCTCCAGCAAGCAGGAGATCCTCGGGCGGGTGGAGATCGCCCAGAAGGTGCTCGCCGTCCAGCGCCAGCTCCGGGAGGCGGAGGAGCGGTCGAAGGCGCTGGCCGACCTGCCGGGGAAGGTGGGGGCGGAGATCGGGTCCGCGGAGGCCGCGCTGGCGGCGGTGCACACGGCCATCTCGAAGAAGGATCCGGCCGCGCTCGCCGCCGCCGTGAAGGAGGCGAAGGAGGCCCTCGCCCGCGCCCGCGCCGCCTGCGACGCCGGCGCCGCCCCGGCGGGGGAGTCGTGGCTGTAGCCGGACGGTCCGCCCGGACGGCGGCCCTCCTCCTCCCCCTGGCGATCGCCGCCTGCGCCTCCGCTCCCCCGTCACCCGCCGGCGCCGGGGTCACCGCGCCCGCCCCGGACCGGGCCCCCGCCTCCGACCCCGCTCCCCTCCCGCCCACGGAGGGCGAGGCGGTCTACGACGGCCTGCCCCTCGACCACTGGCTGCGGGAGATGCACGACCTGCACCCCGACCGCCGGAAGGCGGCCTGCGAGGCGGTCCGCACCTTCGGGGAGAGGGCCCTGCCGGGGATCCTCCGCGCCTGCGCCTCGGAGTTCCCCCGGGTCCGGGTGGACGCCCTCCAGACCCTGGGGTACCTCACCTACGACCGGCTCCCGGACCCCGCCATCGTGGACTTCCTCGTCGCGGCGACGGGGGATCCCGACGAGGACGTCCGCGTCCAGGCCGCCGAGGTCCTCCGGTACCAGGACCCCCTGCCGCCCGCCGCGCGCGCCGCCCTCGAGGCGCTCCGCGACGCCGACCCGAACCCCTGGGTGCGGACGAGCGCGGCGAACTTCCTCCGCGCCCTTGCGGAGGAGGAGGGGAAGGCGCGGGAGGGCGGCCCCTAGCCCTCGCCCAGCCGCTCGACGAGCGCCTGCGCGGCGAGCCACTCCTCCTCGGCCTTCCGGAGGTCGATCTCCCGCTCGTGGAGGACGCGGTACCTCCCGGCGTCGGAGGGGTGGTCCCGCACCGCCGCCGCGAGGCGGTCCCTCTCCGCCTCGAGCGCCCGCATCCGCTCCTCGGCCTTCTTGAGCCCGTTCCTCGCCTTCGCCCGCTCCGAGCGCAGGCGCTTCGCCTCCGCCCAGTCCGCCGCCCCCTTCTTCTCCTTCTTCTCCCCGTCCGGCGCGGCGCCGATGCTCGCCCGCACCCTCCGCTCGAGGTCGTCCACGTAGTCCCCGTACTCGCCGGCCCGCATCCGGACGCGGCCCCCGTCCACCTCGAGGATCTCCGCCTCCATCATGGAGACGAAGGTCCGGTCGTGGCTGATGCAGAGGACCGTGCCGTTGAACTCCCGGAGCGCGGCCCCGAGCGCCTCGACGGTGGCGAAGTCGAGGTGGTTCGTGGGCTCGTCGAGGAGCAGCACCGGCTTGGCCTGCAGCAGCAGCCCCGCGAGGCACAGGCGCGCCCGCTCCCCGCCGCTCAGCACCTCGACCTTCTTGTTCACCGCCTCCCCGGAGAAGAGGAAGCACCCGGCCATGTCGAGCGCGTCCTGCCGCGTCTGCGCGAAGGGAGCCCCCTTCTCCAGGTGGGAGAGGACCGTGTCCTCCGGGTCGAGGTTCTCGTAGACGTGCTGCGCGTAGACCGCCACCTCCACGGCGTGCCCCCGCTTCACCGTCCCCTGGAGCGGCGCGAGGTCCCCCGCCAGCGTGCGGAGGAAGGTCGTCTTCCCCTGCCCGTTGTCGCCGACGACGGCGATGCGCGCCCCGCGCTCGATGGTGAAGTGGATGCCCGCGGCGACCCGCCGCCCCGGGTACCCGATGGCCAGGTCCTCGAGGACGAAGGCGTTCCCCTTGCGCTCCTCCACGGGGGGGATGCGGATGCGCGCCGTGGGGAGGGGGTGGCGGATCTCGATGGAGTGCAGGCGCGCCATCTCCTTCGCCTTGGACTTCGCCTGCGTGGCCTTGGTCGCCTTGGCGCCGAAGCGGTTGATGAAGTCCTGGAGCTGGGCCTTCTTGGCCGCCACCGCCGCGTTGGTGCGCGCGGCGAGCTCCATCCGCACCTCCTTCTCCTCGAACCAGGCCTCGAGGTCGCCCGGGAAGAGCGTCAGCTCCCCGTGCTCGACCTCCAGCGTGTGGTCGCAGGTGCGCTTGAGGAACTCCCGGTCGTGGCTCACCACGAGCGCGCCGCCGCGGTAGCCCGCGAGGAACTCCTGCAGGAGGAGGAGCGTCGAGAGGTCGAGGAAGTTCGTGGGCTCGTCGAGGATGAGGAAGTCGGGATCCTCGGCGATCATGGCGGCGAGCTTGACGCGGGTGCGGAAGCCTCCGGGGAGGGCATCGACCGCCTTCTCCAGCACCTCCCCCTTGAGCGCGAAGCGCGCCGCGGCGCGGCCGCAGACCCACTCCTCGAGGCCGGTGTGCCGCATGAGGAAGGGGAGGACGGCTTCGCCCGGCTCCCAGGGGTCGTGCTGGGCGAGGTACCCGAGCCGGAGGTCCCGGGCGCGGATGACCTCCCCGGCGTCCGGCTCCTCCTCCCCGGTGAGGATGCGGCAGAGCGTGGACTTGCCCGCGCCGTTGCGCCCCATGACGCCGACCTTCATGCCCTCGCCGATGGCGGCGGTGGCGTCGTGGAGGACCGTGAAGGAGCCGTAGCGCTTCTCGACGCCCTTGACCTGGAGGAGGACCTTCATCCCCGCAATGTACGGCGGAGGGGGCCTTCCGCCGCGGACGGACGGGGGGCGGGGAGGGGTAGGATGCGGGGCGCACCGCCGCCGGCGGCGGGCGGGCGGGCGCGGGGGCGGTCGCGGGGGGCGGGCATGGCGGACGAGGGGGCGTCGGGGGAGGCGCGGGGGGACCTCGTCTTCACGGCCCGGGAGCGGCGGGCCCTCCTCACGGGGGCGGCGGCGCTCCTCCTCCTCGGAGTGCTGTGGGCCTTCGGGGCGACCTCCTGGGAGCGCGGGGAGGACTGCCGGACCTGCCTCTCCCTGCGGACCACGGGGCGGTGGGGGATCGGGCTCCGCGGGCGAGGGCCGCTGCTGGCGGGAGGGACGGGGGTGGAGGTCGTCCCCTCGGCCCTCTTCCACCTCCTCCCGCCCGGCCACGAGCACGAGTGGAGGGAGACGACGGTCTCCTCGCGGCTCTTCGGGCTCTCCAGGGACATGGGTTGCTCCTCCCCGCGACCCAACCCGCTGGCGGCGCGGCTCGGCTCCCGGACGGCGGTCCTCACCGCCGTCGAGTTCCGCCTGGCGGACGGGCTGATGACCCGGGAGGAACTGGCCGCCCTCGTCTCCCTCCCGAACGAGCCCGACGCCGCGTGGCTCGCCGACCCGGGGCGGAGGCTCCTCCTCGAGCGGGCGCAGGCCCTCCTCGAGCAGGAGGGCGTGGAGCGGCGGGACCCCGGCTGGGAGAGGGCGCTCGGGAGGTGAGGGGGGCGGGGGGGCGCCGGGCCCGGTGGTATCCTCCTGGCGCGGTGTGGAAGGTCCTCTTCGGCCGGGAGGTGGACGGGCGGTGGATCGCCGAGATCCCCTCCATCCCCGGTTGCCTCGCCTACGGATGCAGCCGGGAGGAGTCGAGGGCCGCTGTGATCGCCCTGGCCCGGGAGGAGGCCGCCGCCCGCGCCGGAGAGGGCCGCCGGGCGTCGGGGCCCTTCCCCGTCCACGGACCTGTTCCGTCGGGGGAGGCGCCGCCCCGGCCGGCGGGGAGCGGAGGTGCAGGAGTGGACGGGACCTCGTGGACCTGCAGGCACTGCGGAGAGGCGCACCCGGGGGTGCCGGACGGCCTGGGGTTCGAGCACCCGGACTACCTGTACGCGGTGCCCGAGCGGGAGTGGGGGCGCCGCGTCCGGTTCCGGCCGGACCGGTGCATCGTCGACGACGAGCACTTCTTCATCCTCGCGAACCTCGAGATCCCCGTCCGGGGGAGGGAGGCGCCCTTCCTGTGGTCGGTCTGGTCCTCCCTGAGCCGGAAGAACTTCGAGAGGACGGAGAGCCTCTGGTCCACCCCGGGCAGGGAGTCCGAACCTCCCTGCTTCGGCTGGTTGAACAGCGCCCTTCCCGGCTACCCGGACACCGTCAACCTCAAGTGCAGGATCCACACCAGGGAGGTCGGGATCCGCCCCTGGGTCGAACTGGAGCCGACCGACCATCCCCTGGCGGTGGACCAACGGGAGGGGATGTCCGAGGAGCGGCTGCGGGAGATCCTGGGGCCCTACCTCTGCCGGCCCCTCACGCCCCCCGGGTCGTCCCGTCCCGGTTGACCTCGAACTCCCTCGACCGCCCCTTCGGGATGGAGAGGGAGGTCCACCGCTCCCCCGCGAAGTGCCGCGCCAGCAGCACGATCTGCCCCGCGTGGTAGCCGTAGTGGGCGAGCTGCCGCACGATGGCCTGGAGCACGGTGTGGGGCTCGCCGCGGATGGTGACGGTGCGGGCGAGGTCCCCCTCGCCGAGCCCGTCCAGCGTCCGGTGGAGGAGCGTCCAGCCCGTCTCCCAGCGCTCCCGCAGGGCCCCGGGCGTGTCCGCGGCTTCGAGCTCGAACTCCCCGTCCCGGTTCCGGTCCGGCTTCTCGCCGTCGGTCGTCAGGAAGCCGGTCCACCGCGACCGCATGTTCCCGGAGAGGTGCTTCATCACGAGCGCGATGGAGTTCTCCCCCGGCGCCAGCGGGCGGAACCACGCCTCCTCCGGGACCTGCGCCAGGGCGCCGTCGGCGAGGCGGCGGATCATCCGGAAGCGGGACTTCGCCTCCTCGAGGAACGGGGAGTCCGGCACGGGATTCTCCTCACGGTGCGGGGGGGAGGGGGACCTTCCGCTCACGGACTCTCGGGGGCCCCGAGACGCCGCCGCACGGCGGCCAGGGGAGACGTCCTCTGCCTGCGGCGGCGCTGGAGCATCCTCCAGAAGGAGTCGTCCATCTGGAGGAGCACCTGCTCCCAGTCCAGGCCCTCGACGCCGATGAGCACGGCGGCCGGGTGCCCGCGGCGGGTGACGACGACCCGCTCCTTCTGGCTCTCGTCCACCCTCCTGCGGAGGGACTTCTGCAGGTCGCGCACGCTCACGGTCTTCACAGGACCTCCTCCGTCGTCCGGTGGGGAGGCTTGCGCCTCACCGCGCGGACGAACACCCTGCCACGTTCCTCGTCCACGTCGTAGAACACGCGGAACTCGCCCACGCGCAGTTCCCAGACGGGGTCGAGCCCCGACCAGGGAGGACGCAATGCCGCGAGGACCTTGCGATTCCTCGACGGGACGGCGGGTTGCGACGCGAGGTGGAGTTCCATGGAGTCCAGGACGGTCCTTCGATCCCTGGCGGAGAGCCCCCGGATGTCGGACTCGGCCCCGGACGTCACCAGGATCTCGAACACAAGGTCATGCTAGCATATGCAAACGCCTATGCAAGCGGTGGGCTCCCGGCTCCCGGCCGGCGCCCTGCCCCGCCCCTCCCCCCCCAACTCCCCCCTAGAACTCGATCACCAGCCGCGCCCCGAGCACCAGCGCGTCGGGGTGGACCCCCCCGGGGTTGGCGATGTACTGGACGCTCGGCGTGAGCGAGAGGAACCCGGTCACCTGCACCTTGTAGTACCCCTCGAGCACCTGCTCGAAGCCCCTGCGGAAGCCCGTGCCGCCCCCGTCCGCGAGGTCGCCGTAGACCCAGGCGAGGCCCGCGGCGTCGTCCTCGCGGGAGGGCAGCGGCCCCTGCCAGACGGCGGCGGCGACCCAGTGGCGCTCGACGGCCGCGACGTCCCCGTCCGCCGCGGTGAGGCGGAGGCTGACGTACACGCCCCGCTCGTCCTCGTCGTCCTCCCTCCCCGTCCCCGGGACCCGCCCCTCGACGCCCGCGTACCAGCCCCAGGCGTCGTCCGTCACGCCGCCGGAGAACTCCGCGAACTCCCCGTTGTGGCCCCAGGCCCCGAGGAACGCGCGCAGCGGGTTCCCCTCGAGGTCGAGGTTCGCGCCGCCCTCGAGGATCCCGTAGAGGTCGGAGGGCTCCCCGAAGAGCGTGGAGGCCCCGCGCTCCCCGGTGGCCTTCCCCTCCTGGAGCGCGCCGTCCATGAGGGCGACGGAGCCGTAGAACCCCTCCTCCGGCTCCCAGGCGGCCATGGCGCCGAAGGCGGGGTCGGGGTAGACCGGCATCGCCAGCAGGTTGGGCGGCCAGGCGACGCCGAGGTTGAGGAAGTCGTTCGCGTAGTCGCTCCAGGCGAACTCGTTGGAGGTGTCGAACTTGCCCGCCTTCAGGCGCAGGCCCTCGGCGAGCCCGGTCCACTCGAGGTAGCCCTCGGCGACCTGCTGCCGGAACTCCGGGGACTCGTAGCCGGAGATCTCGTTGAAGGCGCCGACGTCCGCGGTCCCGTACTCCCCGCCCAGCTGCCAGAAGGCGGCGGTGGCCTTCCACCCCTCGGCGCCCAGCACGCCGAGGTCGAAGGAGGCCTCGACGTCGAGCCAGTAGCGGCGGGAGTCCTCGTGGGGGTCGATCCCGCCGTGCTGGACGCGGGTGAAGTCCTCGAGCCAGGCGGCGCGGAACTCCAGTCCGTCCTCCCGGCGGCGGGTGCGGCAGCCGTACCAGTCCCCGGTGAGGGTGTCGCGCTCGAGGAAGGTCTCGTCCTCCTCCTCCCCGTCCTCCTCCTCCTCCGCGTCCTCCGGTTCCTCCGGCTCCGGTCCGGCGGCGGGCTTCCCCTCCTCCTGCGCCGCCTCCTTCGCGGGACCGCCCTCGACGGGATCGTCGGCGGAGGCGGCGGCGGGGAACGCGGCGGCGGCGAGCAGGGCGAGGACGCAGGGCAGGGCGTGGCGCATGGGCTCCTCCTCTCGGGCGCGCGGAGACTAGGGGGGAGGGGAACCGCCGGGGAAGGGCCGGGCACGGCTCGACCTTGACGCCCGTCAAGTCGGGCCCGCTCCCCGGGGCGGAGGGGGGGTGACCACGGTCCGGGGGTACCCTCTGTCCGGCGTCCGGGACGCGCCGCCGGCAAGGGGAGGGAGCATGCTCGACCGCAGGGAACAGGCGAAGTGGCTCGCGGCGCTGGGGATGACGCTCCTGGCGCTCTACCTCTGCTGGGAGATGGTCGCCCCCTTCGCGGGGGTCATCGTGCTGGCCTCGGTGCTGGCGCTGGTCTTCCTCCCGGTGCACCGGAGGATCGAGGCGCGGCTCGGACGGCCCTCGGCGAGCGCGCTCCTCTCGACGGTGCTCGTCGTGCTCGTCGTCGTCGTCCCCGTGACGGTGGTCGCCGCCGTCGTGGCGCGGCAGGTGCCGGCCCTCGTGGACGGGGTCGGGGACGGGATCGAGCGGGGCATCGCCCTCCTCGAGAAGTGGGAGCCCACGCGCGCCATGGCCGAGAAGGTCCGGCAGGACGGGGACCTCGGCTCCCTCCTCTCCGCCGATCGCCTGCGGGAGGGCGCGGGGAGGGCGGCCCAGGCCGTGGTGAAGGGGACCCTGAGCGTGGTCGGGGGGGCCGCGGGGATCCTCATGAACCTCTGCTTCACGCTCTTCACGCTCTTCTACCTCTTCCGCGACGGGCGGTCCATCGCGGAGCGGATGCCGGACTTCCTGCCCCTGCCGCGGGATCGGAGCGTCCTCCTCCTCTCCCGGACGGCGGAGGTGCTGCGCGCGAGCGTGCACGGCGTCCTCGTCATCGCGGCCATCCAGGGCGCCCTCGGCGGGCTCGCCTTCCGGTTCCTCGGCATCCCCTCCCCCTTCGCCTGGGGCGTGGTGATGACGGTGTTCTCGACCATCCCGATGCTCGGCCCCTTCGTCGTCTGGGTCCCCGCGGCGGCCTGGCTCGGCCTCCACGGGGAGTGGGGGTCCGCGGCGGTGCTCGCCCTCTGGGGAGGGCTCGTCATCGGCTCCGTGGACAACTTCCTCCGCCCGAAGCTCGTCGGCGACAGGGTGCGGATGCACGAACTCCAGGTCTTCTTCTCGGTGATGGGGGGGCTGCACGTCTTCGGGCTCCTCGGCATCCTCGTCGGGCCCGCGGTGCTGGCGGTGACGCTGGGCCTGCTGGAGGCGCTGCGGCTGGGCGGGGAGGGGGAGGGGCCCCCGGCGGCGGCCGGGGCGGCGGCCTGAGCGGAGGACCGGGCGTCGCCGCGCCCCTCAGGGGCGGGAGACGAAGGGGCTCGCGGGGTCGAGGAACCGCAGGCGACGCCGGGCCCAGGGGCCCGCGTAGTCCACGCCGATGCGGCGCGCCGCCCGCACCCGCCGCGGCGGCGGGGCGCCGTCGTCCTCGATGCGCAGCGGCGAGGCGAGGAGGTCCGCCCCGTTCCGCGCCAGGGTGATCCCCAGCGCGCGGCAGAGGAGGCCCGGGCCGGAGGTCCTCGACCGGCACCCCTCCAGCGGCTCCAGGGCCCGCAGGAGGACGGCGGTCCCCGCGCCGCCCCCCTCGGTGACCACGTTGCAGCAGTGGTGCAGGCCGTACACGAGGTAGACGTAGGCGCGCCCGGCGTCGCCGAACATGGCGGCGTTGCGCGGGGTCCTCCCCCGGGCGGTGTGGCAGGCCCGGTCGCGGGGGCCGAGGTAGGCCTCGGTCTCGACGATGCGCCCGGCCCGCCGGACCCCGCCGTCGTCGTGGACGAGGATCCGGCCGAGGAGGTCCCTCGCCACGGCGACGGTGCCCCTCTCGAAGAAGGACCGGGGGAGGGGGACGGGGGCCATGGACCGCCGCAGGGTACGGCCCGCCCGCCGGCCCCGCGAGGATCCGCGGCGGGCCGGGTCAGGCGGGCGTCCCCTCCCCGCGGCGGCGGAAGGTCCGGGGCGGGGCCGGCGCGTTGGCGAGCCGCGCGGCCGCGGCGACGCCGAGGAGGGCGCAGAGGAGATCCAGCGGGGAGAGGAACCCCAGCGGGTCGGCGAGGTAGGCCGACCAGGCGGAAGGGCCGGCCCGGAGGCGGGCGCGCTCCGCCTCCCGCCAGGCCTCGAAGGCCGGGGGCCTCCTCTTCCACTCCTCGAGGACGGGGACGGTGGTCCTGCGGAACTCCGCGACCCGCGCCTCCACGCCGCCGAGCTGGTCGAAGCCCACGAAC
>JAKLKS010000011.1:17021-36706 GCA_023150535.1 Planctomycetota bacterium
GCCTTGTTGATCTCGGCGCCGGCGGTCTTGCGTGCTTCCGGATCGAGCTTGCCGAGGCCCTTCAGGAGCTCCGTCAGCGAGCCACCCTTGCCGAGATAGCGGGCCTTGGCGGTTTCCAGGGCGGCGCTATCGGCCGCGGCGGCGAAGTCGTCGTAGCGCTCCCGGTCCACGGCGGCGAGCCTCCCGCGGAGATCGGCCTCGTGCTTCGCGCCGGCGGCGAACCCCTGGCCGAGGAGGATCCCCGCCAGCGCCACGGCGGCGGCGGCCGCGGCGGCGCCGGTCCCCTTCCCGCCGAGCCGCTTCGACCCGAGCCCCGCGAGCGCCCCGAGCGGGAGGGCGGCCCAGCCGGACCAGGGGCCGGCGAGGGAAGCCAGCAGCGCCCAGGCGCCCGCGCCGAGAGCCGTGCCGAGGACGGCGCCGAGCAGCCCCCGGGCGCGGCCGAGGTCGGGGGGCGGGGGATCGGGGATCGGAGCCACGGACGGAGGATACGGGATCCCCTCCCCCCTCGAAGGCCTCCGCAAGGGGCGGGGGCCGGGGGGGGGTGGGAGCCCTTCTTCCGCCGATCCCGGGGCGGGTGTAGGTTCCCCCCGCCGTCGGGCGCCCGCGGGTCCGCGGGCCGGAAGGGGGTTTCCCGTGAGCCGCCGCCGTCCGTTGCCGATCTTCCTGCCGATCCTCGCCGCCGCCGCCCTCCTCGCGGGCTGCAGTTCCACCTGGGAGCGGCGGGACCCCACGGGGGAGGTGTTCCCCTCGGTCGTCGGCACGTCCCTCGACGGGCGCGAGGTGGCCCTCCCGGAGGAGTTCCGGGGCCGCCCCGTGGTCCTGCTGGTCGGCTACAAGCAGAACACCCAGTTCGATCTCGACCGCTGGCTCCTCGGGCTCTCCGAGGCGGGGGTGGACGTGGACGTGCGGGAGATCCCCACCCTCCCCGGCCTCCTGCCCGGCGCCTTCTCCGGGTTCATCGACGGGGGGATGCGGCGCGGGATCCCCCGGGAGGACTGGGGCGCGGTGATCACGGTGTACGGCGACGCGGACGCCATCGCCGCCTTCACGGGCAACGACGACGGGCTCCCGGGGAGGATCCTCCTGCTCGACCCCGAGGGGCGGGTCGCGTTCTTCCACGATCGCGGCTACTCGGTGGGGACCCTGAGACGGCTGCGCGAGGCGCTGGCCGCCCTCGGGGGCGCCGGGCCGTAGGGGCGCGGCCCCCGCGGCCGCGGCCGCCGCCGCCGCTCCGTGCCCGGCATCGGGATGAACCCGACCCCCGGTTCCCCGTTCCCGGGGAGAGATCATGAGGCGCGTCCATCCGGTGGTGGCCCTCTTCGCCGGCGTCCTCGCCGGCTACCTGCTCTTCCCCCTGATCCACCTGGGTGGAGGCGGCGGGGAGGCCGGGGAGTACGACGCGGAGGGGATGACGAAGGAGCAGCGGGCCGCCGACGAGGTCTGGGGGGACGCGGCCCGCCGACGCGAGATCGAGGAGTACGGGCGGAACGCACCGCGTCCCGCGGTGGTGAAGGCCCCGTTGCTGGCGGCGGACACCATGGGCCTCGCGGACACCGTCGTCGTCCCGGTGGCGGCCTCCCCCTTGCCGACGGGGAAGAACGTCCTCTGGTGCGCCACCTGGCAGTTGTGCTGGGACGGCCTCTGCGACGAGGTCGTCCGGGGGCCCCTCACCCTGGGGCCGCCGGCGCCGCCGGAGTTCTCCGCCGCCATGAACCTCCGCTCCTTCCCCCAGGACGCCCTCGATCCGGACTCCTGCCTCGCCATGGCCGGACTCGTCAGGGACGGCATCGTCCCCCGCATCCGCAGTGGGCTGAAGGAGCGGTTCTACGTCGACATGCCCGACCCGGGCCCCCTCGCCCCGGGAAGCGCCGTCGTCTGCGGGTACCTCCGGAAGTCGCTCCCCTTCGAGGTCCTCTTCGAACCCCGGTACGGGACGATGACCTTCGCCGGCGGGAGGAAGCGGGTCTCGGCCTTCGGCATCAACCAAGACTCCACCTACCCGGAGGTGGAGAGGGCCCTCGCCCAGGTGACGGCCTGGTCCGCCGGGCAGGAGGGGGACGTCGTCCTCGAGTTCGCGGTGAAGGGGGGGCGGGACCGCCTGCTCCTCGCCATGGTCGCACCCGGGGCGACGCTGGAGGAGACCTGGAGGAGGGCCCTGCAGGCGACCGAGGACCTTCCCGGCGAGGTTCTCGGCGCGGGCTGCGACCTCGCGGTACCCAGGATGAACTTCGAGGTCAGCCACCGGTTCCGCGAGATCCTCGGCGGTTCCTGCCCGGGAGTCCTGTCCGGGCAGGGGATCTCGGAGGCCCGCCAGACGATCCGCTTCTCCCTCGACGAGGGCGGCGCGGAGGTCGCGTCCCATGCGCTGATCGCCACCCTCGGAGTGCCGTCCTCCATCGTCCTGGACCGCCCCTTCCTCGTGGCCCTCCTCGAGAAGGGGAGGAGGGACCCGTACCTCCTCCTCTGGATCGCGAACGACGAACTCCTCGCGGAGGGGAAGTAGCGGCCCGGTCGGGAGACCAGTTCCCGGAACACCCCCCCTTTCGCTACCATTCCCCGCGACCCGACCAGAGAGCCGTCTCCCCTCGCGCGGATGGCGGACCGGGTGGATCCTTGGGGGGATGCTCCCGGTGGACCTCTGGCACGGCGTCGTCTCGGAATTCATCCGCAGCGCGGGTTCCGGCGCCCTCGCCGGCGACATGGCCGGGCGCTTCGTGAACCTGCACGGCGTCGTCCCGGGGATGGGGGAGTTGCGGAGCTGGGAGAACTCCCTCTCTTTCCTCGCGGACGCGGTGCGCCCGCTCGCCGGCCGCGACGTCGGCGTCTTCGTCGGATCCCCCGGAGGACTCTCCGGCCCGCCGGCCTCGACGGCGATGATCCGCGAGCGGGAGGACGGGCCCCCCGCCGTCGCCCTCGAGTACCACCTTCCCCTCTCCGGGAAGCGCATCGACGTCCTGTTCACGGGGACGGATCGTTCGGGCCAGCCATGGTCGGTCGTCCTGGAGCTCAAGCAGTGGTCGCGGGCCTGGCTCGACGACGCCCACGCGACGAACGTCCGGTGCCAGGAGAAGGCGTCCGCCGGGGACCTCCACCCCCACCCCTCCGAGCAGGCGGCCGACTACGCGGACTGGCTCGGAGACTACCACTCGGCCTTCGTCGAGGAGGGCGTGAAGGCCTCGCCGGCGGCCTGGTGCCACAACCTCGAGGAGGCCGACGCCGCCGCCCTTCTCGACGCGCGGTTCGCGGACCTGCTGGAGCGGAGCCCGCTCTTCCTGAAGGGCCAGCAGGACGGCCTCGCGGCGCACATCGGCGCGAGGGTCGGGGCCGGCGGCGGGGCGAGGGTTCTGGATCGCATCCTGGGCGCCTCCTTCCACCCCGGCCCGCGGGTGCTCGATTCCCTCGAGCAGGTCCTCGAGGCGAGGCGGGAGTGGCACCTCCTCGACGAGCAGAGGGTCGCCTTCAACGAGATCCTCGCGGAGGTGCGCCGGGCGCGCGCCGGGGCCGGGCGCTCGGTGGTGCTGGTCCGGGGCGCCCCGGGGACGGGGAAGACGGTCGTCGCCGTGCAGCTCCTCGCGTCCGCCCTGCGGCTGGAGTGGAAGGCGGCCCACGCCACGGGGGGCAAGGCCTTCACGACGGCTCTGCGATCGAAGTTCCGGGGAGCCCACGGGCTCTTCCTCTGGAACATGAGCCTCCGGACCGCCCCGACCCAGGGACTCGACCTCCTGCTGGTCGACGAGGCCCACCGCGTCCGCGAGAGCAGCGACATGCGGTTCACCCCGAGGGCGGAGAGGGGGAAGCGGTCCCAGGCCGAGGAGCTCATCAACGCCGCGAGGGTGGCGGTGTTCCTCCTCGACGAGAACCAGTCCGTCCGCCCCGACGAGGTCGGGTCCACGGACCTCCTGCGGGCGGAGGCGAAGCGGCTCGGCGCGAAGGTCAGGGAGTTCGACCTGGAGGCGCAGTTCCGTTGCGGGGGGTGCGCCGAGTACCTGCAGTGGGTCGACTGGCTCCTCGAGTTCCGGGCGGAGCGGCCCGGCCCCTGGGGCGCCCGGTACGAGGTCTCCATCGTCGGAACGCCGGAGGAGCTCGAGGCCGTCGTTCCGGAGAGCCGGGCGCGGGGGGAGACCGCGCGGCTCGTCGCGGGCTTCTGCTGGGAGTGGAGCGCCGCGCCCGCGGACGGGCGGCTCGTCCCCGACGTCGTCATCGGGGAGTGGAAGCGCCCCTGGAACGAGAAGCCGGGGGACCGGCCCTACAAGCCCGGGAACCACCCCTACACGCTGTGGGCCGACACGGAGGTGGGCGAGCGGCAGATCGGGTGCATCTACAGCGCCCAGGGCTTCGACTTCGCGAGGGTGGGCGTCATCTGGGGTCCCGACCTCGTCCGGCGCGGGGGCCGGTGGGTGGCACGGAAGGAGCACTCCTTCGATCGCCCGGTCCGGTCCTCCGGGGACATGTTGAAGCTCGTCCGCAACGCCTACCGCGTCCTCCTGACCCGCGGGATGCGCGGCGTGCGCCTGCTCATCCTCGACGACGAGACGCGGGAGTACGTCCGGGGGGCGCTGACCTTAGTGGTCTGACTTCTCTGGAGGTTCCAACAGTCGAACCGGGCTCTCCTTCGATCAGGGCCCGGCAAGGTGATGCGGTCGCGGTCCTTGGGAATGAGCCCATTCCACTCCTACCGGAATTCCGGGTCGGCTTCGCCGGGAACCGGCTCCGAAGTGATGCCTCCCTCCTTCGCCCGGAGCATCTTGCGCCGGGCCTCCGGGAGAGCGGTCCTCACGTCGCGGGTGGCCCCGTTGTCGTCCCACTCGAAGTCGTGGATGAAGTCGAGGCATAGCCGCTCGACCGCGGGCCAGTCCTTCTCGGCGCGTGCGATCCGGATCCGCAGGTGGAGGCACCTCCTCGCGAGGGCGCCGACGGGGGCTGCGCTGGCGATGGCGTCCACTCTCGCCCGGGCACCGTCCGGGTCGCCCCGCAGGAGGCGCAGGTCGGCCGACTCCGCCAGAGCGAGCGCACGGAATGCCCCGGACGGGTACTCGCGGAGGTAGGTGTCGTAGGCCGCCTCCGCGGCGTCGTGCTCCTTCGCCAGGTACCCACGCTTGGCCGCGACATAGGCGGCCCAGTCGCCGGTCTCCTCCCGCACCAGGTCCGCAGCCCACGCCCGGGCCCGGCGCTTGAACTCCTCGTAGTCCCAACCCGTAACCCTCTGGAGGGCGACCTGGGGGGAGCCCTCGGAGAAGAGCCCCGCCACCAGGCCGTGGACGGCCGAGATGCCGAACTCCCGCTCGATCATGAGGAAGGCGAGCCAGGACTCACCGTAGTCCCTGCGCTCCTGGCGCCCGTCCATCCCGTTCACGAGGACGGCGGCGGGATCGATGTCCGGGGAGCCGCACTCATCGAGGTAGAGCCGTCGCAGGCGGTCGCAGTCCGGTCCGGTGGCCCAGTCGGCGAGCCCTTCCTGGATCCAGCGCGGCTGGGCGTAGAAAGGGGCCCCGAGGGACCAGAGATGCCAGCAGTGGGCGAGTTCGTGCCGCAGGGTTTGCTTGAGGTCGTACCTCCCGGCGACAAGGGCGTCAACTCCCACCACGATGAGGGGGCGGGCCGCACCGCCCTCCAGTTCCTGGAAGACGCTCATGAAGAGGGGGGAGGGCATCTCCTCGTCGTCCCGGAAACGGATGCGGAAGGGGGGGGCGGGACGATCGCCGAGACCGAGCCTCTCGCGTACGAACTCGACCGCGCCGGGGAGTTCCGCCTCGAGCTCCGCCAATCGGAGGGGCCACCGCGGGTCCCTGGAGTAGCGGCCCGCGTAGTCCGCGACGACGGGGCCGCGGACCACCCGGTCCTTCGCATCGACCACGAAGACGTCGGTGTGGCCGAGGTGGGCCGGGTCGGGGGGCGGGACGGCTCCGTAGTCCTCGTCGAGGAGGGTGAAGGAAGTGACGGCCCACACCGCGAGGGCGGCGCTCAGCACGAGCCCGCAGAGGAGAGCGAGAAGAAGGATGAGGAGGGCGCCATGGATGTCCCTTGCGGCGAGGTTCCCGGGGGGGGGCCCCTTCCTTGCCGCAGGCGGAGCGGCGGTGGTCCCGCCTCCGGGGACCGGCTCCTCCCCCTTCATCGCGCTGGCCGGAGCCGGACGAGCGGAGCCACCGGGTCCATCATCCCCCCATTGGAGCACCGTGCCGCGGTTCCGGGCAAGGGCGGGATTCGGGCGGCGCCGCGGCGGCGTCGGGTCGGGGCGCGGTAGGTCGAGCTTCCATCGCCTCGCAGGGATCTCCTATCCTGGACCCCGCTGGCGTGGGATGGGCGTTCGTCGGCCACCGCATCCCCTGAGTTTGGCCCGGAGATCGTCCGACATGAGCGCGCTTCCCGACGGGTTGTACGACCGGCTGTTGACTCGGGAGATCCTGGAGGAGGTGCAGGCCCTCCTCCACGAGGACCGGGCCTCGGGACGGGAGATCCACGCGGAGGAGCGCCGCCGCCGGCTCGCCGACCTCGTGGCGGGGGAACTGGTCGGGCTGCTCGACGGACTCAAGGGCGAGGACGACGCCCGCGCCACGGCGGAACTCGCCATCGTCACCCGGGTGCTCGCCGGCCTCCGGCAGGCCCTGCCCGGGGAGATGGCCCCCGTCCTCCCCCTGCCGGCCCGGGTGCTGACCGCCGTCCACCGGCGCACGCCGCGGCCGACGCCGCCGGTGACGGGGCTTGCGGAGGCCTGGCTCTTCACCGCCGGCCGGAGCGACCCCGCCCTCCTCGAGGAGCTGCGGAGGGAGCTCGCCTCCGCGGACCAGGTGGACGTCCTCGTCAGCTTCGTCCTGTGGAGCGGGGTCCGGAAGCTCCAGGACATCCTCCAGTCCACGTCCGCCGTCGGGGCCGACGGGAGGCCGCGGCGGCGGATGCGGATCCTCACGACGACCTACACCGGGGCGACGGAAGAGCGGGCCCTCGCGTATCTGGCGGGACTCCCCGGCGTCGAGGTTCGGGTCTCCCTCGATCCGCGGCGGTCCCGGCTCCACGCGAAGGCGTGGATCTTCCGGAGGGAGAGCGGCTACGGCTCCGCCTACGTCGGGAGCGCGAACCTCTCCCACAGCGCCATGGCGGGCGGCATCGAGTGGACCGTGAAATTCACCCAGGCGGCGGACCCGGGGCTTTACAAGGCGGCGAACGCCCACTTCGAGACCCTGTGGAACGATCCCGAGTTCGCCGCCTTCGATCCCGCCGACCCCGCGACGGTGGAGGGGTTCCGGCGGGCCAGCAGGTCCGCCTGTTCCCCGGAGGCGGCGGGGACCACGACGGTCTTCGACCTCCAGCCCAAGGCCTACCAGGCCGTCATGCTCGAGCGGCTGGCGGCGGAACGACGCCACGGCCGGATGCGGAACCTCCTCGTCGCCGCCACGGGGACGGGCAAGACGGTGGTCGCCGCCTTCGACTACGCCCGGACAGCCCGGGAGCTCGGCTCGGCGCCGCGCCTCCTCTACATCGCCCACCGGGTCGAGATCCTCCGCCAGGCGCGGGACACTTTCCGGCAGGTCCTCCGGCAGCCGGACTTCGGCGGCCTTCTCGGCGGCGGCTCCGATCCGGACGGCTTCGACCACTGCTTCGCCACCATCGAGAGCGTGGCCGCCCGCCGGCTTACGGAGACCCTCGGGGCCGACCACTGGCACACCGTCGTCGTGGACGAGTGCCACCACCTCCCCGCGGCGCGGTTCGACGCCGTGGTCACGGCCCTCCGGCCGAAGGTACTCCTCGGCCTGACGGCCACCCCGGAGCGGGCCGACGGGAAGCGGCTTGACGCGTACTTCGACGCGCGGCCCGACGGCAGTCCAGCCGTGGAACTGCGGCTGTGGGACGCACTCGACCAGCAGCTTCTCGCCCCCTTCGAGTACTACGGGTGCAACGACGAGGGCACCGACCTGCGGGAGGTTCCCTGGGACTCGCGAGGCGCCGAGGCGGCGGCCCTCGACAGGCTCCTCACCGGGAATCACGCCCGGGCCCGGCTGGTGGTGAACGAGCTCCGCCGCCTGCATCCCGATCCGGCGCGGATGCGGGCCCTGGCATTCTGCGTCAGCGTGGCCCACGCGGAGTTCATGGCCGACTCCTTCAACGCGGCGGGGATCCCCGCCCTCTGCGTGACCGGGGCCACCGACGCAGGTGTGCGGCGGGACGCCCCGCAGCGGCTCGCACGGCGGGAGCTCAACGTCCTCGTCACCTGCGACCTCTACAACGAGGGTGTCGACTTCCCGGACGTGGACACCCTCCTCCTGCTGCGGCCCACGCAGAGCCCCGTCGTCTTCCAGCAGCAGCTCGGACGCGGGCTCCGGCTCGCGCCGGACAAGGAGAGCTGCCTCGTCCTCGACTTCGTGGGGCGCCACCGGGAGGAGTTCCGCTTCGACCGGCTGCTGGGCGTGCTGAGCGGCCTGTCCCGCCGCGCCCTCATCGAGCAGGTCGAGCGGGGGTTCAGTGGGCTGCCCCCCGGGTGCCACATCCAGCTCGACCGGGTCGTGCGGGAGCGCGTCCTCGAGGGCCTGAAGCAGGTCTCCCGGCAGCGATGGTCCCGGCTGGCGGGGGAGTTGACGGCACTCTCCACCCGCCCCGGGTTCGCCGACCCGCGGATGGCGGACTTCCTCCGCGAGCAGTGCCTCTCCTTGGAGGACCTCTACCGGGACCATGGTCCGAGCGGCTGGACGGCCCTGCGGCGTGCGGCCGGCATGGAACGCGGGGAGGCGCAGCCCGGCGAGGAGGAACTCGCGCGTCGGTTCCGGTTTCTCCTTCACGCCGACGACCCGGCCCGGCTCGCCCTGTGGGCGCGGGTCGCGGAGGTGCCCGCCGATGCCTGGGACCGGATGGACGCCGCGGAGCGGCGCCGCGTGCTCATGCTGGCCCACCAGCTCTTCGGGAGCGTCCAGGATCGGTGCGGGGGCGCCGACCTCCTGAGGCGCCTGCAGGAGCACCCCCGGGTGAAGGACGAACTCGGGCAGCTGGTGAACTGGCTGGACAACCTCTCGGACCTCCCCGACCGCCCCCTGCCAGGAGCCCCGGGCGCGTGGCCGCTCGTCCTCCACGCCGCCTACGAGCGACGGGAGATCCTCACCGCCATCGGGCACATGCAGGAGGGCAAGCCTCTCCTCTCGCAGGAGGGCGTCATCCGCCTGATGGAGGAGCGGATCGAGGTCCACCTCGTCACACTCGACAAGTCCGAGGGATTCCACCAGGCCATCGCCTACCGGGACTACGCCATCAGCCCCGAACTCTTCCACTGGCAGACGCAGAACGCCGCCGGGCCGGAGACACCGGCAGGGCGCCGCTACCTGGAGAGCCCGGACAACGGCTGGACATTCCAGCTCTTCGTCCGGGTGAACAAGGACGAGCCCTACCGCTCCCTGGGTCCCGGGGTGCGGGAGACGGCGGAGGGTGCGAAGCCGATGTCCATCACGTGGAGGCTGGCCGTCCCGATGCCCCTGGACCTGTTCAAGAGGTACAGCGTGGTGCGACGCTAGCGCCGCGGGCGCCGCCGCGGCCGCAGGGGCGCCGTGCTCCGGGAGGTTCGCCCTTGCGTCCTCCTCCGACCCCGTGGGAGCATGGAACCCGATCGGGAAGGTGAGGGGAGGCGCGGACCATGCCGGGAAGGGGAGGCCCGCCGCCGGCGTCGGCGGCTCCGGACATCGCCGGGATGGAGCCCCTCCTCCGGGAGCATCTCGCCCTCCGGAGGGAGCTGACCGCCGCCCTGGGACGCCGTCTCCAGGAGGGGAAGGACCCGGCCGAGGTGACGCGGCTCGAGGAGAAGTGCGCCGGCCTCCTCCACCGGGTGCTGGCCCACTTCGGAGGCCTCTGCTTCGAATCGATGCGCCGCGGGATCGACCCCGACCTCCTCGGGCCGGTCTACGAGGGGATCGCGGGGCGGGGGAACGCCCTCGATCCCACGACCGCCCTCGACGCCGGCCCCGGGACCGGTCCCGATCCCGCCTCCGTCGCGGCCTGGCGGGCGGGGGCGAGGGCCGGCCGGGCCTCCTCCCGGTTCCTCCTCGGCATGGCGCTCCTCTTCCGGCCCCAAGGTCCCGCCGCCGTCCCCGAGGCCGTCGCGCTGCTGGAGAAGGCCGCCGCGGAGGACTACGGCCCCGCCGCCCTCATGCTCGCCCGCGTCCTGGAATCCGGGGAGAGCGTCCCCCGCGACCTCCCGCGGTCCCTCGAGCTCCTGCGGGCGGCCGCGGACCTCGGGATGGCGGAGGCGTGCTGGCGGCTCGCGATGCACCACGCCTCGGGCGAGGGCGTGCCCCGGGATCTCCCGAAGGCCATGGAGCTCCTCGAAAGGGCCGCCGAGGCCGGCCACCCCGAGGCGCAGCTCGAGCTCGGCCGGCTCCGCGCGGTGGGGGGGCCCGACTTCGAGCCCGACCACGCGGAGGCCCTGCGGTGGCTGGTCCCGGCCGCGGGGCAGCACCGCGCCCTCGCGCGGGAGTGGCTCGACCGCTACGGCGGGATGTCCCCCCGGGAGTACCCCAACGCCCTCTGGGTCGAGGGGTGGACGCCCACGGAACTGCCCCCGGCCCCCCGCTCCGGCCTCCTCGGGATCCTCCTGTCCCTGGGGATCCTCGGTCTCCTCGTCGCCGCCGCGGCCGCCGGGAACTCCCTCGGGCTGTTCCTGCTCCTCCTCTTCGTCGCCGTCATCCTCCACGAGGCCGGCCACTGGCTGGCGGCCCGGATGGCGGGCATTCCGATCCTCGTCTTCTCCGTCGGGGTCGGGCCCCTCGTCCGGAGCTTCCCCTGGGGGAGGGACCGGCTCCCCATGCGCATCGACCTGCGGCTCCTGCCGCTCATGGGGAGCGTGCAGCCCTACGCGGCCCCTCGCGGAATCTGGGAGTTCTGGAAGGAGCGGTTCCGCCGGGAGGACGCGGGCGAGCCGCCCCCGCCCGTCCCCGAGTTCGATCGGAAGGAGGAGCCGCAGCCGGTCCTCCACTTCGTCCCGCGGCCGCGGCGACTCGGCTTCCTCCTCGGAGGGCTGGCGGTCAACCTCCTGCTCGCGGTCGGGTGCCTGTGGGCCTACGAGCAGGGGAGCGAGAGGGCCCGTCTCTGGACGGCGCCCGTCGCGGGGCCCGTCCCCGCGGGCTCCCTCGCGGAGGCGGCGGGCATCCGCGAGGGGGACCGCTTCGTCTCCGTGGACGGGAGGCCCGTGCGGGGCTTCTTCGAGGTGCAGCGGCGCCTGGCGCCGGAGGACGCATCGGGGGCCGCGGGGCCGCTCGCGGATCCGCCGGGGAGGCGCGTGCCCCTCGTCGTCCGCAGGGGGGAGGCGGAGGTCGTCCTGGAGTGGACGACGCCGGCGGCGCCTCCGGCCGGCGACGCGAAGGGGGCCTTCGGGTTGCGGCCCCCGGAGACCTGGACGATCGCGGCCGTCCACGGGGACGCGGCTCCCGGCCTCCTGCCCGGTGACGAGATCGTCGCATTCGAGGGGAGGAGCGGCCCGGTGGAGGTGACGGACCCGGGGGCCCGGGGCCTCCTGGAGAGTTCCTTCTCGGGAAGCCCCCTCGGTCCGGTGGAAGTCTCCTTCCGCAGGAAGGGACTGCCGCGGAGGGTCACCATCAACCCGACCTTCGGACCCGACGCGCGCGGACCGGGGGAGGGCGGAGGGCGGCCTCCCTTCTCCTTCGAGAGGGTCCGCGAGGTGGGGCCTCCGCGGGGGCTCGGGGAGGTGGTCGGGAGGGTCTTCGCCTTCGGGTGGGAATCGGTCATCGGGCTGCCCCGCGCCATGGTCGCGGCCATCGGGTCGAAGCCGACCCCGGAGGAGCAGGGCGCCCTCCTCGATGCGGTCCGGCGCGACCCCTGGGCCGGGGTGCGGACCTTCGCGCTGATGAACGCGTTCCTGCTCTTCCTCAACCTCGTCCCCCTCCCGCCGCTGGACGGGTTCCAGATCCTCTGCTGCCTCCTCGAGATGGCGGCGCGCCGCCCGCTGCCGAAGGGTGGGATGGCCCTGGCGCTGCGGGCGGGGTGGATCCTCATGGGGCTGTGGCTCGTGCTGAACGTGGTCCTCATCCTGCGGGACCTGGGGAGTTCGGTGTTCTGAGGGGGGGGCCGTCGGGCGGGGCTCCCGTGGGCGGGGGGGATGCGCCCGGATCCAGGCGGGCAGGCGATCCAGGAACAGGGTCAGCGGAGTGCCGACGGCGAGCGGGGCGAGTTGGAGAGCGGTCGAGAACGGACGGAGCATGCAGCCCGGGCTGCCGAACCAGTTCCAGAAGAGGTTGGAGAAGGCGTGGCAGCCGATGGGGAACCGGAGATTCCAGTCCCACCGGGCGGGGTCCCGACGGGAACCCAGGCGACTCAGCCAGGACAGCCTCCGCACCAGGCTTCCTCCATGAGGACCAAGGCGCGTTCCGTCCGGGGCGACGTGTGGGCCCCGGTCAGGAGGGTGGGGCCGGTGCGGCTGCGCCTTCCGGTGCGGCGGGCGGAGAGGGCAGGGGAGGATCCTCGAACAGCCCCTCCCTCAGGACCACCCTGGCGACGAGGAACCCCACCGTGGCGTTGCCGCCCATGAGCAGGGCGGCGGCCATCCAGGTCCCGGGCTCGATCAGTCGCACCCCGAGGAACGTGGAGACGTACCCGGCGGCCACGCCGATGAAGAAGGCCGCCACGGAGCGGGAGCGGTCGGGGGCCGCATCGCCTCTCCGGGGCACGAGCCCCAGCCTCCCGGCGACCCGCTCGCCGAGCCGGGCCGCCAGCGTGATTCCGGCCCAAGCGAGGCAGGACCAGGAGGCGGCGAAGAGGAGCCCGCCCGCGAACAGCAGGCGGGACGGGACCTCCCGCTCCATCACCGCGAGCAGGGGAAGGGAGACCGCGCCGGCCAGGACCGAGGCGGCCGTGCCCGCCGCCAGGACGAAGGCGATGCACAGTCCCTTCCGGACGACGCGGCCCATGGGCAACTCCCCCGGACTCCCCCTTGGACGCCGCCCGCCGGGGGGCCATGCGAGGACCTGCGCCTCGCGGGAGACGCCGAGGACCCGCGCCATGACCGGAACATGCTCCGGGGACCTGCGTCGATCATGGAGGCGGGACGACGATGCAGGGGACGCGGACCCATCCGGAGCCGGGGGCCTTGAACCCCGTTCGCTAGGTCAACCGGGCGTGATCCATGCATCGCAGGCCCCCCTCCGCTTCCCCGGAACGGCGCGGATCCCGGGCCGCGGTCCCTCCCGCCCTCCCGAGGGTCCGGTTCCCTACCCCCCGACCACCCTCCCCCGGAACCACCACCAGAACGACCCCGCGGCCGCGAGGTAGAGGCCGATCGTCGCGAACATCGACGCCGCGTAGCCGCCGGTCTCCTTGATGATCCAGCCGCCGAGCGCCGCGGTCACCATCCAGGAGAGGTTCCAGGCGAAGGAGCGCACCGAGTTGAGGACGGCGCGCTGGTCCTCGTCCACGGACTCCATGGCGAAGGCCGCCGCCACCGGGTGGTTCATGTTCATGAGCGCCGCCCGCATCCAGAACGCCCCCGCCGCCACCTCGAGCCGGTCGGTCACCGCGAGCAGGAGGAAGAAGGGGAGCGACAGCAGTTCCGTCGCCACGATGGCCCGCACGTGGCCGAAGCGGCGGGCGAGGATCGGCCCGGCCAGGAACCCGCCCACCATCAGGAGCTGGGAGACGGAGAACAGCCCGCCGATCCCCCGCGGCCCCACGCCGAAGCGGTCGCGGAAGTAGAGGTTGAGGAAGGGGATCGTGAGCCCCGCCCCGCAGCCGACGAGGAAGGCCGGGAGCGTGAGGCGCAGCACGAGCCCCGCCTGGCGGGGCACGACGTACTCCCGCCAGCCCCGCCGCGGCCCCGCGGCCGGCGGCGCGCGGATCCGGGCGTAGGGGAGGAGCGCCAGCAGGCTCGCGCCCCCCGCGGCGGCGAGCGCCCAGCGGAGCCCGTCCGACTCCGATCCGAGCCGCGCCGCCAGCGCCTCCGCGAGGGCCCCCGTGCCCCAGGCGGTCAGGATCGTGGCCACCGTCTCCAGGGCGTGGGCGATCCCGAAGAGCTCCGTGCGGCTTCCCGGCCCCTCGGACTGGAGGAAGAAGGGCCCCTCGGCCACCCAGTGCACCGTGAAGAGCGCCCCGACGCCGAAGTGGATCGCCGAGAGCAGGAGGGGTTCGGGCGGGGCGAGCACGAGGAGCCCGAGGCCGAGGGCGAAGCCCGCCGCCGAGAGGAGGAAGAGACGGCCCGCGCGGATCCGGTCGGCCAGCAGCGCCGCCGGGAGGGAGACCGCCACGACCCCCGCGCTGCCGGCGGAGAGGATCCGCCCGATGGCCGCCTCGTCGAGGCCGCGGGAGCGGAGGTAGAGGTTGAGGTGGACGTCCATGGCCCCGCGGCCGAGGCCCATGAGGAACATGCCGGCGAGGAACCGCCGCGTGTCGGGCCGGAACCCGCGCGCGGCCCGGAGGAGGCGGGAGACGCCGTCGAGGAGCACCGGGAGAGGATACACCCCGGGAGGGGAGGCGCGCGAGCGACGGCGGAGTGTATCACAATAAGATACACTCCCCCGCCCCCTCCGCCTCCGCTCCTCCCCGGGGGGACCCTGGTCACTCCGGGGCCCGCGGGATCCCGGGCACCGGGGGCGGGAACGGGTCATACTCATCGGTGCGGGGACCGCAGGGGCGCCCCCCGGCCCCGCGAACGAGGGTCCCCATGCGCGCAGCCGCCCTCGCCCTGCTCCTCCTGGCCGCCCCCTCCCCCGCCCCAGCGGCCCGGGAGGACGGGCCCGTCGTGGACGCGACGCCGGAGGCGAAGGCGCTGGTGGCGCGCTTCTATGATCTTCTTCACGGCCCCGCCATGTCCCGGGCGCCCCTCGACGAGGACATCCACGTCGTGGTCGGCGGCAAGGAGGGGGCGGCGGCGGTGGCCCTCACGGTGCGCCTGCGGATCGACCCCGGTGCTCGGAGGCTGCGGCTCGACGGACCCACGGAGGGGGACCTCGGCGTCCTCTGGGGGAATGCCTCCCTGCCCGCCACCGGCAGCATCGACCTGCTGCTGGGCGGCGCCCTCCCCTTCCCGGCGGATGCGTGGAAGGGCCGCGTCGACGAGGCCGGTGTCCTCCACGCGCATATCGGGACGGAGGGCCGCTGGACCGCCGGGACGGAGACGACCTTCGACGGGCGCGGCCTGCCGGTCTCCGCCGTCTGCCTGCAGCCGGGGAAGGACGGGGTCCTCCTGCCGGGGACCCGGGCCGAGACCCGGTGGGAGCCCGCGGGGAAGCGGTACCGGATGACCGAGGTGACCATCTCGGGGAAGAGCCGGGTGATCCTCCAGAACACCTTCGCCTGGGGGCCGGTCGAGGAGACCCTGCCGCGCCGGTGGACCGTCCTGCAGAACGACCGCGTCTGCCGCTTCCGGCTCGAGGGGGAGGAGGCCCTGCCCGCGGGCACCCTCGATCCCCTCATGACCTACTTCCTCGATCCGCAGCCGGAGGCGTTCCTGGAGCGGCTCGCGGGGTTCGGGGATCGGCTCCTGGCCCCGCAAGGGAGGGAGTCCGACGTCGGCGAACTCCATGCCGTCGCGCTCTCGGCCATCCTGCGGGCGGAGCCGTCGAGGTTCCCCTGGGCGCTCAAGGGGCTGGCCGGGGCCGGTCCCGGTCCGGGGCGGGTCCTCCTCCGCGCCATCGCCTACGCAGGCGGCCCGGACCTCGGGAGGAGGCTCGACGAGGCGGCGCCGCTCGTCGCCGAATCCGTCCGGGGCGAGGTGGAGGCGCTCCGCGGCGGCCTGCCCCATCCGCTGGAGAGCCCCGTCCCCATGAGCGACGTCATGCGCGGAGCTGTGGCGCTGGACCGGTGCTGGTCCCTCTACTTCGCGTCCGGCGACCCGGCCGCGCTCCGGCCCATCGTCGGCGCCCTGCGAGGGCTCGACACGGCGGTGCCCGGCAAGGCCATGACCGGGGAGATGGTGGGGGCCGTGGCCCGCTGGTCGCTCGTGTCCAACGCCCGCCAGGTCCCGGGCGTCCGGGAGTGCCTGGAGCGGGACCTCTCCGTGGTGCCGGCGAACCTCCGTCCCCATCTCGAGCAGGTGCTGGCGAAGGCGGCCGCGCCGATGGAGGGGGAGGGAAGGGTGGAACCGGAGGGGGGCACGGCGCCCGGACCGGAAGAGGACGAGTAGCAGGTCCTCGACGGGATCCGGCCGGGGTCCGCGCTCCCGGTGGAGCGCGGGGAATCCGACGCCCCCCCCGAAGCACTTTCCGCCCGCACCTTGATCGCGGTCCATCCCCGTTCCGGTGACATCCGCACACCCGCCGCCCGGTTCCCGCGCCGCCGCCGGACGGGCCGCGCCTAGTCTCCACTCCCTCGCCTCCCGCTTCATCTCCCGGCATCGGGCGCCTCGCGGTCCGACGATGGAAAACGACACCCCCGTTGCGGCGCGCGCCTGCGGTCGCGACAGCGGTCCTCCCCGCCCCGCGGGGAGCGCCGGAGGGGGAGCGCCGCGCCGCGGGGGGCGCCCGTGAAGCGGATCGCCGCCCCCGCCCTCGCCCGGCTCGCCGCGGAGCTCGCGCGGACCCACGACGTCTTCGTCCCCCTCGCCGCCGGGGACCGCCTCGTCCTCGGCCGCCTCGACCCCGCCGCCCCGCCGGCGGCGATCCCCTGGAACCCCTGGCGCCTCTCCGAGCCCCTCAAGTCGATCTGGTTCCCGCCGGGCCGCGTGCTCGCGCGGTGGCCGAGGCCCGCCGCGCCCCCCGCGCCCCCGCGCCCGCGGGCCCTCTTCGGGGCGAAGGGATGCGACCTGCGGGCCGTGTCCTGCCTGGACCGCGTCCTCCGCGATCACGAGTTCAGGGACCCCGGCTGGTGCGCCGCGAGGGAATCGACGCTGGTCGTCGCGGGCGACTGCACCGGGGCCGCCGATTCCTGCTTCTGCACCATGATGGGGGACCTCCCGCACCCCCGGGACCTCTTCGACCTCTGCCTCTCCCCCCTCGAGGGGGGCTTCCTCGTCGAGGCGGGGACGGAGAGGGGGGAGAGGCTCCTGGCCGGACACGGGGACCTCCTCGAGGAGGCGCCCCCGGGGGCGGCGGAGCGGAGGGCGGAGGCGCGGGAGGCGCTGGCCGCCCGGGTCCGGAAGGGGAACGAGCGGTTCCCCGTGCGGGACCCCTTCGAGAAGTCCGTCGCCAAGCACGAGGGGACCGCCATCTGGGGCGCCCTCGCCGCGACCTGCGTCGAGTGCAACGCCTGCAACATCGCCTGCCCGACCTGCCACTGCTTCCTGCTCCACGACCTCCCCGCGGGGGAGGGCGCGGCGCGCCTGCGGCTGTGGGATTCCTGCTTCCACGCGGGCCACGCGCGCATGGCGGGGGGGCTGACCCCGCGCCTCCAGCTCACGGAGCGGTTCCGCAACCACTACCACCACAAGTTCGTCTCCTTCCCCCGCAACTGGGGGGTCACCGCCTGCACCGGCTGCGGGCGGTGCGTCGAGGCCTGCATGGGCCGCATCGACAAGCGGGAGTGCCTCCACCGACTCGAGACCCGCTGGATCCCCTCCGAGGTCCCGGCGGAGGTGGACTGAGATGGGCAACGACTTCGAGCCCCTGCCCGCCCGCGTGGAGGAGGTCGTCGTCGAGACGCCGACCATCCGGACCTTCGTCCTGCGCCCCGCCGCCCCCGTCCCCTTCCGGGCGGGGCAGTTCCTCCAGCTCTACGTGCCCGGCGTGGGCGAGGCCCCCTTCACGCCCTCCTCCTCCCCCTCGGAGCCGGAGCGGCTGGAGATCACGGTGCTGCGCGCGGGGCGGGTGACGGCGGCGCTCCACGCCCTGCGGGCGGGGGAGGAGATCGGGGTCCGGGGGCCCTTCGGGCGCGGCTACCCGCTGGCGCGCCTCGAGGGCCGGGAGGTGGTGGTGGTCGGGGGCGGCGTCGGCCTCGCGCCGCTGCGCTCCCTGCTCCACGCCCTCTTCGAGAGGCCGGGCTTCGCGCGCCGCGTCTCCATCAAGTACGGGGCCCGGGCTCCGGGCGAGCTCTGCTTCCGGAGGCAGTACGCGGACTGGGCGGCGCGGCCGGGCGTGGACTTCACGGCGACCATCGACCGCCCCGCGGAGGGCTGGACGGGGCGGGTGGGGCTCGTGACGACGCTCCTCGACGGGATGGACGTGGACCCGCGGACCGCCTGCGCCCTCTCCTGCGGCCCCGAGGTCATGCTCCGGTTCGTGGCGCGCAAGCTCGTGGACGTCGGCTTCCCCGCGGAGAGCGTCTTCCTCTCGATGAACCGCAACATGTCCTGCGGCATGGGCATCTGCGGCCGCTGCAACGTCGGGTCCGTCTTCCTCTGCAGGGACGGCCCCGACCTCAGCTACGCCGAGGTCCGGCACGTCCCCTACGCGCTGGGGTAGGAAGGCCATGGAGACGGCGGCCCGCTCGATCTGCCCCTTCTGCTCCATGGGCTGCACCTGGCGGCCCGGGAGGGAGGCGGCCCGCCCCTTCGCGGGGGAGCCCCCCGCCCCGACCCTGGACTACGACCCCGGGGGCGGGCCCAACCGCGGATCGCTGTGCGCCAAGGGGAACATGTCCCTGGAGCTGATGACCGACCCGGGGCGCCTGGAGGAGCCGCTCCTGCGCGAGGAGGGGCGCCTGCGGCCCGCCTCCTGGGAGGAGGCCCTGGGGAGGGCGGCGGCGGGGATCGCGGCGATCCGCGCGGCCCGGGGCGGCCGGGCGGTGGGGATCCTCCTAGGCCCGCGCGCCACCCTGGAGGAGGCGGCCGCAGCGGCGGCCCTCGCGCGGGCCGTCGGCACGCCCCACCTCGACCTCTGCGAGCCGGAGGACCACGCCGTGCTCGCCGGGCTCGCCTACTCCCCGGCGCGGCCCGCCCGGGTGGAGGACGCCGCCCGGCTGGAGGCGATGAACGCGATCCTCGTCGTCGGCGACCTCCTCTCCCTCTCCCCCTGCATCGCCCGGCCGGTGCTCGACGCCCGCTACCGCAGCCGCCGCCACGCCCTGGCGGTGCTCGGCCCCCTGCGGTCCCGGACCGCCTGGTTCGGCCGGCCCTTCCTGCGCTGCGAGCCCGCCTCCGAGGCCGAGGCCCTGGCGATGCTGCTCGGCCTCGTCCTCGACGCCCCGGGCGGTCCGGCCCCGGGCTGGGCGGACGAGGTGCGGCGCCTCCTCTCCCGCCTCCCGCGCGGGGAGCTGGAGAGGGGCTGCGGCCTCGCGCCCGGGGCGGCGGCCGACGTCGCGGCGGCCCTGCGGGCGGGACCGGCCTCGGGGGTGCTCCTCGCCTGCGAGTTCGGGACGACCGAGCGGATGGACCTCGTCGCCGGGCTCGCGGCGCTGGTGGCGGAGGCCGCGGGCGCCCGCTTCCTCGCCATGCTCGAGGGGGCGGACTCCCTCGGGATCCGCGGCGTGCTCGACGCCGAGGGGTTCCCCGGGGAGGAGGGGCAGACGGCGCCGGAGATGCTCGAGGCCGCGGTCACCGGGGACCTCAGGGCGCTCCTCGTCCTCGGGGCGGATCCCGTGGCCGCCTTCCCCGGGACCATGGCGTCCCAGGCCCTGGCGGCCGCGGCGCTCTGCGTCGTCTCCGCCCCCTTCCCCTGCGCGGCCACGGACCTGGCGGGCATCGTCCTGCCCTCCGCGGTCTTCGGGGAGAAGGGGGGCACGGTCCGCGGCGCCTTCGGGACCCCGGCGGTCCTCGTCCCCGCCATGGCTCCGCCGGGGCGGGCCCTCCCGGAGGCGGCGATCCTGGCCGGCCTCGCGGCGGCCCTCGGCCTCCCGCC
>JAKLKS010000120.1 GCA_023150535.1 Planctomycetota bacterium
GCGCGCGGACGAGGGCCATCTCCTCGGCGTCGGAGAGCGCCCCGTCGGGGTAGCGGAGCAGCGTCTCGGCCCGGTGGACCAGCGCCCGGGCCCGCTCCCCGATGGACTCGTAGGCGTCGGAGACCGCCCGCTCGACGGCGTAGAAGCGGTCGGCGAGGCCGCGGAAGAGGGCGGCCGCCCGCTCGTGCTCGCCGATCCCGTGGTAGGCCTTCGCCATCTCCAGGGCGTCCCCCTCCGTGGAGGGGACCCGGCGCGGGTCGCGGTCCATGAGGGTCTCGTGGGCCTCCACGGCGCCGCGGGCGTCTCCCAGGCGGAGGCAGGCGGTGCGCACCGCCGCCCAGGCCTCGGCCTCGACCTCCGGCAGGAGCTTCCAGCCCCCGAGGAGAGCGCGGAAGCCCTCCCGGGCCTCCTCCCAGCGGGAGGCGGCGAAGGCGCGCCGCGCGGCGAAGAGGACCTCGTCGGGGGTGATCGACTCGGCGTCGCCGCGGCGGCCGACGACGCCCCCCTCGGCCTCGACGGCGAGGAGCGCCTCCGCCGAGCGGCCCCGCACCTCCGGCTCGTACATCCCCCAGGCCTCCGCGGGCATGGCGTGGTAGGAGCCGGGGAAGACCCCCTGGGCGACGTAGGAGAGGGTCAGCGTGCCGGCGGGGACCCTCGAGAGGAAGAAGACGGCCCGGTCGTCCCGCCGCTCGAACCGCTCGAAGGGGCCCTCCTCGCGCCCCTCCACGACGTCGCAGCCCGCGGGGACGGGGTCCTCGAGGAGGACGTAGTCCACCGCCTCGCGGGCCTCCACCGTCAGCGTCACGCGGAAGAGGTCGCCGGAGCCGACGCGCGCGAGGGAGGGGAGCGCCGCGTCGCCGGGGCGGGAGGCGGGGTCGCAGCAGTTCCAGCCGGGGACCGGCTCGCCGGAGGGCTCCTCCGGGATTTCCCGGCGGGGGAAGTACCGCACGTAGCGGCGGGCCGTCCGGAGCAGGTTCCCCTCGGCCCCGATGTTCTCCCGGTCCACGATCGCCTCCGCGACGGCGGTCCAGTGGACGGCGCCGCCGCCGGACTTCTCGAGGCGGATCGTGTTGCGCCCCGCGCGGAGCGCGGCGGCGGGGATCGCCGCCTCGCGGGCCGCCTCCGGGGCCGCGCCTCCCCGCAGCTCCAGCGTCGCCGCGGGCTCCGGTCCGTCGTTCACGAAGACCCTCACCGTCCCCTCGGCCGCCCGGATGCCGCGGCGGACGAGGACGGCGGCGAGGGCGTCCACCACGGCGCCGGTGTCCCGCGTGGAGCGCCAGCAGGGGCCGCGGCGGTTGGCCAGCAGCCAGCGGACGGCGGGATCGACGACGGGGTCGTCGGCCTCGACCTCGAGGAAGGCCCGCAGCGCGAGCGCCGTGGGCTCGGCGTCGAGGGCGCGGATCCCGGCACGGGCCTCGTCCTCGAGGGGGAGGCCGCGGCGCTTCGCGGCGCGGGTGCCGTCCTCCCAGTGGAGGCGGTCCCCCTCGGCGACGGCGCGGCCGCGGAGGAGGGCGACGCACTCCGCCGCGCGGTCCCGGCGCCCCGTGAGGGCCATGGCCAGCGCGAGGCGCGCGAGGCCGGCGTCGGAGAGCGATTCCCGGGAGCGGTGGAGCGCGTTGAGGTCCCCGGCGTCGGCGGCCCCGCCCTCGGCGAGGGCCTGGAGGAGCAGCGCGCGCGCGTCGGGGTCCGCCCCGCGGGAGAGGTTCCGCGCGGCCTCGACGGCCCGCGCGCGGTTGGACGGAGAGAGGGCGTACCCCTGCCGCTCGGCCCGGAGCATCCCCATCACCGCGAAGCCGGTCATGACCGGGTCGGCCGCGCCCGCGGAGGAGGCCCAGCCGAAGCCGCCGTCCTCCCGCTGGAGCGCGTAGAGGGCGAGCAGGCCCCGCTCCACGCGATCCCGCAGGCCGTCGCGGAGCGCGAGGTCGGGCGCGCCGGCGCGGCGCAGGGCCTCGTCCGAGGCGAGCGCCGGGAGGAAGCGGTGCACCGTCTGCTCCACGCAGCCCCAGGGGAAGCCGCCGGTCCAGGAGACGGCGTCGAGGAGCACGCGGTCGAGGGAGGGCGCCAGCGCCACCCGGGCGGCGGCGGAGCCGGGGACCACGTCCTGCGGGAGATCCAGGGAGGCGACGGCCGTGTCGCGGAGGTCCCCCGAGGCCGCGCTCACGCTGCGCAGGCCGTGGGGGAGGACCGGGAGCCCGATCCTCTGCGCGTCCGAGGCGGCGGAGGAGAGGGCCTTCGCCTCCAGCGTGGCGAGCCCGGTCGCGGAGCCCGCGAGGGTCCAGGGGAGGGCGCGGACCTCCCCCTCCTCGAGGCGCACCTTCGTGGCGGCGGCGCCCCGGGTCTCGATCCCCGTCGCGGACAGCGAGACCTCGACGTCCACGGCCCCGCCGGTCTCGTTGTGGACGACCGTGGCGATCACCGATTCGTCCCGCTGCCCGAGGAAGCGCGGCGCCTCGGCGCGGACCAGCAGCGGCAGGCGCACCGCGAGCGAGGCGCGCCCCTCCCCCACCAGGGTGTCGGCGGAGGCGCCGCGGGCGACGATCCTCCAGGTGGTGAGGTTGTCGGGGAGGTCGACCTCCAGCCGCGCGGTCCCGTCCTCCCCCGTGGCGACGGAGGGGGCCCAGAGCGCGGCGTCCTCGAACCGCTCGCGGAGCGAGGCCGGCACGGGGAGGGGCGGGATCGCGCCTCCCCAGGCGCCCCCGCCGGAGACGAGCTTGAGGTCGCGGTGGCCGCCGCGGCGGCTGCCGAACATGCCGCCGGCGCCGCCGCCGACGCCGATGACGTCCGCGACCTCGGCGTCGCGCGCGTCCTCCTCCCCCTCGTCCAGGGAGGCCTCGGTCATGGGGCCTCCCTCCGCCGGCGCCCCGGGGGCGCGGCGGGCCCGGGCGGGGCCGTCCGCCCTGGCGGCGGGGGGGGAGGCGGGCGCGGGGGACTTCGCCGGCTCCCTGGACTTGTCCTTCGCGTCGAGGCCCTTCTCGAAGGACTCCGCCTTCCTCCGCAGCTCCTCCCGGGAGAGCCGATCGGAGAGGGCCGCGCCGTCGGCATCGGCGCCCGCCTTCGCCTCCTCGAGCGCCCGGATCCGGGCCGTCGCCCGGCCGAGGAGGACGCGCGCCTCGTAGTGGCCCGGGGAGGCCTCGAGGGCCTGGTTCAGGGAGGCGACGGCCGCGTCGAGGTCGCCGCGGTCCAGCGCCGCGCGCCCCTCCTCCACGTGGCGCATCATCCGCTCGTAGCCGGCGCGGCCGAGGCGGCGGGCCTCCTCGAAGAGGAGGTCCCGGTTGGTGGGCCGCGTCACCCCCGCCGGCAGGAAGGCGACGCTCCCGGCGGTGGCGACGCCGAGGGTGCGGCGCTGGTCGTAGAAGAAGGGGCGGGGGTCCGGCGTGCGGTCGGGCTGGAGGGCGAGGATCGCCCGGTCCACGGCGGCGACCGCCACCCCCGCGGGCACCGGGTTCCCCCGCTGGTCGGTGGTCCGGACGAGGAGGCCGACCTTCTCCCCGGGGCGGGCCTCCGCCTTCTCCGGCTCGAGCGAGACCTGCAGGTAGCGGAAGACGAGGACCTCGTCGCCGCTCTCGCGGAGCGCCCCCTCGCGGAGGATCGTCGCCCGCACGAAGACGTTGGGGGAGAAGAGCGGCCGCATGACCGCCTTCACCGTCGCGGACCGCTCCGCCGCGCGCAGCACCCGGTGCTCCAGCACCCGCTCCCCCTCGAAGGTGAGGAGGACGGAGCAGGGGGCCTGCGGGACGTTCACGAGGATCTCCGCCTCGTCCCCCTCGCGGTAGGTCTCGCGGTCGCAGACGAGGCGGAGGTCCTTCGAGAGGTCCTCGGCCTCGCCGGCCAGCGTCACGGGGGCGCGGCCCTCGACGACGGTGCCGCGGGCGTCCTTCCCCGAGAAGAGGAGCGCGTACTCGCCGGGGCGGTCGGCCTTCACCTTCACGGCGGCCCGCCCGTCGGCCCCGGTGGCCACGGGGACGGAGGAGACCTCCTCCTCGGCGGTGCGGTTCCCGAGGACGCGGCGGCGGACGACGACGACGCGGCCCTCCGCGGCCACCGGCGACTGGTTCGCGTCCACGGTGAAGACCTCGAGCGCCATCTCCTCCTTCGGCCGGTAGACCCGCCGCTCGGCGCGCACGACGGCGTAGAACCCCTGCGTCGTCACGGGGAACTCCGCGGCGTCCCGCACCCAGGACCCCCCGGAATCCCGGACCATCACCTCGAGCACGTACTTCGCGTCCCGCTCCCCCGCCTCCGTGGGGAAGGCGATGCGGGCCGCCCCCCTGGCGTCGGTGAGGACCTCGCCCGAGGCGACCTCGACCACGTCCCCCTCCGCGGCGGCGCGGCGGCGGCGCTCCGCCTCGCGCGCGGGGTCCCGGAACCAGGAGGCGAAGGAGGCGAGGTCGGATCCGTCGAAGGAGAACCCCTGCCGCCCGACGCGCCAGCGCAGCGGCGCGTTCCGGACGAGGCCCCCCGCCCCGTAGCGCACCGTGACGGAGGCCTTCACCTCCTCGCCGGCGAGCCAGGTCGGGCGGTCGCCGCGGAGGTCGATCTCCACCTCGGGCTTGCGGAACTCCCGGACCTCGAAGGTCGTCGCGAAGGTGCGGTCGGCGTAGGCCGCCGTGACCCTCCAGGAGCCGAGCGGCGCCCCCGGGGTCACGGGGACGGCGGTCTCGAACCCGCCGAAGCGGTCGGTGCGGACCTCCTTCGCCAGGACCGTGGTCCCCCGCGGGTCCTCCACCGTCAGTCCGACCTTCTCCCCCTCGCGGCAGAGGTAGGCCCCGCCCTCCACGCGGCGGGCGAACCCCTTGAGGGCGGCGTCCTGCCCGGGCCGGTAGAGGGGGCGGTCGGTGAAGAGGTAGACCTTCGGCGAGTAGCCGAAGGAGGTGGAGGGGCCCGTGGGCCCCCCCGCGAAGGCGAGGGAGCCGTCCTTCCCCGCGAGGATCCCCCCCCCGAGGGCGGGCCCGATCCAGACGCCGTCCTCCCCCGTGGCTCCGGCCCTCGTCCCGTCGGCCAGCAGCACCGCCGCGCCGGGGGCGGGCGCGCCGGTCCGCTCGTCCTGGACGAAGACCAGCGTCTGCCCCGGGCTGCGCTTGACGACGACGCCGAGGTCCGTGGAGAGGACGAGGATCGTCGCCGACAGCTCCTCGTCCTGGGCGCGGAGGATCCAGGCCCCGGGCCCCTTCACGGGGACCTCGCAGGTGCGCTCCAGCAGCCGGAAGTCCTCGTAGGACTCCGGCTGCCAGACCCAGTCGGCGTCGGGCTTCACGACGTCCGTGACGACCGCCTCGGCGCCCTGGAGGGAGCCCTTCGTCCGGACGAACTCGGCGAGGTCCAGGCGGTAGGCCTTCATGCGGAGCCGCTCGACGTTGCGCAGGCGGAGCCGGACCCGCGGCTTCCGATCGGTCGTCAGGGGGGAATCGAGGGCGGCCTCCAGGAACTTCCCCTTCATCTCGCCGAGGATCCGCCGCGCCTCCTGCCCCTCGGGGGTCCCGCCGTAGCGGGCGGCGAGCCCCTCGTACTCCCGGATGGCGGCCGGGAGGTCCCCGGCGTCCCCCGCCAGGAGGTCGGCGACCCTCTTCCAGGCGGTGGCGGCGCGCGGGTCCTCCGGGTGCTTCGCGGGGACGAGGCGCCACTCCTCCATCGCCCGGACCCGGTCCCCCTTCTCCTTCAGGGCGTCCCCGAGGCGGAGGCGGGCGAGGGGGGCGTCCCCGTCGGCGGGGAACTCCTCCAGGCCGGAGCGGAAGGCGGCGACGGCCCCGTCCCAGCGCTTCTCCCGCATCTCCGCCTCGGCGCGGGCCATCGCGACGCGCGGGAGGAGGGCGCGGGCCTCGCTCCAGAGGGCGTGGTTCGGCCAGCGGGCGAGGAGGTCCCTGCAGGACGCGGCGGCGCCGTCGAAGTCCTCGAGGCCGAGGCGCGCGAGCGCGATGCCGTGGACCGCCTCGGGGGCGAGGTCGTGCCTCGGCCAGCGCTCCACGAACTCCCCCCACTCCTTCACGGCGCCGGGGCGGTCCCCGGCGTTCGCGAGCTCGAGGCCGATGCGGTAGGCGACGGCGGGCCCGTCGGCGTGGCCGGAGAACTTCGCGCGGAACTCCCGCCAGGCGTCGAGGCAGCGGCGGAGCGATTCGGGGGTCGCGGGGGACAGCGGCGGCCTCCAGGTCTCGCCGAGGGCGACGAGCGCCCCCGGGGCGAACTCCGTGTCGGTCCACCGGTCCGCGACCTCCCGGAAGCGGCGCCGCGCCTCGGCCCCGTTCCCCGAGGCGGCCAGCGCCCGGCCGAGGCCGAAGGTCGCCTCGGCCGCCAGCGGGCCGGGGGTCCCCTCGCGGAGGAGCCGCTCCCACTCCGCGGCGGCGGCGGCGGGGTCGCCGGACTCGAGCGCGCTGCGGGCGATGCGGTGGGCGACGCGGGCCCCGTCCCCCTCCCGGAGCGCGACGGCCCGCGCCCGGCCGTAGAAGTCCCGGGCCCGGGCCCAGTCGTGGACCCGGGTGCGGCGGCCGAACCCGTCGGCGACCTCCCGCCCGTCGTAGGCCTCGTCGGCCACGGCGAGGTAGAGGTCGGCGATGGAGCGGCGGTGGTCGTCGGAGGCGAGGAACTCGTCCCTCGCGCGCAGGAGGTCGGCGGCCCCCTTCCAGTTCCGGAGCGAGGCGTAGGCGTCGGCCATGGTCCAGCGGGCCTTGTCGGTCCACAGGCCGTCGGGGGAGGCCTCGACGAGGGCCGACAGGGTGGCGAGCGCGTCCGCGGGCCTCCCGGCGGCGAGCCGGGCCCTGCCGAGGAGGAGGGCGGCCTCCTCGACGATCTCGCCGCCCCGGTGCTTCGCCACGAAGGCGTCGAGCGCCCGTTCGGCCCCGGCCCAGTCGCGGTCGGCCATGAGGGCGCGGCAGGCCCCCATCTCCCGCTCGCGGTCGAGCAGGTCCTCGGCCCGGACGGCGGCCGCGCCCGCGGCGAGGACCGCCGCGGAGAGGAGGAGGAATCGACGGAAGGGGCGCATGAGGACCTCCGGTACGGGAAGGGGCAACGGGCCCGGCGGCGGCCGGTTCATGGGATGGGACGCGCGCGGCCCGGGCGCGGTTCCCGGATCCCCCATTCTACGCCCGCCCCGCCGGGGCCCGGATACCTTGGGGGGATGGACCTCCCCTTCCCCCTCCTGACCGCCGGTCTCCCCGGCACCGGCGGCGCCGTGAAGGACCGCCCCGAGGACTTCGTGGTGGAGGAGATCCCCCTCTACCAGGCCATGGGGATCGGCGACCACGCCTTCGCGAAGGTGGAGAAGATCGGGATCCCGACGAGGGAGGCCGTCCGGAGGCTCGCCCAGCACCTGCAGATCCCCGAGAGCCGGGTCGGCTTCGCCGGCCTCAAGGACGCCCGGGCGGTGACCCGCCAGACCCTCTCCTTCGAGCGGGTGGAGCCGGCGAAGCTCGAGGGTCTGGAACTCCCCGGCCTCCGGGTGATCTCGGTCAAGCGGCACAGGAACAAGCTCCGCCCCGGGCACCTGGCGGGGAACCGGTTCGAGATCCGGGTGCGGGGGGTGGTGCCGGACGCGGCGGAGCGCACGGGGGCGATCCTCCGGGTGATCCTGGAGAGGGGGCTCCCCAACGGGTTCGGCCCCCAGCGCTTCGGGACGCGGGGCGACACCCACCTGCTGGGGCGGAGCCTCGTGCTGCGCGACTTCGAGGGGGCCGTGAAGCGGCTCTGCGGGTCCCCCTCGGACCTGGAGCGGGACCCGCGGGTGCTGGAGGCGCGGCGGGCCTTCGACGCCGGGGACCTCGAGGGGGCGCGGCGGAGCTTCCCGCACTCCTTCGCCACGGAGCGGCGGGTGCTCGACCGGCTGGCCCAGGGAGGCGGCGCCGCCGAGGCGGTGAAGGTGATCCCCAAGGGGGTGCGGCGGTTCTTCGTGAGCGCCTTCCAGTCGGCGCTCTTCAACCGCGTGCTGGCCGACCGGATGGCGACCATCGACGTGCTGGAGGCCGGGGACCTCGCCTGGATCCACCGGAAGGGGGCGGTGTTCCTGGTGGAGGACCCCGCGGCGGAGCAGGAGCGGTGCGACGGCTTCGAGATCTCCCCGAGCGGGCCGATCCACGGGACGAAGATGGTCCTCCCCTCCGGGGCGCCCGGGGAGCGGGAGCGGGCGGTGCTGGCGGCGGAGGGGCTCGAGCCCCGGGACTTCGACGTGAAGGGGGTGGACCGGTTCGAGGGGGAGCGGCGGCCGCTGCGGGTGCCGGTGGAGGAGCCGGCGTTCCGGGTGGAGGGGGAGGATCTCCTGCTCGCCTTCTCGCTGCCGCGCGGCGCCTACGCGACGAACCTGCTGGCGGAGGTGACGAAGTCCGACCTGGCGGAGGTCCCCGGGGGGGAGTAGGGGGCTGGAGCGGGTCAGACGGCCAGCCGCCCCACCGTCCGCTCGATGTCGGCCCCCTTGCGGTCCCTCTCTACCTCCAGATCGAAGTGGGACTGGAGGTTCATCCAGAACTCCGCGGAGGTCCCGAAGAACCGGGCCAGGCGGAGGGCGGTGTCGGCGGTGACCGCCCGCAGGCCGTGGACGATCTCGTTGATCCGCCGGGGGGAGACCCGCATCTCCTTCGCGACCCGGTACTGGCTGAGCCCGAGGGGATCGAGGAACTCGGTGCGGAGGATCTCCCCGGGGTGCATCGGCTTCAGGCGCCTGGTCATGGGATCCTCCTGGAATCGGCAGCCGATGATCTTCACCCGATCGGTCCCGCGTGGAGCTCGATGGAGAGGAGGGACAATGACATGGGGAACCCCGGCTACCCACGGACAGGGGCCGGGGGGGCTCGGGTGCTACCCGGCCTGGTAGATGGCCGGCCTGTAGCGGGCCGGCGGCACGGGCCTCTTCGCGCGCTTCGCCGCGGCCATCCAGGCCCTCATGGCCCGCTTGAGTTCCCGGAGGGCCCCCTCGGGAGTGCTTCCGAGGGCCGAACAGGACTCCAGGTCAGGGGCATCCGCGACGAAGGCGCCGTCCTCCTCGCTCCAGAAGATGTTGATGTGGTAGTGGCTCATTCGCCGCCCTCCATCCGCAGATTGTATCGCTCCACGAGCCTCAGGAACTGCCGGATCTGGTAGGGCTTGGCCTCGCCTCCCAGATCCTGGAGGTTGAGGTGGCGGGAACGGACTCGTGCACGAGGATGTGGTGGCTTCCGCTGACCCTGGACAGCCGGAATCCGAAGGCCACGACGAGGTCAAGGAAGTCCCGGAAGGCCACGTTCCGCACCGATCCGCGCGAAACTCGTTCGAGGAGTTTCCTGCGTCTCACGGCATCACCCTCCGCGGAAAGGACTCCGCACGCGAACCAGTGTAGCGGGGTCTCCCTCTCCCGCCCCCTCCCTCCCCCCCCCCGCCCCCGTTCCTCCGCGCCCCGCCGTCCCCCCCTCCCGTAGACTCCCCGCCATGGCCATGCGCCGCATCGCCTTCATGAACCAGAAGGGGGGGGTCGGCAAGACCACCACCTGCGTGAACCTCGGCGCCGCGCTCGCGCGCCGCGGCCTCCGCGTGCTCCTCCTCGACCTCGACCCCCAGGCCAACCTCACCGTCCACCTCGACGTACGCCCCGATTCCCTCGACCGCTCCGTCTACGACGTCCTCTGCGGCCGGGCCTCCCTCGCCGACGTCGTCCGCCCCACCTCCACCCTCGGCATGGACGTCGTCCCCTCGAGCCTCGACCTCGCCGGCGCCGAGATGGAGCTCGTCTCCGCCGTCGGCCGCGAGCAGATCCTGAAGGACGCCCTCGCCCGCCTCGAGGCCGCCTCCTCCGCGGGGGACGGGACCGCCCCGGGCCCCTGGGACTTCCTCCTCCTCGACTGCCCCCCGAGCCTCGGCCTCCTCACCGTCAACGCCCTGACCGCCGTCCGGGAGGTCATCGTCCCCCTGCAGGCGGAGTTCTTCGCGCTCCAGGGCATGGCGCGCCTCCGCGACGTCATCGCCCTCGTGGAGGGCCGCCTCAACCCCGGCCTCGCCATCCTCGGCATCCTCCCGAGCATGGTGGACTCCCGCACCACCCTCTCCCGGGAGGTCCTGGCCGAGATCCGGACCTACTTCGGCGCCGCCGTCTTCGGCACGGCCATCCGCCGGAACGTGAAGCTCTCCGAGGCCTCCAGCCACGGCCGGACCGTCTTCGAGTACGCCCCGGGGAGCAACGGGGCGGCCGACTACGCGGCGCTGGCGGAGGAGGTCCTGCGGCGCGGCGCACTGGCCCGCGCGCCCGCGGGCTGAGACCCTCCCCCCGCCGCCCTTGGCCCCGGCGGAGCCCGGGTGGTAGAGTCCGGACGGTCTCCTTCCATGGGAGGGGCGCCGTGCAGAGCCTGGAGTTGAACATCGTCCGCGGCCCCGGCCAGGGGAAGGCGGTCACCCTCCCCGCCGACCGGGCCTTCACCATCGGCCGCGGCCACTCCAACGACCTCACCCTGCAGGACCGCCTCGTCTCCTCCCACCACGCCCGCATCACCCCCGAGGGGGGCTACTTCGTCCTCACGGACCTCAACTCCAAGAACCACACCTTCGTCAACGGCGTCGCCATCACCGGCGCCGTCGTCCTGCGCAACGACGACCAGCTGGGGATCGGGAACTCCCTCGTCGTGGTCCGGGAGACCGCGGCCACCTCCGTGGAGTACTCCGACCGCCCCGACACCGGCCCCGTCCGGGCGGCCATCGAGACCGTCAAGACCGTCTCCATCGACCCCTCCGCCATCCGGACCGCCATCACCGGGTTCGGGCGCGCGGAGAAGAACCTCGCCGTCGTCTACGCCGCGGGCCGGGTCCTGGGGGAGCACCGGGAGCCCGCCGAGTTCCTGCCCCGCCTGCTGGACCTCATGTTCGACGTGGTGCCCGCCGAGCGCGGCGCCGTGTTCATCCTCGACCGGGGGGAGATGCGCCCCCTCCACGCCCGCGACGCCCGCGGCTCGACGCTGGCGAACCTCTCCATCAGCCGGTCGGTCCTGCGCAAGTCCGTGGACGACGGCGTCTCCGTCCTGACGGGGGCGGGCTTCGCCGGGGACGACGGGGCGGTCCAGGAGTCCATCGTCCTCCACCAGATCTCCTCGGCCATGTGCGCCCCGATCCGCGGGAGGACGAAGTCGCTCGGGGCGATCTACCTGGACTCCAAGATCACCGGCAGGTCCTTCGAGCAGGAGGACCTCGAGCTCCTCACCACCGTCGCCACCCAGGCCGGGCTCGCCCACGAGAACTCCCACCTCGCCACGGAGTCCGCGAAGGCGGAGCGCATGGCGGCCATCGGCCTCGTCGTGGCCGGGCTCGCCCACGACATCAAGAACTACTTCGCGGGGATCACGCTGGCCGAGGAGCTCGTCGAGCCCGAGGTGAAGGCGAAGCTGAGCGAGGACGGCCTGCAGGCCTGGGCCGCCATGAAGGACTCCCAGAGGAAGATCTCCGACCTCGTCCAGGACATGCTCGCCTACAGCAAGCCGCGGGACCCGGAGTGGCAGCTCGTGGACCCGAACGAGGTCGTCGCCGCGGCGGCGAAGGCCCTGGGGCGGCTGGCGGAGTCGCGGGGCGTCCTGCTGGACGCCAAGCGCCACCCGAGGGCGGGCCTCTGGTGGATGGACCCCCGGACCATGGAGCGGTCCCTCGTCAACCTGGCCACCAACGGCATCGACGCCACGCCGGGGGGCGGCACCGTCTCGCTCAAGGTCGCCCCCGCCGAGGACGGGCGATCGCTCGAGATCCACGTGTCCGACACCGGCGCCGGCATCCCGCCCGAGGCCCGGGACAAGGTCTTCGACTTCTTCTTCTCGACGAAGTCCTCCAAGGGGACCGGGCTCGGGCTCGCCGTCACCCGCAAGGTCGTCGAGGAGCACGGCGGGACCATCACCTTCACCACGGAGGTGAACGAGGGGACCTCCTTCCTGGTCCGGATCCCGAAGTACGACGAGCGGCCGGCCACCCGACTCCAGACCGCCTGAGGCCGCCGGACCGCCGCCGGCGGGGAGCCGGCGGCCGCAATCCCCCGGATCCTCGCTGTTTCGTGTGGGTACTCCCATTCCCTCCGGGCATCGGGTCCGCCCCTGCTCCACGGACTCGGGGCGCC
>JAKLKS010000121.1 GCA_023150535.1 Planctomycetota bacterium
ATGCGCTCGAGGAGGAGGGCGTAGGCCTCCGGGGGCGGCGCCGGCGCGGGCGCCGCCGGCGCCGGAGCCTCCCCCGCCGCCGCGGCCCCCCGCCGCCCCCGGAGGAGGAGGGCCGCGCCCGCGAGGAGGAGGCCCGCGAGGAGCGCCGCGATCCCCCCCCACCGCGCCCTCCCGTCGCTCCCGAGGAGGGAGTTGCGGAGGAGGTCCCGCGCCCCCCGCGCCGCGCCGACGAGCAGGCGGCGCTGGGCGGCCCCGTCGAACCGGAGCACCCCGTCGAGCCAGCTCCCCCCCGCCGCCCGCCCCGCGCCGTCCTCCTCCCCGTCGCGCTCCGGGAGGCCCGCCTCCCCGGGGGTCGGGTCGAAGGTCACCCAGCCGCGGTCCTCGAACCAGGCCTCGACCCAGGCGTGGGCGTCGGCGCCGCGGAAGGTGTAGGTCGAGGCGGCCGGGTCGAGGACGCCGCCGCGGAAGCCGACGGCCACGCGGGCCGGGATCCCCAGCGCCCGCAGCATCACCGCCGCCGAGGAGGCGAAGAGCTCGCAGTGCCCGCGCCGGGAGGTGAAGAGGAACTGCTCCACCGGCGTCCCCGCGACCGGGCGCGGGAGATCGAGGGACCAGGCGCAGCGCGCCGCGAGCCAGGCCTCCAGCGCCCGGAGCGTCGGCGCCCCCGGGGCGGCCCCTCCCAGCACCTGCCGGGCGAGGGCCGCCGTCCGCTCGTGGCCCGGCGGGATCGCGAGGAGCGCCTCCGTCCGCGCGCGGGAGAGGGTCTCGTCGTCCAGCAGCGGGTAGGGGCCGGTCCCCGCCACGGAGCGGATCCGGACCTCCGCCCCCTCGGGGAGGTTGTCCGCCGCGCGCACCTCGCCCCGCCCGAGGGAGAGCACCCCGCCCGCGGCCGCCGGCCCCCCCACCGCCGTCGGGATCCCCGCCGCGAAGAGGGAATCCGACCCGCCGGCGAGGTGGCGCACCCGCTGCTCCAGGGGCTCCCCCGCGGGCGGCGCCGGGACCCTGCGCCGCGGAAGGGCGATCCAGCCGTCCTCGATCCCGTCGGCCCGGTCCTCGAGGAGGACGAACCTCCGCTCCGGCTCCCGCCAGGAGAACCCGTCGAAGGTCTCGAGCGCCCCGCTCCGGAGCAGCGGCCCCAGGTCCTCCGCCGGCGCGGGCCTCCCCCCGCGGAGGAAGACCACCTCGAGGATGGGGCGGAAGTCCCGCTGCAGGCGCCCGATGTCCCCGAGCGCCACCTCCCGCGAGGGGAGGACCGCCGAGGGGGCGCCGCCGCCGGGGAGGGCGGCGTCCTCCCGGGCGCGCCGCTCCCGCCGCGCGAGGTTCGAGGGCTCCTCGCCGGCGTTCCCGGCGAAGCGGGGAAGGGAGAGGAAGAGGAGCGCCGCCAGAAGCGCCGTCGCGGGGACGGCGAGGAGCGACGCCCGGAGGACCCGGCCCGCCGGCACGGGGACCCCCGGCGGAGGCGCCCCCTCCTCCCCCCCGTCCCCCGCCTCGCGGGCCGCGCGGGCCGCCCGCTCCGCCTGCATCACGGGGAGGAGGGCCGCGAGGCCGAGCACCACCGCCGCCGCGGACAGGAGCGAGGCGCCGCTTCCCGCGGCGGCGAGGTGGCCGAGGGAGAGGAGCAGCGCGTCCCGCGCCGTCCGGAGGTCCCGCGACTCCGTCCTCCGCCGGAACCCGCGGAGCCCCGACGGGAGGAGCGCGAGGAGGAAGGGGGCGGAGGCGGCGCCGAGGAGGACGAGGAGGAGGAGGAGCGGGAGGAGGGCGCCCAGGGCGGTCCGCTCCAGGGTCCTGCGGCGGGGCCCCGACCGGAGCCTCCGCAGCCTCGCCGGCAGCCCCTGCACCCCCGCGGCGGCGAAGGCCGCCAGCACGAGGGCGAGGCCCGCGGGCCCCGCCTCCCCCCCGAGGACCGCCGCCGCCGGCGCCGCGGCCGCGGCGAGCACGACGAAGGACAGGAGCGCGCGGCGCGGGCTCACCGGACCCTCTCCGGCTCGAAGGTGGCGCGCAGCGCGGGGATCTCGCGGATCTCCGCCCCCCCGGGCCCCCGCCGGGTGCGGGACCGGCCCGGGGCCGCGCGGACGAGGAGGACCCGGGCCCCGCGCAGCGCGGAGGCGGGCAGCAGCGCGAGGGGGTCCCTCCGCGGGTCCTTCCGGTCCGGCGGGACGAGGAGGGCGAGCGCCTCCAGGGCCCGGCCCATGCCCCGCGCGGCGAGGACGGAGGGGACGAGGACCGGTTCCGGGGTGAAGGCGGCGAAGGCGGTCCTGCGCCCGCGGGCGCGCAGGCGGAGCAGCAGGCTCGCCGCGATGGAGCAGGCCCTCTCCACGGCGGTGGCCCGGTCGGGGGCCGGGAGGTCGCGGGCGTCGGCGTCGAGGAGGACGATCGCCCTCCCCGCGTCCTCCCGCTCGAACTCCCGGGAGAGGAGGCGGCCGTGGCGCGCGGTCTGCCGCCAGGCGATGGAGCGGGGCGCGTCGCCGGGGGCCCAGTCGCGGAGCCCCCGGAAGAGGGCCCCGCCGCGGGAGGCCGCGGCGGAGACCACCGCGGCGGCCTCGCGGTCGGGGGAGCGGAGGGCCTCGGGCGGGACGGGGATGCGGCGGGGGTAGGCGAGGATCTCCCGGTCCTCGCCGAGGGGGAGGTGGCACTCGGCGAGCCCGAAGGGCCAGCGGAGGGCGAGGCCCGGGGGCTCGAGGCGGTGGCGGCCGCGGCGGCGGACGCGGCCCCGGACCTCGAGCGGGGTGGATTCCCCCGGCCGGAGGAGCCCCCCGACGAGGGCGGGGTGGGCGTCGCGCCTCGCCCCGGGCTCCCGGATCTCCATCCCGGCAACGGGGATCGAACCGCGGTTGCGCAGGAGGATGCGGAGGGGGAAGACCTCGGCGGCGTGGACGCGGTCGGGGCACTCCCAGGAGGCCTCGACGGAGACGGCGGCCAGGGCGGCGCCGGCGTGGCCGACGAGGTAGAGGGCGAGGAGGAGGGCGGCGGCGGCGAAGAGGGTCGGGCGGTGGGTGGTGAAGGCGGTGAGGAGGGTGGCGTGGGTGAGGAGGATGACGAACACCCCCTCGCGGGTGGGCCTGGCCTCCAACATCGCGCGCCAGAACCCGGTGCCCGCGGGCCGATCCGCCATGGGGACGATGATACCGAACCCGGCACAAAGCAGCAGCGGGGTGGGCACTTCCGGACGCCCGCTGCTGCTTTGTGCCGGGTTCGGTATCATCGCCCCCATGGCGGAGGAACGGTCGGTCCGGCACCGGGGCCCCCTCGGGATCTTCGAGGCGGCCCTCCTCCTCGTGGTGGCGGGGATGGTGCTCTGGCTCCTGCGGCCGCTCCCGGCGGCGCGCGCGGCGGCGGAGGCGGAGAAGCGAATGGCCTCCCTCCTCGACGCCCTGGCGGACGCCGAGGACGCGCTCCCCCGCGGCACCCCCTTCCTCCCGCTCCCGGCGCTCCTCGCGCGGGACCCCGCCCTCCGGGAGCGGTTCGCCGGGGCCGCGGCGGGGCCCGATGGCGTCCTCGGCGCCGGGGAGTTCTGGGTGGCGGTTCTCCTCCCCGACCGGGACGGGATGCTGCGGGGGCCGGGCTCCCCGGACGGGACCGGCGCCGCGCGGGGCTACGCCGTCCTCGCCTGGCCGCGGCGCGGCGCCTCGCGCCTCCTGCGGTCCCTGGCGGCCCTCCCCGGGAACGGCGCCTGGCAGAGGGCGGACGGGATGGAGGAGCCCGGGGACCCGGCCCTCCCCCCGGTCCCGCGGGCGGGGTTCCCCGAGGGCGGGGGGAGGAGGGCCCCGGAGCCGCCGCCGGACTGGGTGAAGGCGTCCTTCCGGAGGGGGGCGAGGGAGTGAGTATCATTGTATGATACACTCAGACTCCCTCGTCGGCGATGCGGGCCGGACGCCGTCCCTCCTGCCCCCGGGGTTCCCCCTCCTGCGCGTCCTCCTCCTGCTCCTCCTCGTCGGGATCCTCGCCGCGATGTTCGCCCCGTCGCCGCGCCGGCCCTTCGACGCCGCCCTCTGGAGGGACCTCCGGGCGCAGCGGAGCATGGGAGCCCCCCTCGAGGAGATGGCCCGCACGCTGGAGCACGATCGGGCCCTCCTCGGGAAGTCCCGGGAGCAGGTCCTCGCCCTCCTCGGCCCGCCGGACGACATGGGGGGGGCCCGGGGGATCTTCGAACCGCTCACCTGGGTCCTCGACGAGAGCCCGGTCTCCTGGACGGTGACCGTCCTCGAGGTCTACTTCGACGAGACGGGAAGGTGCATCCGCGTGGACCTCTGGTCGAAGGGCTCCTGATCCTCCCTCCCCCTCGTCAGTCCCCCGCCTCCTCCATCGCCTCCACCTCCGCCGCCTCCCGCGCCGGCGTCTCCTCCGGCGCCCCCATGAAGACCCGCACCCGCTCTCCCGTGATCGGGTCCGTCAGCAGGGCGAACCCCTCGGCGTCCGTCTCCACCGCCGCCGTCCGCGGGGGCGGCGCCTCGAAGGGACCCGCCTCCCCCACCCGGAAGGCGACCGCCCCTCCCGCGACCCGCCGGATCCGCGACAGCCGGAGCCACCCCGCGTCGGGATGCACCTCCCGCGCCAGCACCCCGCCCCGGGGCCCCGGGAAGGGGATCTCGTCGGGCCGCAGCAGCGACGCGTCCGGCGCTTCGATCCCGTGGGCCTCGACGAGGTCCACCCAGGGCCGGTCCGCCGCCAGGCGCGCGTCCACCGGCGCCCCGCAGCGCCACACGAGGAGGCCCTCCCCGGGGAGTTCCGCGTCCCACCCCTCCCGCCGGCGGTTCTCGAGGAGGAACGCCTCCCCCTCCGCCTCCCCCGGCAGGAGGAAGCACTCCCCCGCCCCCGCCGACGCCGGCCCCAGCAGGAGGTCCTGCTCCCGGGACGGGTCCACGGCCGCGGGCCGGCACCAGCCCACCACCGTCCGGCACCAGGCGCAGAGTCCGAAGGGCCGGTCCGGCCCCGATTCCCCGCCCCCGCGGTGCCCGAGCGACATCAGGCAGAAGTCCCCGATCCCGGTGCGGTGGGCCGTCCCGTACTGGTCCGGGAGCCCGAGCAGGTGGCCGAACTCGTGGCAGAGGACCCCGATGGGCTCCGGCTCCCCCGCGCCCATGTTCTTCACGAAGTAAGGAAGGATCCTCCCGCCCACCCGCAGCGTCCCCCGGTGGGGCCAGAGGCCGCGGCGCGGCGCCGAACCGACCTCCCCCGGGTAGAGGAAGGCCAGGCCGTCGAAGCCGGCCAGCGCGCCGGTGCCGTCCCGCGCGTGGAGGGCGGCCAGCGTCCGCGCCACGAGGCTGTCCGGCCCCGCCCCCATGGGCTGGCGCGCGAAGGTGGCGGTCGCGGCCGGGACCGGGACCGTGGGGAGGACCCGCCCCACCACGTCGAGGCCCCCCCCGGACTGGTCCCGGTAGTAGTCCCGGAGGCTCCCCCGCAGCGTCCGCCCCGAGGGGAGGGGGCCGCGGTGGGCGTCGCGGGAGAAGACCATGCGGTCGAGGAGTTCGTCGGAGGGCTCCGCACCGCGGGGCCGGTCCTCCAGGGAGACCGGGAGCACCGCGAGCCGGAAGACCGGCTCCCGGAAGATCGCCCCCTCCCCGGGGCGGCGCCCGAGGACGAGGAGCGTGGTCCCGGCGACCCCGTCGCGCTGGAACTCCACCCGGACCCGCTCCCCGGGGGCGCGGAAGCGCATCATCCAGCCGGCGGCGTCCCCGTCCGGGGGCTCGACCCCGTCGAGGGAGAGGATCCGGTCCCCGGCGCGGAGGCCCGCGCGCTCGGCGGGGCCGCCGGGGACGGCGGCCCGGAGGACGGGCGGCGAGGGGGCCGCGGCGCGCGCGGAGGGGCGGAACTCGACGCCGAGCCATGCCTCCTCGGGGAGGGGCAGGGAGTACTCGATGAGGCGGGCCTCGGAGGGGCGGAGGGGGCGGGGCCCGGGGTCGGGGTCGGGATCGGGGGCCGGGGCGCCGGCCGCGGGGCCCGCCGGGAGGGCGAGGGCCAGGAGGAGGACCGCCGTCCTCAAGCCGGCCTCTCCTCGAGCACCACCGGGTTGCGGATCCTCCCCACCCCCTCGATGGCGACCTCCACGGTCTCCCCGGGTCGGAGCGGCCCGACCCCGGCCGGCGTGCCCGTGAGGAGCACGTCGCCGGGGTGAAGCGTCAGCCGCCGCGAGGCGTGGGAGACGAGGGCCGCCACGCCGTGGGTCATGTCCGCCGTGGTCCCGTCCTGGCGGACGGCCCCGTCGACGAGGCAGCGGATGCGGAGCGCCCCGGGGTCGGGGACCGCCGCCGCCGGAACCAGGGGGCCGAGGACGAGGAAGGAGTCGGCGTTCTTCCCCCCGAACCAGGGGAGCTTCCGCTCCTGGAGCGCCTTCTGCTCGGTCCGGGCGGTGACGTCGTTGGCGCAGGCGTAGCCGAGGACGAAGTCGAGGGCCTCGGCGGCGGGGATCCGCCGCCCCTTGCGTCCGATAATCACCGCCAGTTCGGCTTCATGGTGGACCTCCCCCTCGATGTCGAAGGGCAGGACGATGGGGTCCCCGTCCCCCACCATCGTGGAGGGGGCCTTGAGGAAGAAGAAGGGGGCCTCCGGGGGGGCGTTGCCGAGCTCCCGGGCGTGGGCGGCGTAGTTGCGACCCACCGCGATGACCTTGCCCGGCCGGTCCACGAATCCCTCCCCGGGGAGGGGATCCCCCCGTGGAGGAGACATCGGCAGGAACCTGATCCGTACTGAACCTGACCCGATTCTGATCAGTACTGAACCCGACCTGATCAGTACTGAACCCGACCCGTTTTCGTCATCCTGACGAAAACGGGTCGGGTTCAGTACTGATCAAAGATGACGAAAACGGGTCGGGTTCAGTATGGATCAGGTTCGCTGCGGACCCGGGCCTCCCACTCCTCCCGGGTGATGCCGAGGATGTGCTCGTCGAGCCAGCGCCCCCGCTTCAGGACCGCCCTCCGGACGAGGCCCTCCCTCCGGAACCCGTTCTTCTCGAGGATCCGGATCGAGGCGTCGTTCCCGAGGAAGGCGCAGGCCTCCACCTTCAGCATGCCCATCTCCCCGAAGGCGACCTCCAGCGCGCGGGCCACGGCGGCGGTGCCGAGGCCGCGGCCCTGGAAGGGGATCCCCACCCAGTAGCCGATGTCGCCGCGCTCCGGCCAGGTGCCCGGGCGGATGGAGAGGGATCCGACGGGGACGCCGTCGGCGGTCGCGACGATGGTGAAGTGGCGGTGGGACGGCTCCCCCTTCCCGAGGGGGTAGTCCCGCAGGAACTCCTCCTCGGAGGCGGGGCCGTCCCAGAGCAGCGTGTCGCAGACCGGGGTGCGGAAGATCAGCGGGAAGAGGGCCCGTGCGTGCTCCGCCGTCCGCGGGACCAGTTCGACGGCCCGCCCCCCCCTCACGACGCGAGGACGCAGTCCCCCCCGCCGCGGCGGAGGTAGCCGATGACGGAGGGCTCCGCGCCCCGGCGGCGGAGGTCGCGGATCGCGGCGGAGACGTCCTCCTGCGCCACGACGACGACCATGCCCATGCCCATGTTGAAGACCCGGTAGGCCTCCTCGCGGGACACCCTCCCCCGCTCGACGATCATCCGGAAGAGAGGCGGCACCTCCCAGGCGGCGGGATCGATCACCGCGGTGCAGTTCTTCGGCAGGACCCGCGGGACGTTGTCCTGGAACCCGCCGCCGGTGATGTGGGCGAGGGCCTTGATGCGCCCCGAGGGCAGCAGCGGGAGGAGGACCGGCGCGTAGGAGCGGTGGACGGCGAGGAGCGCCTCCCCCAGCGTCCCGCCGAGCTCCGCGACCCGCTTCCGGAGGTCGGCCGGCCGCTTCACGAGGACCTTGCGGGCCAGCGTGTAGCCGTTGGTGTGGAGCCCCGTGGAGGGGAGGCCGAGGAGGACGTCCCCGGGCCGGACGCCGCGGCGCGGCAGGAGGTCCTTCCGGTCCACCACGCCCACGATGGTCGCGGCGAGGTCGTACTCCCCCGCCGGGTACATGCCGGGCATCTCCGCGGTCTCCCCGCCGACGAGCGAACAGCCGTTCTCCCGGCAGGCCTTCGCGAGGCCGGAGAAGAGGGAGCGGAGGGTGCCCGGGCGCAGGCGCCCGGAGGCCACGTAGTCGAGGAGGAAGAGCGGCCGAGCCCCCTGGACGAGGATGTCGTTCACGCAGTGGTTGACGATGTCCTGGCCCACGGTGTCGTGGCGGTCGAGGGCGAAGGCGAGCTTCAGCTTCGTCCCCACCCCGTCCGCGGAGGCGCAGAGGAGCGGGTCCCTCATCCTCCCCGGGCGGAAGCGGTAGAGGGAGCCGAAGCCCCCGATGCCGCCCAGCACGTTGCCGTCGAAGGTCGAGGCGAAGAGGTCCTTCGCCGACCCGATGGCCTTCATCTTGCGGTCGATGTCGACTCCCGCCCGCGCGTAGGCCGATGCCCTGTTCATCGCGGCGAGGATACCGGACCCGGAACGCGCCGCCGCGGAGAACCCGGAAGGCGGCGCCCCGGCCTCCCCGTTATCCGCGCCGGCCCGCGCCGGGTCCGGTATCGTCGCGGGGATGCAGAGGGCGGCCCTCCTCCTCCCCGTTGCTCTCGCGGCCGGGTGCGCGCTTCCGGGGGGGGCGCTCTACCTCGACCTCCCCGCCCCCCCGACGAGCGCGCCGCCGCTCGCGGAGAAGGCCGCCCGCCTCGAGGCCGACCTCGACGCCTTCCACCTGCCGCCCTGGGGGGCCTTCTCCTACCGGGTCCACCTCCCCGGGGGGCCGGAGGGGGAGCGGGTCCACGCCTACGAATCCGACCAGCCGGCCTGGACCGGGGCGCTGCTCGCCGCGGAGTGCGAGCGGTGGGCGGCGACGAAGGACCCCGCGGCGGTGGAGAGGGCGCGGACGCTGCTCCGCGCGCTCACGACCCTCACCGCGGTCACCGGCCAGCGGGGGCACTACGCGCGCACCGCCGCCCCCGCGGGCTCCTTCCGCCGGGAGGTCCAGCCGGAGAGGTGGCGGGACGGGGCGAGGGGGTTCGAGGGCTGGCGCTGGATCGGGGACCCCTCCCGGGACCAGGCGGCGGGGATCGTCCACGGGCTCGCGGCGGTGCTCGACCTCCTCGAGGACCCCTTCTGCCGCTCCCGGGCGGCGCGCCTCGCCGGGGACCTCGCCGACCGGGTCTTCGGCCGGGGGCTCTCCTGGGAGGACGAGACCGGGGAGGAGACGACCTACGGGGACCTTCGTCCGTACATCTGGGGGCTCCCCATCGGGGTGAACGGGGCCATCCTGCTCGGGCTCGCCGACGCGGCCGACCGGGGGACGGGGGAGGAGCGCCACCGCAGGCGCCTCGAGCGCCTCGTCGAGGAGGAGGGGGCGCTCGACACGCTGCGGTGGCCGACGATCCGCATCCTCGGCAAGGAGAACTGGAGCACGGCGAACATGGCGGCCATGGCGCTCGCCTCCTTCCTGCGGCGGCCCGCGCCGGAGGGGGATCCGCTGCGGGCGCGCATCCGGGAGGCGGCGGCGGATTCGATGCGGCGGATCCTGGACCTGCACCGCGGCGAGGGGAACGCCTTCTGGATCGCGGTGGCGGCGGGTGCGGGGGAGGCGGCGGGGGCGACGGCGAGGGATCTCGAGGACGCGCGGACGCAGCTGCGGCGGTACCCGCTCGACCGGCGGGTGGCGCCGCTCGACCACGGGGCGCTCGACCTCCCGCGGGCGTCGCTCGGGAGCAAGAAGGGGCGGGAGCAGTTCGTCCGCCCCCTCCCGGTGGACATGCTGGGTCCGAACTCCTTCTGCTGGAAGTCCAACCCCTTCGAGGTGGTGCAGGAGACGGAGGGGGGCGGCGGCGGCGAGACCCGGGTGTCGGGGGCGGACTTCCTCGCGGCCTACTGGCCGCTGCGGCGCCTCGGGATCCTCGGGCCGGGCGACTGAGCGGCGCGGGCGGCGCGTTCCGTCCGGAGGATCCGCACCTCCCGCGGCACGCGCAGCCAGGGGAGGAGATCCCCGGCGAAGTGGAAGCCGAAGGCGGCCCAGAGGCCGCCCTCGGAGAACAGGAGGGCCACGGACAGGAAGTAGAAGAGCCCGTGGAAGGACAGGTGCGAAGGCCCCTGGTAGAGGTGGGCCGCGAGGCAGATGGCGAGGCCGAGGAGGAGCGCGAGGGGGACGCCGGTGAACCGGGAGAGGACGAGGACCAGGATCCCCCGGTAGGCGAATTCCTCGGTGAAGGGGTTGACGAGGAGGCTGAGGAGGATGTGGCGCCGTGCCCCCGGCGTCCGGGCGATCAACCGCCGCATCCCGCGAAGGAACTCCCGGGATGCAACGAGGCGCCCCACCTTGCGGGGACGAAGGTGCAGGGAGGCATGGTGGATGGGGAGGTAGGCGGCGAACCCGAGGAGGAAGGAGAGGGGAGCGGGCACCGCCGTTCGCAGCCGGAGGAGGTCCGCGAACCCCGGCGTGAGGAGGGCGAGCAGGGCGAGGACCATGGCCATGCCCATGTGGAGCCTGTAGAACTGCTCCGCCTCCTTCTCCGTCATCCGGGGGAAGGGCTTCCAGGTGCGCTGCCGGAACCGTGCGACGGCGGCGGGCAGGGAGAGGGCGAGAAGGAGGAGCGTGGCCCCTCCCTGGGAGAGGAGGAGGTCCAGGGGCGTCGGGCCCGGCCCTGGCAGAAGGGGCGGAGAGATCACCAGCGGGTAGAGAAGGAGCCCCAGGTAGAGGAGCGCCAGGACCCACCCCACCGGTTTCGCCATGGCGCGGGATCCTACCCGCATCCCCCCGGGCGGGATCCCGGCGCCCGGCGCCGGTGACGGTTCCGGGGCGGGCCTGACACCGATGACGGGGATGCATCGGGGGCGGGGGCCCACCCGATAACCGAACAACCGAAGCCCGTCCCCCTCCCCTCCCGCGACCGAAAAACCGAAGCCCGTCCCCTTTCCGGTACGATGCCCGCTTCCATGAACGCCCCCGGGAAGCGCTCCGTCCTCGTCCTCGGTTCGACCGGCTCCATCGGCCGCAGCGCGCTGGAGGTCCTCCGCGCCCACCCCGACCGCTTCGAGGTCGCCGGCCTCGCCGCCCGCGGCAACGCCGGGCTCCTCGCCGCCCAGGCCCGCGAGTTCCGCCCCCGCGCCGCCGCCCTCCTCGACCCCGCCGCCGCCGCCGCCGCGGGGGAGGCCCTCGCCGGGACCGGCATCCCCGTCCGCGCCGGACTCCCGGGCATCCTTTCCCTCTTCGACGATCCCGGCGCCTCCACGGCCCTCGTCGGCGTCGCCGGCGCCGCCGGCCTCGCCGTCACCGCCGAGGCGGTCCGCCGCGGCCTGCGCGTCGCGCTGGCCAACAAGGAGTCCCTCGTCATGGCGGGCCCGGCGCTGCTCGCCGCCGCCGCGCGGACCGGGGCGGAGATCCTCCCCGTGGACTCCGAGCACTGCGCCGTCGCCCAGGCCATGCTCGCCGGCCGCCGCGCCGAGGTCCGCCGCGTGCTCCTCACCGCCAGCGGCGGCGCGCTCCGGGACCGCCCCCTCTCCTTCCTCCCCGACGCCCGCCCCGAGGACGCCCTGGCCCACCCCACCTGGTCCATGGGGCGGCGCATCACCGTGGATTCCGCCACCCTCGTGAACAAGGCCCTGGAGGTCGTCGAGGCGGTCCACCTCTTCGGCCTCCCGCCGGAGCGGGTCGAGGTGGTGCTCCACCGCCAGTCCGTCGTCCACTCCCTCGTCGAGTTCCGCGACGGCTCCGTCCTCGCCCAGATGGGGAAGCCGGACATGCGCCTCCCCATCCTCTGGGCGCTGGCCCACCCGGACAGGCCCGACTGCCCCGGCCTCCGCCTCGACCTCGCCGACATCGCCCGCCTGGAGTTCTCCGCCCCCGACCCGGCCCGCTACCCCGGCCTCGCGCTCGGCTGGCGCGCCGCCCGCGCCGGCGGGACCGCGGGGGCGGCGCTCAACGCCGCCGACGAGCGGGCCGTGGAGCTGTTCCTCGAGGGGCGGATCCGGTTCACGGAGATCGTCCCCCTCGTCGAGGCCGCCCTCGACGCCGCCGCCGATCGCGACCGGGTGGAGCGCGAGCGGCTGCGGCGGCTCGCCCACGACCTCGATCCGAGCGTCGCCGAGCCG
>JAKLKS010000122.1 GCA_023150535.1 Planctomycetota bacterium
AACTCGCGGGCCTCCGCGGGGTCGGCGACGCGGCCGGCGGCGAGCGTCTCGGCGTACATGCGCACGACGGCCAGAGGGGTGCGGAGGTCGTGGCCCACCCTCGTCACGAAGTCGGCCCGGGCGCGGGCCGCCTCGGTCTCGCGGCGGGCGGCGCGGAGCGAGAGGAGGAAGGCGGAGGAACCGGCGAGGAGGAGCGCGGCGAGGAGGCCGCCGAGCATCCGGGCGGAGCGGCGGGCGGCGGCGGCGATGGCGGCGGGGTCGGCGGCGGCGGCGAGGTGGACGGGGAAGGCGGGGTTGGGGGCGAATCCGGGGATGTCGGGGGCGAGGGTCTCGCGGATGTCCGAGGGAGGGGGCGCGAGATGGCGGGCCGCCCCTCCCATGGCGCCCCAGGGGGGGCCAACCTCCAGCCGGAAGACGCCCTCCGGGAGCGTTTCGGGCGGTCCGGTCCGGAGGCGGACGGTCCCGTCGTCGCCCCGCGACCAGGCGGCCATCCACCATGTGGGCTCCCAGAGGAGGGGCGACGTCCGGATCGGCGCGGGGTGGAGGAGGATGCCGGAGGGGCCCGGGGGCACCCGGAGGCCGAGGGCGGCGATCCCCTCCCGGAGGGCAAGGTCCCGGCGGCGGTCGCGGAAGACCGCCGGGTCGATGCCGGCCAGGGACCGCATCCCCTCGAGGATCCCGTCCGCCTCCGGATCGGCGCCGAGGCGGGCGGCGAGGTCGGCGGCGAGGGCGCCGTCGACGGGGCGGCGGGCGGACCGGAGGAGGAGGGCCTCGAGGCAGGTCCCGAGGTCCTCCGGCAGGGCGGCGAGGAACTCCTCCTCCAGCGCGGCGACGGCCGGGGCGTCCCCCCCGCGGCGGGCGAGGGCGGCGAGGCGGTGGAGGGCGACCGCGCGGGACTCCGGGTGGCGGCCCGGGGCGGCGGCGGAGCGGTAGAGGGCCGCGGCCCGGGCGGCGTCCCCCTCGGCGGCCTCCGCCTGCTCCCCCTCGGCGAGGTAGAAGTCCGCCTCGGGGTCCCGGCCGCGGGGCGGATCGAGGCGCCGCAGCGGGAGGGGGGCGGCCGGCAGGAGGACCGCCCCGTCGGGCCCGAGGACGGCGTCGGCGCGGCCGGCGGCCAGCTCCTCCCGCAGGCGCGCGGCCCCGGCCCCGAGGCGGACCTCCGCCTCCTTGAGCGCGACCCGCAGCCGCTCCCGGGCCGTCCCCTCCGCCGCCGCCCGCTCCGCCGCCACGACCCGCATCCCGAGCGCCGCCGTCCCCCCCGCCGCGAGCAGGAAGAGGATCACCGGGAGCCAGCGGGTGGCGCGCATCGATCCATCGTGCCCCGTGCGCCCCGGCGCGAGTGTACCGAAGGTGTAACGCCGGCGAGGAGGGGGACGTTCCTCGGTTACTCGGTTTTCTGTGGATAACTCCCCGCCGTCTCCGACGGCGGGGAGTTATCCACAGCGGGGACGAGGCCGCCGACGACGCCGACGACGCCGGCGAAGAAGACGGCCTGGAAGATCACGTCCCCGGTGATGGCGAAGGAGAAGGCCTGCTCGGTCCAGGAGAGCCAGTTGACGGTGCCCGTGGCGACGCCGTTGACCGGCCAGGCCATGGCGACGCCGACGACGCCGCCCATGAGGCCGAGGGCGAGGGCCTCCGCGAGGAACCCGAGCATCACGTGGCGGGGCAGGTATCCCATGGCGAGGAGCGTGCCGATCTCGCGCGTGCGCCCGGCGAGGCTCGCCAGCAGCGTGTTGGTCGAGCCGAACACCGCGCCCACCGCCATGATGGAGGCGAGGAAGTAGGCCATGATGCGGAAGAACCGCGACTGCGGCCCCGCCTGCTGGCGGAAGTAGTCCCGCTCCGCGATCCCCTTCGTCTGCAGGCGCGGGTCCGCCTCCAGCGCCGCCTGCAGCGCCGGCAGCCCCCCCGGGTCCTGCAGGCGGAGGATCACGCTGCTGAACCCGCCCCGCTGGAACACCTGGAGGAGCACTTCCACGTCCCCCCAGATCTCGGAATCCGGCGCACCGCCGCCGGCGTCAACGATCCCCACGACCGGCATCAGGCGCCCCGCGCACTCCACCGCGCCGCCGATGCGGCAGCCCTTCACGCGCCCCACGAGCCTCCGCCCGACCACGACCTCCTCGGATCCGGAGCGGAACATCCGCCCCTCCACCACGCGAACGCCGTCCCGCAGTTCGAGCGCCCAGGGCACCGTCCCCCGCATGGCCACGTTGGTGCTCCCGCCGGTGTCCCGCGGGAGCGAGATCCCCGCGTACATCTCCCCCGTCGCGAGGGGGCGCCCGTCCCCCCCGACGGCGATCTCGGGGCGCGCCAGGAGGATGCGCGCCGTGTCCCGGGCCACGCCGCTCTCCCCCTCGCTCGTGGCCCCCTTGCGCAACAGGATCACGTTGTCCGTGCGGCCCGTGTCGGCCAGCGAGATCTCGAAGCCCCGCGCGAGGGAGAGCACGAGCACCAGGATGGACACGGAGAAGCCGACCGCGAGCACGGTGAGCGCCGTCGCGACGCGCCGCACGACGAGGCTCCGCAGGTGGTAGCGCAGGGGGACGGGCATCAGCCGACCCTCCGGAGCGCCCTGACCACGGGGATCCGCGCCGCCATCACCCCGGGGATCGCCCCCGAGAGGAGCCCCAGCGCCGTCGCGATGCAGAGGGCCGCCGCCGACGTCTCCGGCAGGATGGAGAAGGTCGGCACGAAGGCCTTGAGAACCGAGAACAGGGCCGGCTCCACGGCGAGCGAGAAGCCGACCCCGCAGAGCCCCCCGAGCCCGCAGAGCGCCACCCCCTCGGCCAGGTTGAGGAGCCCGATGGACGCGTCCGGGAACCCGAGGGTCTTCAGCACCCCCACCTCGGTCACCCGCTCCCGCGCGTTGAGCAGCAGCGTGTTGAGCGTCACCATGAAGGCCGCCACCAGCACCGCCCCCCCGATGAAGGAGAGGAAGAGCGTGTAGTTCCCCCACATGGCGACGAACTGCGCCTGGAAGGCCTGCTCGGTGAGGGTGATGCAGCGGTTCGCGCTGCTCGAGAACTGGGAGTCCACGGACCCGGCCACCAGCGGGGCGAGCTCCGGGGACTCGAGGTCGGAGGTGAAGGTCGAGACCGACCCGATGCCGCCCTGCATCTCGTCGAGGTACTTCCAGTGGAAGAAGAGGGTCTGCTGGTCGAAGGAGGCGTTGCTCGTGCGGTAGATGCCGCGCAGGGTGAACTCGTAGTCCCCGGGGTAGATGGTCCCCTGCATGGGGATGCGATCCCCGACCTTCCACCCGTACTTCTCCGCGATGTCCGCCCCCGCGATGCAGGCGGTGCGCTCCCTCTCGAAGGCGGTCCACTCCTCCTCGGCGAGGAGGTAGATCGCCCCGCCCGGGTGGCGGTCCCCGTAGACCTCCCGGAAGGAGGGCGGGTCCACGGAGAAGCGCGCGAAGAACTCCTTGGGGTCCACGTAGACCCCTCCGAACCAGGTCCAGTGGGTCACGGCCCTCACCCCGTCCACGGCGCGGATCTTGTCCCACATCGACACGGGCAGGTTGACGAAGAGGGAGACGGCGCTGGAGGTGATGACCCGGGTGGAGCTCGTCTTCGAGACGGTCGCCTCGATGCCCGTGACCACGGTCCGCAGCAGGCAGAAGAGGAAGATCGCGATGGCGACGCTGCCGACGGTGAGGAAGGAGCGGAGCGGGCTCCTCCGCACGTGGGCGGGGATGAGCATCCAGGGCGTCATGCGCCGTCCGGGCGGGGGGCGCGGCCCCGGCGCTCCTGCTCCAGCAGGACCCCCTTCTCGAGGTGGAGCAGGCGGTCCGCGCGGTCCGCGGCGCGCGGGTCGTGGGTCACCATGACGATGGTCTTGCCGAGGTCGCGGTTGAGCGTCGCGAGGAGGTCGAGGATGGACGCCGCGCTCCTCGCGTCGAGGTCCCCCGTGGGCTCGTCGGCGAGGAGGAAGGTCGGGTCCGTCGCCAGCGCGCGCGCGATGGCGACGCGCTGCTCCTGCCCGCCGGAGAGCTGGTTGGGGTAGTGGTGGAGCCGCTCCGCGAGCCCGACGAGGCCCAGGGCGGTCCTGACCTGGGCGTCCCGCTCCCTCCGGTCGAGCGAGGTGAGGAGGAGCGGCAGCTCGACGTTCTGGTAGGCCGTGAGGACGGGGATGAGGTTGTAGAGCTGGAAGATGAAGCCCACGTGGCGGGAGCGCCAGGCCGCGAGGTCGCGGGAGGAGAGCGCCTCGATGTCCTCGCCGTCGGCGATCACGTTGCCGGAGTCGGGGTGGTCGAGCCCCCCCAGCACGTTGAGCAGCGTGGTCTTGCCGCTCCCGCTCGGCCCCATGAGGGCGAGCCACTCCCCCTCGCGCACCTCGAGGTCGAGGCCGTCGAGCACGTAGACCGTCTCCCCGCCGCGCGTGTAGGTCTTCACCACGTCGGCGGCCTCGATGATCACGCGGCGCCCGGCGGAGCCGGCGGCCACGGTCAGGACCCTTCCTTCACGGTGACGAGGTCGCCGTCCTCCAGCGCGGGGGGGGGCGACAGGACGACCCGCTCCCCTCCCGCGAGCCCCTCCTTCACGGTGGTGCGCCCCCCGGAGGATTCCCCGGCGGAGACGGTGGCGAACTTCACCCGTTCGTCGGAGGACTCCTTCACCACGAGGAAGACCCCGCGCCTCCCGCCCCTCTCGACGAGCGCGGCGTCGGGCACGGTGACGCGGTCCGCCTCCGAGGAGGCGAGCGCACCCGCGGCGAGGAAGACGACCTTCCCCCCCATCTCGGGCAGGACCCGGGGGTCGGGGGCGTCGAAGGAGACCTTCACCTGGACCGTGGCCTTCTGCCGGTCGGCCGTCGGGACCACCTGGCGGACCCGGCCCGGGAAGGGCTCCCTGGGGTAGGCGTCGAGCACGATGCGGCAGGGGGCCCCCGGCTCGACGAGGGAGACGTCCCGCTCGAAGACGTCCACCTCCATCTCGAGGGTCTGGAAGTCGGCCAGCGTGAGGAGCGCCCCCCGGGTCGTCGAGCCGCCCGTCGTGGCCGGGGCGATGACCTCCCCCACCTCGGCCTCCTTGCGGAGGACGCGCCCGCCGAAGGGGGCGCGGATGAAGGCGATGTCGCGGCGCGCGCGGGATTCCCGGAGCGACGCCTCGGCCCCGGCCGCGGCGGCCTCCGCGGAGGCGACCCGCGATCCGTAGGTCTCGGCATCGAGCCCCGCGCGGACCGCCTCGGCCCTCGCCGTGGCGACCGCCGACCGGGCCCGCAGGAGCTGGGACTCGAGGATCCGCGCCTGCGCCTCGGCGCGGTCCCACTCCGATTCCGTGACGATGCGGTCGACGACGAGCTTCTTCAGCCGGTCCGCCTCCCGCCGCGCGTCGGCGGCGCGCACCGCGGCCTCGTTCTCGGCGACGCGGGAGGACTCCTCCTCCGACCTCGCCCGCTCCGCCGCGGCGGCCCTCTCCTTCGCGGAGCGCGCCGCCGCCTCCCGCTCGGCGGCGGCCCGGGCGACCTCCGCCTCCCAGCGGGCGACGGCGGCGTCCTCCTCGACGTGCTCGAGCTCGGCGAGGAGCTGCCCCTCCTTCACCGGGTCGCCGACGTCCACGAGGAGGCGTGCGAGCTTCCCGGGCTGGCGGGGGGAGACGGCGGCCCGCGTGCGGGCGACGACGTAGCCGCTGGCGGTGGTGCGCTCGGACGCGAGGTTGGCGGAGACGCGCAGGGCCCGGCCCGCGGCCACCTCGGTCCCGCCGAGCAGCCCCCCGGCGCGGGAGAGGAAGGACCAGGCCACCGCCGCCACCGCCGCCAGCACGAGGAGCCCGAGGATCCAGGCTCCCCCGCCGCGGCCGCCGCGGCGGGGCCGCGAGCGATCGATGCGGAGGGCGGAGGCGGAGGGAGGAAGGGTCGGGTCGTCCGGTCCGGTCATGGCAGACCGGGCAGTGTATCGGACGGCGGCGTCCCTTCCGTCGATCCGCCGGTGCCCCCCCGCCGCCGATACCCCCTCCCGCCCCCCGGGGTTGTATAGTCATCCCGCCGGGAAGTTCCCCGGCGCCCCGGAGACCCTCCATGCCCCTCCCCTCCTCCCGCCCGCTCCCCGCCGCCCTCCTCCTGGGGGGCGCCGCCCTCCTCGCCTCCTGCGGCGGCGCGGACGCCGACCTCGTCCGCCAGCAGTCCGCCCTCCGGTCACGGTCCGAGGCCCAGGCGGCAGAGATCGAGGAGCTGAAGGCGGAGCTGAAGCGCCTGGGGGAGCGCAGCAGGACCCTCGAGGAGTCCCTCGCCGCCCGGGGCGCCCCCCCGGCCTCCGGGCGCGCGGCGGGCGCCGCGGTCCCGGCGGGCGACGGCGCCCCCGCGGGGGAGGCCGCCCCCGGTTCCGCCGCCCCCCTCGGCCCCCTCGGGGAGGAGGTCGCCTCCTTCATCGAGTCGGAGGCGGGCAAGGAGAAGCTCCGCGCCTTCCTCAGGGAGGAGGAGGTCCGGAAGGAGGAGGAGGAGCGGCGCCAGCAGCGGGTCCGCACCGAGAACTTCATCCGCGAGCGCGTCACCGGCTACCTCACCGAGCAGCTCAACCTCACCGCGGAGCAGCAGGGGAGGGTCATCGACATCGCCATGGAGGCGGCCGACCGCCTGGGCGAGACGTGGCGCATGCCCCGGGGAGGGGGCATGGACCCGACGGCCTTCGCCGGCATGCGGGAGAAGACCGAGGAGGTCCGCAAGGAGGCCATGGACAAGCTGTCCCAGGCCCTCACCGTGGACCAGTTCGCCAAGCTCCAGGAACTCGGCCCCGCCGCCCTGATGATGGGCGGACCGGGGCGCGGCGGCTTCGGGGGCGGGGGGCCCGGGGCCCCCGGGGCGGCGCCGGGCGGCCCCGGGCGCGGGAGGTAGCGCTCCCGCTAGCGCGACGCCGCGTCGATGATGAACTTCCGGATCGACTCCTCCCACCTGCCCATGGTGGCGGGAGGGCCGGAGACCTTGACGTAGAAGGGTCCCGAGGGGTGCTCCACGACGGCGGCGATCATCCGCGTCTCCGTCGGGGCGCCGCCCGCGCCGTGGGCGCCGGCCATGGGGCTCATGCCCCCGCCGAACTTCCCCGAGATGTCGAGGAAGTGGACCGTCCCCTTGACCCCCTCGGTGAGGGTCTCGACCTTGTCCTTCCCCTGGACGACCTCCGAGAACTGCCCGCGCCAGCGGTCGATGTTCTCCTTCGCGCTCCCCATGATGCGGGTGAAGACCGCGACCTCGGCGTCCTGGTTCTCGCCGTCCGCCCGCGGGAGGCGGTACTGGAGGAGCCGCATGTTCGAGGAGGGGGCCTCCGACTGCCACCCCTCGGGCGGCTTGAAGTGATCGGCGGCCGGACCGGCCCCGGCGGCCGCGGGGACGGCGCCGGGCATCCCGCCCGGCATGCCGCCCGCGTGGGGATTCCCGCCGACGGGGGGATGGCCGGGGACCGTGGAGGGGTCCATGCCGGGGCGGACGGGGCCGGGCCGCCCGGCCATGCCCGCGGGCGGGGGCCCGGCGGACACGGGCCCCGTGGCGGCGGGCTCCTCCTTCGAGCAGCCGGCGGCGAGGGCGGCGGCGGCGGCGGCGGCGGCGAGGGCGGCGGCGGCGATCCTCATGGAACCTCCTTGGGGGGCCCTACTCTGCCCCGGGGACCCCGAGGGAGCGAAGGAACTCGCGCTGCTCCTCGAGGAGCCCCGTGACGTCGGCGCCCCGGAAATCCGCCCCCGCGAGGAGGGCCTCCTCCCCGCCGCCGGGGGTGCGGAAGGTCGCGCAGGCGGCGGAGGCGCAGCGCACGGCAGTCCCCCGGAGGTCCGCCCCGCGCAGGTCGGCCCCGTCGAGATCCGCGCCGTCGAGGAGCGCGCCCCGGAGGTCGGCGCCGCGGAGGTCCGCGTTGGTGAGGTTCGCCCCCCCGAGGTCCGCGCCCCGGAGGTCCGCCCCCGCGAGGCGCGCGTCCCTGAGGCGCGCCCCCCGGAGCGAGAACCCGCGCAGGTCCCGCCGCTCCAGCTCGACCCCGCGGAAGTCCCTTCCCGAGAGGTCCCGCGCCGCCAGGAGCAGAGCCACCTCCCGCCGGTCGAGGTCGGGCAGAGCGTAGCGCTCCTCCCGCCAGGGGTCGGCGCCGTTGTGGTAGCCGGCGGTCCTCTCCCAGAACCCGGGGCGGTCCTCCGCGAGGAGCTCCACCGTGCGCAGCCACTTGACGCTCTTGTAGAAGTACCGGCGGAAGAGCGCCGTGCGCACGGGGCCGCCGTGGACCGGGGGGATGGGGGCGCCGCCCTCCTCGAGGGCGACGAGGACGTCCCCCGCGCACGCCTCCAGCGGGAGCGTCGTGTCGTGGCCCCGCCCCGAGGCGAAGCGCGCGAAGCGGGCCCCCGGCAGCGGGCCCGCCCTCCCGAGGAGCGCCTCCAGCGGGACCCCGCGGAAGACCGTCCCCGGCCTCGACCAGCGGGTCACGCAGTGGATCGTCCCCGCCCGCTCCACGCGGTCCATGGCCGCGAGTTCCGCGAAGGGGAGGGAGAGCGGACGCGCGACGAAGCCGCGGACCTCCAGCCGCCAGGCGGCGGGGTCGAAGGGCTCCGGCTCCCGCTCCCCCACCACGGGCCAGAGGCGCGTCGCCTGCTGGCGCGGCGGGAGGCCGCCGCCGCTCACGGCAGGCGGGAGATCCACAGGACGTTCCGCCCGGCGGCGTTGGACCCGTCGAGGTCCCCGTCGCAGGTCACGAGGAACTCCCCCGGGCGCCGGTCGAGGAGGACGGGGGGGCCGAAGGCGCCCGGCCCCGCGAGGCCGGTCTCGCGGAGGCGCCCCCTGCCGTCGAGGAGGAGGGGGCGCTCCTCGGGATCCCCGCAGGGGTCGTCCCCGATCGCCCCCGCGTCGAGGAAGAGCAGGCGGCGCCTCCCGCGGGCGAGGGAGGGGGCGCGCGCCGCGGCGCCGCAGGCCCCGGCGACGGGGGACGCGCGTCCGCGGCGGAGGTCGGCGATCCAGGGTATGCCGGCGCCGGGGAGGACCGACTCCCCGTCGGATTCCGAGACCCAGGCCGCCCACCTCCCGGTGGAGTCGAGCACCGGGTCCCGGTCCCCGGCGCTCCCGCCGGAGGAGACCCGCCGGAGGCCCGTCCGCCGATCCCAGGCGTAGACCTCCGTCGCGCCCGCGCCCCCCTCCCCCGGGAGGAGGTCGACCGTGTGGGTGAAGACGACCCGGTCGCCGTTCCCGTCGAGGGAGGGCCGCCCCGCCGCCCCCCCGGACGAGCGGGAGGCCTGGACCAGCCGCCCCACCTCGGGCATCCCGGAGTCGTAGGAGAAGACCTGGGGCATGCCCCCGGGGTTGTCCCCGGTGAGGTCGGAGGTGGAGAGGAAGGCGACGCGGTACCGGACGAGGATGTTCCCGGTGTACCTCCCGTTGGCGTCCTTCTCGGCGGTGAAGTTCGCGGCCAGCGCCGGGTCGGAGGATTCCCCGGCGAGGGCGTCGGAGATCTGCGTGAAGCCCGAGGTCTTCGAGTCCCAGAGGAAGATCTCGGCGCTGCCGTCGGCGTTGCGCCCCGCGAGGTTGGCGCGGGAGCGGAAGGCGACGAGGGTGCGGGTCCGGCGCTCCCGGGTGGTCGAGGTCCCGACGAGGAGGTAGAAGTCCCCGTTGGCGACGGCCGGGGAATCCGCGGCGGAGGCGGTGAGCTGGCGGAGGGCGCCGGTGCGGCGCTCCCAGAGGAGGACCGTGGGGTCCGCCGCCGGGTCCCACCGGTCCCCCGACTCGCGGACCGAGGACTCGAAGACGACCGCCTGCCCGTTGCGGCTCGCGGCGATGCGGGTCCCGGCGTCGGGCTGGGCGGCCCCCGCGAAGGGCTCGACGCGGGGAGGGCGGGCGGCGGGGAGGGCCGGGAGCGCGAGGACCGCCAGGAGCGCGGGGAGCGCGGGGAGCGCGGCGGCGCGGGCGGCGATCCGGGGCCTCACGGTGGCGATCCTAACCCGGGGGCCCGGGAGGGGCGGAGGGCCGCCGCCACCGCGCGGCCTTCTCCGCGGCGCGGTTCTTCCGCCAGAGGATGAACCAGACCATCAGGCCCGTCGCGATGCCCGCGACCAGGAAGCCGTGGAAGGTCCCGAGCTTCGCCTTCGCGGCGTCCCAGTCCTGCAGCTCCTTCCAGGCGATGTACCCGATCCAGATGGAGATCGGGACCGACACCAGCACGCCGAGGAAGTCCATGAGGAGGAACCGGAGGTAGGAGACCCGGTGGCTCATCCCGGCGCTGAAGTACATGACGAGCCGCACGCCCGCGAAGAACCGGGCGATGAAGATCGACCAGGGCCCGTACTTCTGGAAGAACCGCTCCGCGCGCACGCGCCGGGGCCGCGTCGCGATGGCGTTCACGAAGCGGAAGCGGAAGATCCCCCGCCCGATCTTCCGTCCGAGGTGGAAGCAGAGGACGTCCCCCGCCAGGATTCCCGCCGCGCACACCGCCGTCATCCGCAGGAGCTGGATCTCCGGCTCCTGGCCGGAGGAGAGCTTCACGGCGATGGCGCCCGCCATGAGCAGGATGGGCTCCTCCGGGACGGGGAGCCCGACCCCGCAGAGGAGCAGGAGGCCGATGAGGACGGGGTCCGGGTAGTCCTGCACGAACTCCCAGGCGCCCCCGATGAGCCCGGCGGTCTCCGCGAGGGGCATCAGGAGCCGCCGTCCTTCCCGGGCCCCACGGGCGCCGCCGCCCTCGCGGCCCTGCGGTGGATGAAGAGGTTGCGGGCGTACATGACGAGGCCCCCCGTCTGGGCGATGATGAAGACGGGGTCCTCGATGCGGACGGCGTAGACGAGGGTCACGGCCCCCCCGGTGATGGAGAGCCACCAGAAGGCCACGGGGATCACCACCCGCTTCTCCCTCTCCGAGGCGAGCCACTGGACGACGAAGCGGGCCGCGAAGGTGAACTGCCCGATCATCCCGAAGACGAACCAGGGGTCCCTCATCTTCGCGAGGACCGACTCCATCCAGGCGGCGACGGCGGGAGCGGGCAGGATCGTCACGGGAGCCGCTCCTTCCGGTAGGTGAGCCTGTTCCTCTGCATCCAGCGTACGGTCCGGAGGTCGGAAAGCCCCTTCCAGAGCCGGTTCCAGATCCCGTACTTGCTCGAGCCGGACGCCCTCTCCCTGTGGGCGACCGGCACCTCGACCACCCGGAAGCCCGCCATGCGGGCCAGGGTCGGGTAGAAGCGGTGCATCCCGTTGTAGGGGGGGAGGTGGGGGACGATGGAGGCCCGGAACACCTTGAGCGGGCAGGTGATGTCGTGGACCGACTCGCCCGTGCGGCGGTTGCGCCAGGCGTTGGCGATGCGCGAGGAGGCCCTCTTCACCCAGGGGTCGCGGCGCTCCCTCCGCCACCCGCAGACCATGTCGTGCTCCGACAGCAGGGCGAACAGGCGCGGGATGTCCCGGGGGTCGTTCTGGAGGTCGGCGTCGAGGGTGACGATGAACTCCCCCCGCGCGCTGCGGAACCCGGCGTCCAGGGCGGAGGAGAGCCCGTGGTTGCGGTCCAGCCTCCACAGGACGACCTCGGGGTGGGCCGCGGCGATGCCCGCGAGGATCTCCGGGGAGCGATCCCGGGAGCCGTCGTCCACGAAGAGGATCTCGAAGGACCGCCCGAGGCCGCGGATCACCGGGAGGAGCTCCTCCATGAGCCGGTGGAGGTTCCCCTCCTCGTTGAAGACGGGGAGCACGACGGAGACCTGCGGGGGGGGCGTTTCCGGCGCCATGGATTCGGGCCATCCTTGCAGATGCCCGCGGGGGGGGCCCGCGTTTTCTCGGGCGCCCGGGCGGACGGGGCCCTCCCGGCCGTATCATGGGATGGATGCGCACCGCCCGCCTGCCGCTCGCCCTCGCCGCCCTCGGCGCCGCCGCCGCCGCGGGGTGGCTCCTCCTCGCGGGGGGGGATCCCGCCGGCCCGGGCGCAGCCGCCCCCGGGGGCGGCGGGGCCCCGACCGCCCCGGGGGAGGCGCCGGCGGAGGGAGCGCC
>JAKLKS010000123.1:0-5364 GCA_023150535.1 Planctomycetota bacterium
CAGGTCCACCTGGGTGCCGAGGTTCCCCGCGGAGCCCTGGGGCCCGGAGGCGCGCAGGCCGAGGCGGGAGTGGCCGTCGAGGAGGCCCGGCAGGAGGACGCCGTCGGGCCGCTCGAGGACCGTGGCGCCCGGGGGCACCCCCACGTCGGGTCCGACCTCGACGATGCGGCCGCCCTCGATGACCACGGCCCCGGGGGCGTGGACGACCCCGGTCCCGGTGTGGACCGCGGCCGCGCGGAGGACCGTCACCCCGGCCGCCGCCTCCCGCCGGAAGACGACGACCCCGTCCACCACCGTGAGGATCGCCGAGGAGCGCGCGTCGAAGGGGTCCCCGGAGAAGGCGACGAGATCGGCGTCCTTGCCGACGGCGATGCTCCCGACCCGGGAGTCGACCCCGAGCAGGCGGGCCGCGTCCAGCGTCACCGCCCGGAGCGCCCGCTCGGCGGGGAAGCCCGGGCCCACGTGGGCCGCCGCCACCAGGGCGAGATCGGGCAGGGCCTCGTCGGCGGCCGAGAGCGCGAAGGGGACCCCCGCCGCGAGGAGGGCGGCGGGATTGCCCATGGCGGCGGCGGTCCGCTCCGCCTCCTCCGGGTCCCAGGGGTCGGCGACGCGGCCCGGGACGAAGGGGGATTCCAGGGCGACGGCGACGCCCGCGGCGGCCAGCTCCCCCGCCACGAGGCCGGCGTCCCGCGCCCCGCCCGCCACGATCCGGGCCCCCGTCTCCTTCGCCAGCGCGGCCAGCGCGCGGAGGTCGGCCGCCTCCTCGGCGCGCAGGCGGAGCGGGCTCCTGCCGGAGGCCGCCTCGCGGAGCGCCGCCAGCCCCTCGTCCGCCGCGCCCCCCGCCTCCCCCTTCCCCCGGGCGAGCGCCTCCCGGAGCATGGCCACGGCCGCCATGCGGGAGGCGGGCGACTGGGGGCGCACCGGGAGCAGGGGATGGGTCAGGGGGTCGGGGCGGTCCGGGGCGTCGAAGAGGGCCGGCGGGTTGCGCGCGGGGTCGCCCACCGCCCCGTGGAGGCCCGCCCGGGCGACCAGCGTCCGCGCCTCGGGGGAGGCCCCCGCGAGCTTCACGACGGCCCCCTGCCCGCCGATGACGCGGCGCCGTCCGGCGTCGAGGTAGGCGGTCGTGACCCCCCCCTCGAGGAGGCGGCGGCGGGGGCGGAAGAAGTCGAAGCCGTCCAGCGCGCGGACCTCCGGCGCCACGCTCTCGGGCACGCCGGCCCCGGGGGAGGCGAGGTCCGAGGAGACCGCCACGAGCCCCGGCAGGAGGACCGACCGCGGGCCGAGGTCCACCACCTTCGCCCCCGCGGGATCCACCTCGCCGGGGCTCCCGAGGGCGACGACCTTCCCGCCCCGGCAGAGCACCGCCCCGGGGGAGAGGGGCTCCCCCTCCACGGGGATCACGGTGCCCGCGCGCAGGAGGAGGGCCGCCGGCTCCCCCTCCCCCTCGGCGGCCGCGCGGGGCGCGGGCAGGGGGGCCGCGGCGAGGGCCGCGAGGAGGAGGAGCGCGGGCGGGAGCGGGGCGCGCCTCACTTCCCGCCTCCCGCCGGCTCCGACGGCTCCCGGCGCTCCCCCTCGAGCAGGCGGCGGAGGCGGCGGTCCGCGGACCGCTCGTAGACCACCTCCCCCTCGAGGATCACCCGGTCCACCCAGGTGGAGGCGGAGAGCGGGTCCCCGGTGAGGAGGAGGAGGTTCCCGTCCTTCCCCTTCTCGAGGCTCCCCAGCCGGTCCGCGACCCCGAGGTACCGCGCCGCGTCCAGGGTGATCGCCCGCAGCGCCGCCTCCCGGGGAAGCCCCTGGGAGACCGCCCGCGCCGCCTGGTACCAGGGGTAGCGGGAGGGCCAGGGCCCCTCGTCCGAGGTGAGGGCGAAGCGGACGCCGGCGCGGTGGAGGACCCCCGCCACCTCGATCACGCGCTCCTCGTCCCGGTCCTCGTCGCGGTCGAGGTCCTCGAGGTCGGGGTCCAGCGCGTAGAGCACCGCCTCCGGCCCGGCCGCGTCCTGCCGCGCCCGCAGCAGGGCGGCGGCGCGCCAGGCGTCGGGGCCGAGGACGAAGCGGGCGCGGATCCCCCGCTCGTCGCAGAGGGAGAAGGCGTTGCGGACGTCCATGGCGAGGGGCGCGTGGACGAAGGCGCCGGCCCGGCCCTCGAGGAGGTCGAGCACGCCGCGGCGCCGCGGGTCCTCGGGGTCCGGCGCCTCCCCGGGGGTGGCCGCCCCCTCGGCCCGCCGCCGGTCCGCGGCGTCCTTCGCGTCCAGCGCGTCCCGGAAGGCCTTCCGCAGGGCGGCCACCTGCCCCGCCCGCGTCGTCCCCCGCACCGGCTCCAGGGAGACCTTGAGCCCCGTGGAGCGGACGAGGAGCATCTCCTCCACGGTGCGGCCCCGCGGCTTCACCAGGATCCCGTGCCCGCCGATCTGGGTCTCGTTCCCGGGGATCACGTGGAGCGTCGTCACCCCCTCGCGCAGCTGGTCCTCGACGGCCTGGGCCGAGGGGTCCAGCGCGTCGAGCGCCGAGACGAAGGGGACGATCGGCTGCTGCTCGTTGCCGCGATCGAGACCGGCCTGGCTGTGGGCCTCCACGAACCCGGGGCAGACCCAGCCGTCGTGCTCGATGACCCGGGCCAGGGGGGGGATCGCCACCTTCCCCACCGCCTCGATGCGGCCGCCCCGCATGAGGACGACGCCGTCCTCCACGGGGGGGCCGGAGACCGTGAGGATGCGCCGGGCGCGCACCGCCAGCACCTCCTCCTCGGCGGGCGCCGGCCCCGCCGCGAGGAGGGCGGCCGCCATCGCCGCCGCGAAGCCCAGGTTCCCCTTCACCGCGCCTCCTCCCCCGCCCGGCGATCCAGGACCACCCTCCCGTCCACGATCACGAGGAGGACCCGCGTTGAGGGCTCCAGCGGGTCCCCGTCGAAGACCGCGGCGTCCGCGTCCAGGCCCGGGCGGAGCGCCCCCACCCGGTCCGCCACCCCCGACATCCGCGCCGCCTCCGCGGTGACCGCCGCCAGCGCCGCGTCCCGCGGGAGCCCGTGGCGGACCGCCAGCGCCGCCTGGTCCCGCAGGCCCGCCGCCTCCCCCCCCGCGGTCAGCGCGATCCGCACCCCCGCGCGGTGCAGCGCCCCGGCGTTGTCCAGGGCCGGCTCCGTCCCCCTCCAGCCCCGCCCCCCGAGGGGGAAGATCGCCGGGCCGACGACGCAGTCGAGCCCCGCCTTCGCCAGGGCGCCGGGGAGGAGCCACCCCTCGGAGACGTCCTCCAGGACGGGGCGGATCCCGAGCTCCTCCCTCACGCGCAGCACCGTGCGGAGGTCCTCGGCGTTCCGGGCCAGCGCGCGGACCGGGATCTCCCCGGCCGCGGCCCGGGCCAGGGCGGCGTCGTCCGCCGACGGTGCCTCCCTCCCGGCGAGGCGCCCCAGCATCCAGGCGTCCCGCAGGACCGCCAGGACCCCCATGCGGGTCGTCGGGCGGCGGGCGTAGATGGAGAGGGGGATGCCCCGGGCCGGGAAGTTCCCGGCCGAGGGCTCGTCCCCGAAGGCGATCCGGAGCGCCGCCTCCTCGCGCACGGGGAGCGGCCCCCCGCCGGGCCCCGGCACCGTCTTCACCACCGAGGCGACGCCGCCGATCACGTTGGCGCCCCCGGGCTCCAGCAGGAGGGAGGTGACGCCCGTGGCGAGCGCCGCGCGCACCCCGCGGGCCCGCGGGTCGAAGGCCCGCACCGGCCGCACGCAGGGGGTCGATTCCCGGGACTCCTCGGATTCCCCCCCCTCGATGCCGGTGCGGGAGGCGGCGTCGATCCAGCCCGGCGTCAGGACGGCCCCGGGGAGATCGAGGACGGGGCCGGCCGCGCCCGCGGGGAGGTCCCGCCCCGCGGACGCGACCCTGCCCCCCGAGAGGACGAGGACGCCGGGCTCCAGCCACTCCGAGCCGGTCCAGAGGCGGGCCGCGCGGATCGCCCCGGGGCGGGAGGGATCGGGGCCGGGGCCCGCCGCCGGGGCCGGCGCCGGCGCGGCCGCCAGCAGGAGCGCCAGGGCCGCCGCGGGCGGGCCGAAGTGTATCACATTCTGATACTTTACCGCCCTCACCGCGCCCCCGCCTTCCCCAGCCGCACCCCGCCGGAGAGGACGCCGAGGACGCGGGAGGCGGGGTCCTCGGGGTCCCCGTCGAGGAGGACGAGGTCGGCCGGGTCCCCCTCGTCGAGGCCCGAGGGGCCCCGGCCGAGGAGGGGGAAGCCGCCCCCCAGCAGCGCGGAGCGGGCGGCGGCCGGCTCCATCCCCCGGGAGCGGGCGAGGGCGGCCGCGAGCCGGAGCGCGTCGGGACCCCGGCCTCCGGCGGTGAACCCGACCCGGGCCCCCGCCTTCGCCAGGATCCCCGGGGCGGCGAGCGCCCACTCCGGGTCGCCGGGGCCGGGGGCGAGGACGACGGAGAGGTCCGCCGCCGCCACGCCCGCCGCCGCCGCGGCCTCCAGGATCCCCGGGGCGGGGCAGGCCGGCTCCAGGAGGACCGGCCGCAGGCGCAGGCGCCCGGCGAGGTCGAGGGCGGCTCCCACCTCCGTCCGGGTCCGCGCCCGGAGGAAGGCCGGGGCGCCCCCGCCCGCGAGGGAGGCGAGGGCGGCGCGGTCCCCCTCCGTCAGGCCCAGCGCCGGGTCGGCCCCCTCGAAGGGGCCGCCGCGCGCGCCGGGGACCCCGTGGAAGGCCGCCTCGAGCGCCCGCAGCAGGCCCGCCAGGGAGGCCGGGTGGCGCTCCCGCCGCGCCGCCGCCCCGCTGACGGAGATCGCGCCCCCGGCGTCGGCGACGAGGACCTCCAGCGCGGACTCCGGACCCGAGGGCCGCAGCGAGGCCGCCCGCCCCCCGAGGGGGACGCGGTCCGAGGGGAGGAGCAGGCGGCGCAGGACCCCCTCCCGCGCCGCCGCCGCCGCCGCGGGGTCCAGGGGCTCCAGCCCGTCGGCGACCCGGAGGGAGGCGCCGAAGGGGCGGGGGTCCTCGGCGTCCTGGCCCGAGGGGAGGCCGGTGCGCAGGTCGGCGAAGCCGGGGCAGGCGACGGGGGTCCGGTGGACCCGCGCCCCCGCGGGCACCGGGAGGTTCGGGCCGAGGGCGGCCACCCTGCCGCCCCGGACGAGGACCACGGCGTCGGCCAGCGTCCGCCCGTCGGCGAGGTGGAGGCGGGAGGCGAGCACCGCGACGCCGGGGTCCTCCGCCGGGAGGGGGACCGCGGGCGCCGCCGCGGCGGCCGCCAGCAGGGCGAGGGGGAGGGCGGCCGCCCTCACCGCACCCCCTCCGCGCCGGCCGCGGGCCGCTCGACCCCGTCCACCCAGGCGGACAGCAGCCGGGTCCCCGGCTCCAGGGGGTCCCCGTCGAGGACGAGGAGGTCGGCGTCC
>JAKLKS010000123.1:5374-11929 GCA_023150535.1 Planctomycetota bacterium
CGATCCGCGAAGCCCCCCGCCGCCGCGGCGTCAAGCGTGAGCGCCCGGAGCGCGGCGTCCCGGGGGAGCCCCTGCCCCGCGGCGAGCGCCGCGAGGAGCGGGAGGTCCCGGGCCGCGAAGGGCCCGGCGTCCCCCGTGGCGACGGCCACCCGCACCCCACCGGCGGCGAGGCGGCCGGGGACGGCGGAGGCCGGCGGCCCCGCGGGGTCCGCGCCCGGCCCGAAGGCCGGCCAGCAGGCGACGGGGATCCGCGCCCGGGCGAGGTCGGCGGCGAGGGCCCCGCCCTCCATCCCCCCCTCGATGGCCGCCACCAGCCGGAACTCCGCGGCGAGGGCGAGGGCGGCCCGGAGGTCCTCCTCGGCGTGGGCCTCGAATCGCACCGGGACCGCGCCGCCGATGCACTGGAGCAGGAGTTCCCGCGAGGGGTTCGGCCGCGGCTCCGCGGGCCTCTTCGGCGGCGGCGCCGGCTTCTCCGGCTCCTTGAGGCCGAGCCTCGCGCGGAGCGCCTTGCGCGCCGCCTCCCGGGGCTCGGGGTCGAGGCGGCGCAGGCGCTCCCGCACCGCCTCCGGGAGGAGGGATTCCTCGGGGGCGTCCCCCGCCGCGCCGTGCTTCGCCGCCGCGGCGAGGAACTCGGCGAGGTCCTTCCGGTACTTGTCCCGCGCCTCGCGGTGCTCCACGGCGGCGCGGAAGGCGGCCCGGATCCCGTCGGCGGCGGCGGCCCGGTCGAGGGAGGAGGCGGGGCCCGGGGGGGCGAGCATCGCCTTCACCGCGCCCTCGCGGGAGGCGACGCGGCCGTCGGCGGTCTTCACCAGCGCGAGCCTCCCCGCGAAGGAGCCCCGGGGGGCGCCGGGGGAGAGGACGAGGGAGGTGACGCCGGCGCGGAGGGCCGCGGCGAGGACCGGGCTCCCGGGGTCGAAGCCGTCGGCGGCCGGGGTCTCGGGGTCGCGGGGCCCCCCGGACCGGTCCGAGGGGGCGAGCGGTCCGCGGGCGGCGGCGTCGACGAACCCGGGGCAGAGGGTCCTGCCGCGGAGGTCGACGACCCGGGCCCCCTCGGGGACCGCGGCGTCGGCGCCGACGGCCTCGATGCGGCCGCCGCGGATCACGACGCGGCCCGAGGGGACGGGCGGCCCGGAGACCGGGAGGATCCGGGCGCCCTCGAGGACGACGGCGGGGGCGGCGGGGGGAGCCGCGGCCTCCTCCGCGACGGCGGCGGCCCCGCCGAGGAGCAGGGCCAGCGCCGCCGGGACGGATCGGATCGGCCTCACGATGATCGTCGTCCCTCCCTGTCGCTCCCCGCCCGGGGGCGGGCTATCATGCCACCTCCGACGGATGACCGTGAGAACAAGGATCGCCCATGGCCCCCCTCCTCGAGCGGCTCTTCGGGACGCGCCACCCCGTCATCGGCATGGTCCACCTCCTCCCCCTCCCCGGGAGCCCGCGCTGGGGCGGGTCCATGGACCGGGTCCTCGACCGGGCGGTGGCGGACGCCAGGGCGCTGCGGGCCGGCGGGGCCGACGGGATCCTCGTGGAGAACTACGGGGACCTCCCCTTCGAGGCGGGCGCGGTGGAGCCGGCCTGCACGGCGGCGCTGGCCGTGGCGCTGCGGACCTGCCGCGAGGCCTCGCGGCTCCCGGCCGGGGTGAACGCGCTCCGCAACGACACCGCGGCCGCCCTGGCGGCGGCGGTCGCGGGGGGCGGGGTGTTCCTGCGGACGAACGTCCACGCGGGGGCCATGGCGACGGACCAGGGGATCCTCTCGGGGCGGGCGGCGGCGACGATGCGGGACCGGGCGCGCCTGCGGGCGGAGGGGGTGGCGGTCTTCGCGGACGTGCTCGTGAAGCACGCGGCGGCGCTCGGCCCCCGGGACCCGCGGGCGGCGGCCCGGGACGCGGTGGAGCGGGGGCTCGCGGACGCGGTCCTCGTCACGGGGGCGGCCACGGGATCGCGGCCGGACTTCCGGGAGGTGGCGGCGGTGCGGGACGCGGTGCCGGCGACGCCGCTGCTCTGCGCGAGCGGCGTGGCGGGGCGGGACATGGGGATCGTGGCGGCGCTGGCGGACGGGGTGATCGTCGGGACCTCCCTCCAGCGCGGCGGCCGGACGGGGAACCCGGTGGACCCGGCGCGGGTGAAGGCGCTGGTGGCGGCGGCGCGGAGGGCCTGGGGGAGGTAGGAAGGGGGGCCTCCTTGCGTCCCCGCCGTCCCCTGTTACAGTCGTCCCCATGGACGCGAAGCGGCTGGCCCTGACCCTCGCCCTCCTGACCGGGGCCCCCCTCCTCCTCCCCCCCGCCGAGGCCCGCGCCCACGGGGGCAAGTACACCCCCCCGCCGGAGACGCCGCCCGACCCCCCTCCCCCCGATCCCCCGGCCCCCCCGATGCGCGAGAAGCCTCCCCTTCCCCCGCGCACCCCGGAGCCGACGCCCCCTCCCCGCCCGGACACCCCCACCCCGCTCCCCCCCGGCGGCGGCGGCGGCATCCCCACCCCGGGCGGCGGCCCCCGCACGCCGCCGAAGTCCCAGCCGACCCCCGGCTCGAAGTCCAACCGCCGCTCCGCCGCCGCCGACCCCGAGGACTGGTCCACCTGGTGGTACTACTCCCGGGACCGCTACCTCCTCCGCCGCGCCGGGGTCGCCACCACGGGCGGCCTCGCCGCCGCCGCGGGCCAGGGGGACCCGGCCGATCCCGCCCTCCGCGCCGCCGCCGGGGACGGCTGGAGGGCGGGCGCCCTCGACGCCCTCCGGGACTCCTTCCCCGACCCCGACACCGAGATCTTCACCGGCTGCGCCGTGGCCCTCGGCAAGGGGGGCGACCCCGCCGACGCGCCCCGCCTCCTCGCCCTCCTCGGGGGGCGCTACCGCGATCCCTCCATCCGCGAATCCCTCGTCCTCTCCCTCGGCCTCCTCGGGAGGAGCGCCCCCGGCGCCCGGGAGGCCCTCGTCTCCCTCCTCAGGGACCGGGAGGATGCCCCCCGCCTGCGCGGCTTCGCCGGCATCGCCCTCGGCCTCTCCGGGGACGCCGGCTCGGCGCCGGCGCTGCTCGCCGCCGCCGCGGAGCGCGGCCCCTCGAAGGACCCCTCCGTCGGGGCGCTCCTCGGGCTCGGACTCCTCGGCGAGGACCTCGTCGTCCCCGACCTCCTGGAGATCCTCGCCGCCGACGGCGACACCGACGCGCGGGCGCTCCGGCCCTACGCCGCCTTCGCCCTCGCCCGCATCGGGGGGCCCGAGGCCGTGGCGGCCCTGGGGAGGTCGCTCTCCGACGGCGACGAGCAGGTGCGGCGCGCCGCCGCCGCCGGGCTGGGGGAGCGCACCGCCGCGGAGATCGGGGACTGGGTCGCGGCCCTCGGGAAGGCCGCACGGGAGGACCGGGACCGGGCGGTGCGGTCCTTCGCCACCCTCTCGCTGGGGCGGGTCGGCGGCCCCGCGGCGCTGGAGGCGCTCTCCCGCTGCTTCGGCCTCGGGGACCGGGGGGAGCGGAACTTCGCCGCCCTCGGCCTCGCCCTCTACGCGCGCTCCCTCGACGACGTGGAGGGGCGCCGGCGCATCGCCTCCCTCCTCCGGACGGAGTTCGAGCAGCGGGAGGACGCCGGCTACCGCGGCGCGCTGGCCGTCTCCCTCGGCCTCGCCGGGGACCCCCGGGCGGTGACGGCCCTGCGGGCGGTGCTGGCGGACCGGGGCGATCCCGATCTCCGGGCCCACTGCGCGCTCGCCCTCGGAATGATCGGCGCCCGGGAGGCCGCGGGGGACCTGCGGGCGGCGCTGGCGGAGAAGGGCCAGCAGGACCTCGCCCGGGAGGCGGCGCTCGCCCTGGGGCTCCTGGGGGATCCGGCGGCGGCGGGTCTCCTGGCGGGAATCCTGGAGGGGACCCCCTCGGAGTACCTGAGGACCTCGGCGGCCATGGCCCTCGGGCAGCTCCGGGGGCCCGAGGCGGCGAAGGCCCTGGCGGCGCTCCTCCTCGATCCCGCGGCGGGCGGCGCCGCCCGGGGGCAGGCGGCGGTGGGGCTCGGGCTGCTGCTCGACCCGCGGCCCCTGGGGGCCATGGCGAACCTGGCGCCGGGGCTCAACTACATGGCGCCGACCCCGGTGGTGCTCGAGGTCCTGACCATCCCCTAGCTACTCCTTCAGGTCCTTCCAGTACTTCTTCGCCGCCGTCTCCAGGTCCTTGAGCTTGAGCTTCTTCTTGTTGACCGCCTGGTACTCCTCCACGCACCGGTCCCAGTGGCCCTGGCAGTCCCCCGCGCCCACGAGCCCCCGGAAGAACCGGTTGAACATGTTCCGCACCGGGGCGTCCTGCCCGTGGAGCCCGTACTGGAGGTACCCCCAGCAGGCGAGCGCCCCCTCCTCCCCCAGGGAGAGGAGCGAGGCCTCGTCCCTCCCCATGAGGTCCTCCAGCGCCGGGGGCTTGAGGAAGATCTTCTTCACCTTGCGGAAGGGCTCCGGCGGGTAGAGGCCGGGCATGAAGTTGCGGGCCATGGCGGCGAGGAAGTACCCCTGCGCCCCCGCCCGCACCCAGGGGCGCAGCGGCGGCATGCGCGTCTCGAGGTACTGGGGGATCACCCCCTCCATGAGCAGGGCCTCGGTGAGGTTCACCTCGGGGGAGCCGTCCACCACCACCGGCCGCTCCGGGTGGTGGGGCAGGTAGATGGACTTCGCCCCCTCGACCCAGAAGTCCCCCGCCGCGGACTGGAAGGCCTCGGGCGTGGGGAGCACGTGGACCACCATGCGGGAGACGATCCTCCTCCTGTCCCCCGTGAAGTCCCGCAGCATCCTCACGTGGGGCGCCTGGGCGTCGAGCCAGGTGGAGATCCGGTAGAGGCGGTTCTCGAAGGCCTTCTGCGCGGCGGGGTCCTTCACCTCGGAGACCGGCCCGATGACGGCGAAGAGGTCGTTCTCCACCTTCTTCCAGCCCGCGGGCACGGTGAAGCGGTCCTGGGGGGGCGGGTGCGTGGCGAAGGAGCCCATGATGCGGTCCATGTCGGCCCGCTTCTCGTCGAACACCGACTTCGGGGTGAGGATCTCGACGTAGTAGCCGAACTTCCCGTCGATCTTCGCGTCGCAGTAGCTGATGAAGGGGGTCCCGTCCCCCCCGGCCCGGTCGCAGGTGAACTTCGAGGGGGAGCCGTCGAGGAACTGGGGGGGGCCGACCCCGACGCCGAGGTCCTTGGACACGAACTTCACGTAGTGGGCGAGGTCGGTCTGCCCCTGGTGGGCGTAGACCTTCACCTGGGTGGAGAGGTAGGGGTCGCCGGTGTAGAGGATGTGGATCACCCGGGCGGGGTTCTTGATCTCCTGCTCCTTGTACCCGGGGGGGACCAGGACCTCGACGGTCTCGGAGTCGTTCTTGAGGAGGGTCCAGCCGTCCTCCTCCGCGGCGGCGGCGCGGGGGACGGGCGCGGCGAGGACGGCGACGGCGAGGGCGAGGGCGGCGGCGGCGATCCGCGACGGGGTCATGGCGAACCTCCTCGGTTCCAAGGTATGCCCGCGCGGCGGCCGGGTCAAGGCGGGCGCGGGGGGACCGCCGTGATCCATGGGGCCCGCCCACCCCCGCTCGGTTGGAATCCAGGGCTTCCATGGCCCTCTCCCGCCGCCTCCTGGCCGTCTCCCTCCTCTTCAACCTCGCCAACTACCTGGCCTGGAGCGTGATCCCCGCCCGCGCCGCCTTCGGGCTCGGGGCCACCGCCGGGGAGCTCGGGGCGCTCCCGGTCCTCGGGGGGGTGACCTACATCCTGATGTCGCTCCGGATGGGGGCGATCTCCGACCGGTACCCCCGGCAGGCCCTCGCCCGCATCGGCATCGCCGGGTGGGTGGCCTTCAGCCTCCTCGCCTGGCGGGCCGATTCCATGGTCCTCCTCTACGCCGCCTCCGTCCTCGACGGCGCCTCCCAGGCCTTCGTCTGGCCGGCGCTCCAGGCCCACGTCGGGGACGTCTCCCGGGGGAGGAACCTGGAGCGGAACCTCGGGACCTTCTCCATCTCCTGGAGCCTCGGGAAGACCGTCGGCTTCCTCCTCTTCGGCGGGATCGCCTTCCTCCTCGCGCGCTCCCTGGAGGACGGGGCGGCGGCCGGGACCGGGACCTCCTCCCCGGAGGCGGCCTACTTCCCCTGGATCCTCCTCGGCTGCGGCGCCCTCGCCTTCGCCGTCCTCTTCCTCTTCCCGCCCCCGGGGCCCGGCCGGGCGCCGGAGGAGGCCGCGGAGGAGGAGGAGGACCACGTCGCGGAGGAGCGGGCGCGGTTCCGGATGGCCGGGTGGATCGCCAACTTCGCCGGCTTCGGCCTCGGGGCGACCCTCGTTTACCACTACGCGGGCGCGCTGAAGGGCTGGGGCCGCCCCGCCTGGGAGGGGGGCGCGGTGGTGGGCACCGTCTACCTCGCCCAGACCGCGTCCTTCCACCTGCTCGGCCGCTGGACGGCGTGGCACTGGCGGGGAGGGCCCCTCCTCGGCGCGGCGGCGCTCGGGGCGGCGGCGCTCCTCGGGATCCTCCTCGGGGCGCCCCTCGCCGCGGCCCTCCCGGCGGCGGCGGTGCTCGGCCTCGCCATGGGGCTCTGCTACATGGCGAGCATCTA
>JAKLKS010000124.1 GCA_023150535.1 Planctomycetota bacterium
AACCGAGAAACCGAAGCCCGTCCCCTGTCACTCGCTCCAGGAGAGGATCGCCGGGAGGGCCCCCTCCCGCAGGCGGAGGATCGCCTCCACGCGGAGGCGGGCCGCGACGGACCCCGCTCCCGGGCCCGGCTCCTCGCCGAGGACGACGACCCGGCGGAGGGAGGGGTCGGAGAGGTCGGCGGCGACCGCCACCCGCGCGGCCGCCCGGCCGACGGGGATCGTCCCGCCCTTCCACGCCGGGTCCCGCGCGAGGGCGGCCCGGGCCGCCGCCACGCCGCCCCCGGCCGCGTGGTAGGCGGCGAGGGAGGCGCGGTCCCGGTTCCCGTCCCGGGCGAGGTCCTGCATCCGCAGGGCCGTCGCCATGGCCAGCGTCCCGAGGAGGAGGGTGACCGCGAGGGCGACGAGGATGGAGAACCCGGACTCGCGATCGCGGGGCGGACGGGCGGCGGGGGTCCTCATTCCGCCTCCGCCCCGGCCCGGATCGCCGCGGCCGTGAAGAGGGGCGGCGGCGTGCCTCCGCCCGGCCGGGCCCGGTACCGGATCGTCACCTCGACGAGGCGCCCCCGCCGCGCCGCCTCGAGGGAGAAGACCCCCGCCATGGGGACGCTCCGCCGCCCCCCCGACTCCCGCACGAGGTTCCCGCCCTCCCGCGTCCAGGCGAAGGGCCCCGTCGGCGCCGTCCCCCGGATCACGCCCGGCCCCGCCTCCTCGACGGAGACGGCGCCGCGGAGGTCCCGCTCCAGAGTCTCCAGGGTGCGGGTCGCCTCCTGGACCACGGTGGCGGCGTCCTGGCCCAGGTCCGCCGACTGCTGGGACCGGACCACGATCCCCGCCGCCGCCGCCGTCACGAAGGAGCCGACGAGGAGGACGGTGAAGAGCTCGATCAGGGAGAAGCCCGACTCCCGGTCCCTCATCGCGTCGCCTCCCGCGCGACGAGCGTGGCGAGCCGCGCCTCCCTCTCCCCGCCTCCCGCCCCCTTCCACCGGACCCGGACCTCCACCGCGAGGAGCCCCTCGCCGGCGGGGCGCACGGATTCCACGGCCACCGCCCCGGGGAAACGGCCTGCGAGGACCGCGGGGAGGTCGAAGGTCCGCTCCCCCGGCGCGGGGGCGGCGGCGCCGGCGGCGTACTCCTCGAGGCGCGCGGAGCAGGCCCGGAGCGCCGCCGCCCGGTCGTGGGATTCCCGCGCGAAGCGGAAGTCCCTCGATTCCACCACGACGATGGAGGAGGCGAGGAAGCCGAGGATGGCCAGCGTGATGACCATCTCCAGGGTGGAGATGCCCCTGTCCGGGCGCGGGCCGGAGATCACCATGGCCTGCAGACCTCCTGGATGCCCCCGGTGACCATGAAGATGCCCCGGTAGGTGAGGAAGGCGATGCCCCCCACGAAGACCAGGACCAGGGGGTAGCAGAACGCCGACGCCACGGACGCGGCCGCCATGGCCCGCTCCTCGCACTCCGCCGAGAGGACGCCGAGGGCCCGCCCGAAGGAGTCCGGCGGGCCGGCGGAGGCCGCCAGGAGCCGGGCCGTCGCGAAGGCGGGGAGCCCCGCCCCCTCCAGGGCGCGGGCGAGGGGCCCCCCGTGGGCGACGGAGATCGCCGCCTCCTCCATGCCCGCCTCCATGGTCCCGACCCCCGACACCGGGGCCGCCCGGGAGAGCACCTCGTGGAGGGGCACCCCGGAGGAGACGAGGATCCCCATGACGCGGAGGACCCGCCCCCCCGCCTCCAGCCGGACGACCCGCCCCACCCCGGGGAGCCGGACCAGGGCGCTCCTCATGTGGACGGCGAGCCCGGGGTTCCTCCGGAACACCTCGAGGACGACGAGGAGGAGGGAGAGGCCGATGCCGGCCTTGATCAGCAGGGGGAAGGCGCGGAGGACGAACCGGAGCTCGGCCAGCCCGCGGGCGAGCATGTCCCGCACCGGCCCTCCCCCCTCCGAGGGGAGCCCGGACGCATCGAGGCCGGCCTCGTACTCGATCTCGCTGCCGATCATGAAGAACTGGGGGACGATGAAGACGGTGAGGAACCAGCCGATGCACAGCATCAGCAGGGCGTAGCCGATGGAGATGGCGACCCTGTTCCGGACGTCCGCCCAGTCCCGCGACCTCCCCGGCGAGGAGGCGAGGACATCGGCCAGCCTGCCCGTCCCCTCCACGGCGCGGACCGCCGCGGCCTCCTCCGGCGACAGGAAGCGCCCCCCCGGACCGGCGAGGCTCTCGGTGAGCGACGCCCCCCCGTCCAGGCGTTCGAGGACCGCGAGGACCGCCTGGCGCCGCCTCCCCCCGACCTCCTCGGCGACGGCGGCCAGCGCCCCCCCCGCGCTCTCGCCGCGGCGGGCGGCCGCGGCCAGCACCTGGAGGACCTGCTCGCGGAAGGCCGGGGGAACCGGCCTCCCGCCGGCGCCGCCCCCGCGCCGAAGGCCGAAGAGGACCAGCAGGGCGAAGGCGGAGAAGGCGGCGGCGGCCCCTCCCCACTCCGAATCCACGTCGTCGCCGAACGCCACCGCACCCAGCCCCGCCGCGCCGTAGGCGCAGAGGAGGGCCACGAAGGCCAGGAAGAGGACCCGCCGGATTCCGGTCATGGCCGCCTCACATCAGCGCCGACTGCAGTTTCAGGATGGGATAGAAGACGGCCATGACGATCAGGGCGACGAGCAGCCCCAGGAGGAACTGGAAGACGGGGGCGATGATCAGCACGTAGCGATCGAGGGCCCCCTGGAAGCGCCCCCGGAGGATCTGCGCCACCTCGGCCACGCCCTCCGCGGCCTCGCCCCGCCGCTCCGCGGACCCCACGAACCACAGGAGCGAGGGCGGGTAGAGCCCGGCCCCCTTCGCGGCCTCCGCGAGCCCCGCCCCGGTGCGGACCCTCTCCGCGGCGATCCCGGCCGCCGCGCGCAGGTCGGGCGCGTCGGAGGCCTCCCCGGCCAGCAGGAGCGCCCGTTCCGCGGGGAGCCCCCGCCGCAGCAGCCCCGCCAGGACGGAGGAGAAGGTGGAGAGCGCCGCCTGGAGCCGCAGGGGGCCGACCAGGGGGAGCCGCATCCCGAGGCCGAGGGGCATGCCGAGCCCCTCCATGGGCCGGCGCAGCCAGGACCCGAGGACGAAGACCACCAGGACCGCCGGGAGGAAGAGGAGGATCCCGCCCGAGGCCGAGAGCCCGAGGACCAGCTTCGTCAGGGCGGGCAGTTCCAGCGGGTTCCCGTACTTGTCCGTGATCTGGGAGAAGATCACGCCGAACTGGGGGACCACGAACTCGAAGAGGAACCAGGCGATGCCCGTCAGGGCGACGAGCATCAGGACCGGGTAGGCCAGGACCCGGCGCACCCGGCGGTCGGCCTCGGCCCGCATCGCCGCGTGGCGCGCGATCTCCTCCAGGGTCCCCGGGAGGTCCCCGCTCGCCGCGCCCGCCTCGACCAGCGACGCGTAGACCGGCGGGAAGGCCCCGGAACGCCTCCGCCAGGCCTCCCCGAGGGGAGCCCCGCCGTCGACCTCCGCCGCCATGGCCTCCGCCTCGGCGCGGAGGCTCCCCCCCTCCAGGTCCCTCGCCACCGCCCGGAAGGCCTGCCCGAGCGGCATCCCCATCCGGCAGAAGTCCGCCAGCGCCCGGTGGAACAGCGCCAGCTGGTCGTGATCCCTCATGCCGCCCCCAGGACCCGCTCGATCTCCTCCGCCGTCGTCCCGCCCGCGGCGACCAGCGCCGCCGCCTCCTCGCGGATCGACCGGTACCCGCCCTCGGCCGCCGCCGCGGCCAGCCCCTCGGCGTCGGCCCGCGCGAGGATCGCCTCCCGGAGCCCCGCCGTCATGGGGAGCCACTCCGCGAGGAGGCGCCTCCCCCGGTACCCCGCCCCCTCCCGCCGCCGCACCAGCCGCTGGCCGAGCACCCCGCGCACCGCCGTCGTCAGCACGAAGGGCTCCACCCCCATCTCCAGCAGCCGCGCGAACACCCCCGGCGCCGTCCCCGCGTGCACCGTGGAGACGACGAGGTGGCCCGTGAGCCCGGCCTCGAGCGCGATGGCCGCCGTCTCCCGGTCCCGGATCTCCCCCACGAGGATCACCTCCGGGTCCTGCCGGAGGAGCGACCGGAGCGCCCGCGCGAAGTCCAGTCCCGCGGCCGGGTTCACCTGGGTCTGGGTCACCCCCGGGAGCCGCCGCTCGACGGGGTCCTCGACGGTGACGATGGAGCGCGGCCGCCCGGCCGCGGCGAGGTGGCGGATGCAGGCGTAGAGGGTCGTCGTCTTCCCGCTCCCGCTCGGCCCCGTGAGGAAGACGGCGCCCGAGGGCTGCTCCACGGCGCGCCGCAGTCCCGCCAGCAGCAGCGGCGGCAGCCCGAGCCCCTCGAGGTCCGGGGTCCCCGCCTCCGGCGCGTCGAGGCGGAGCGCCGCCCTCTCCCCGAGGATGGTCGGGAAGGTCGCCACGCGGACCTCGGCCCCCGTCGGGGAGCGGTCCGAGGGGATGCGCCCCTCCTGGGGGACGTCGGTGCGGTAGACGAGGAGGTCGGAGAGGGACTTCAGGCGCCCGAGGACCGTGGAGAGGAGCGCCGCCGGCAGGACCTCCACCTCCTCCAGCGCCCCGTCCCGCCGGGCGCGCACGAGGAGCCCCCGCTCGTCGGGGTCGAGGTGGAGGTCGCTGGCCCCCGACTCCCGGGCGCGGCGCAGGAGCCGGTCCACCGCCTCGGTCGCCCTCATGTCCGGCTCGCTCTTCACGGATCGCCTCCTCCCCTACCTGTTTGCGGATTCCCGGTCGAGGATCTCGAGAATCTCCCCCGCCACCCTCGCCAGCCCCGCCCCCTCGGGCCTGCGGGAGAGGGCCGTCCGGAGCGCCTCGCCGGCGCTCCTGCGGGCCTCCGCCAGGCTCCCCACCTTCCTCAGGAGGTCGGCGTTGCGGAGCTTCTCCGCGGCCGTCTGGAGCTCCGGGAAGGGGCTCGTCCTCGCCTTCTCGATCTCCGCCTCGTGGTCCTTGAGGAGGGAGGCCCCCTCCATCCGGTCCCGGAAGGCCCTCTCCGCGGCCGACCCGACGATGGAGACGAGGATCGGCCCCCCCACCGCCAGCCCCGCGGCGACGACGACGGCCCCCGTCTTCCCGGGGTTCCTCTTCCCCCAGCGGCGCAGGCGCGTCACCGCCCCCGGCGCCCGGGCCGCGATGGGCTCGTCCGTCCGCACCCGCCGCAGCTCCTCGGCGAACTCCTCCGCCGTCGGGTAGCGCCGCTCCCGGTCCTTCTCCAGCACCTTGTCGAGGACGACCCCGAGGTCGGCGGGGATGACCGGGTTGAGCTTCCGGGGGTTCTCGGGGTCGGTGGCGAGGATCTTCTGGTAGAGCGAATCCCGGGAGACCGCGCGGAAGGGGAGGCGCAGCGTGAGGGCCTCGTAGAGCGTGACGCCCATGGAGTAGACGTCGGTGCGGCGATCCAGGCGGATGCGGTGGGCGGCGATCTGCTCCGGGGACATGTAGGCCGGGGTCCCCATGAGGGCCCCGGTCTGGGTGAGGCTGAGCCCCGCCCCCTCCTCGTCCCGGGCGAGGCCGAAGTCGAGCAGCACCGGCTCCCCCGAGGGGGTGATCATGATGTTGCCCGGCTTGATGTCGCGGTGGATGAGCCCCGCCTCGTGGGCGACGTGGAGGGCGCGGGAGGCCTTCTCGACGAGGAGGAGCACCCGGTGGACCTCCTCCCGGGTGCCCGTCGTGACCCTTCCCCCGCTCCCCCCCGGCGCCTCGACCGCCTCCGCGGGGTCGGGGTCCCCGCTCCCGGCGGCCCCGTGGGGAAGGCGCGTCACCCGGCTCCCGCCCCCCTCCGCGAGGAGCCCCGCGGCCGTGCGGGAGGCGTGGATCCAGTGCTCCAGGGTCTCCCCCTCGAGGTAGCGCATGGCGATGAAGGGGATTCCCCCGTGCTCCCCGGCCTCGAAGACGGTGCAGATGCCCGGGTGGTCGATGCGGGAGGCGACGGCGGCCTCCCTCTCGAAGCGGCGCCGCAGGACGTCGGAGGAGGCGAAGACCGGGGAGAGGACCTTGAGGGCCGCGCGGCGGCGGAGCCGCTCGTCCTCGGCCAGGTAGACCACCCCCATCCCTCCCCGGCCCAGCTCCCCCACCAGCCGGTAGGGGCCGAGCCGATCGCCGGGGGCGCCGGTGAAGGGGGAGGGGCCCGCGGGGTCCTTCGTGCCGCGGACCGTGGCGGCGGAGGCGGGTCCGGCGGAGGGCGCGGCGGCGGCGGCCCTGCGGTGCTCCTCGGCCACGAGGTCCCAGAAGCCGGGGAAGAGGTTCTTGTAGTCCGCGGGCCCCTTGAGCCCGCCGCGGGCCGCGTCCGCCTCCAGCATCCGCCGCACGGCGGCCCGCACCCTCTCCTTCTCCTCCCGCGTCGCCGCTCCCCCCCGGAGCGCCCGGTCGGCGAGGGGCAGCGCGCCGAGGTTCGCCCGCAGCTCCCGGGCGTGGCCGGGATGGGCCCGGCAGAACTCCTCGAGGTCGAAGGCGCCCGCCGACTGGAGGTCCTGGGCCTCCGCCAGCAGATCCTCGAGCCCCCCGTCGCTATCCATGCCCCTCGCCCCGCAGCCGTTCGACCCCCTCCCGGAACTCCCGGAGGGCCTTCCCGTACAACCTCTTTGCGGAAGCGGGCGGCAGGTCCATGGATTCCCCGGCGGCGGCGACGGTGAGACCCTCCTCCCGGGTGAGGCGGAGGATGGTCCGCCGGTCCTCGGGCAGGGACTCCAGGGCGCGGCGGGCGCACTCCTCGAGCTCCCCGGCGACGGCGATCTCGCTCGGGGAGGGGCCGGGGGAGGCGATGCGGGAGACCGTGGGGTCCTCGGGTCCGCCCCCCTCGCGGCGGGCGGAGCGCTTCCCGGTGCCGAGGTGGGCGCGCACGGCCATGAGGGCCTTCTTCACGGCGATGCCCACGGCCCAGCGCCGGAAGGAGCCGTCGCCGCGGTACTCGAACCCCCCCCGGGCCTCGAAGGCCGCGAAGCGGGCCTCCTGCATGACGTCGGCCACGGAGACCCGGCGGCGCAGCGACGCGGGGAGCCCCCGCTCGGCGGCGCGCCGGAGGTCGGCGTCGCAGGAGGCGAGCAGCGCCTCGAGGGCGGCGGGGTCCCCTTCCCGGAACTTCCGCGCGAGTTCCTCTTCCTTCACGGCCATACCGTACCCGACCCGCGTTGGCGGCGATCCCGGGGAAAGTCCCGCGCCCCTCCCCCCGCCTCAGACCACCCTGCCCCCCGAGAGCCCCACCCTCCCCGTCGCGGACCCGAAGGGGGCCGTCCCGTGCGTCGCGCACACCACCGTCCCCCCCCCGCGGTGGAACCCCTCCAGCGCCTCGAGCACGAGCCGCGCCGCCGCCTCGTCGAGGTTGGAGAGCGGCTCGTCCACGAGCAGCGCCGCCGGCGCCCCGAGCAGCGCCCGCGCCAGCGCCGCCCGCTGCATCTCCCCGGTGCTCAGCGTCTCCGGCGCCGCCCGCAGACGCTCCCCGAGCCCGAGCCGCCCGAGCGCCTCCTCCGCCGCCCGCCGCCGCTCCGCGACCCCGCGCCCGAGCGGCACGAGCCCGAGCGTCACGTTCTCCCAGAGGGGCAGCCGCGGCAGCATCGGCCCTCCCGGGAAGACGAAGCCGATGCGCCGCCGCAGCCGCGCCCGCGCCCCCTCGGAGATCCCCGCCGCGTCGCTCCCCTCGAACAGCACCGCCCCCTCCGTGGGCCGCTCCAGCGTCCCGAGGAGGGCCAGCAGCGTCGTCTTCCCGCTCCCGCTCGGCCCCGTCAGGAGGAGGAACGCCCCCCGCTCCACCGCGAGGTCGATCCCCCGCACCGCCCAGACCTCCCCCCCGCCCGGCCCCGGGAACCGCTTGCCGACCCCCCGCGCCTCCAGCAGCGCGCTCACCGCATCGACTCCATGGGCTCCGCCGCCGCCGCCCGCCAGGAGGAGGGGAGCGTGCCCGTGAGCACGAGCAGCAGCGACACCGCCGCCGCCGCCAGCACCGGGCCCGGCGCGAGGCGCCAGGGCACCGCGAAGCCGGGGTCGGCGTCGGCGCCCGGCAGGAGCACCGCCGCGATCCCCCGCGCCCCGAGGGGCCCGAGCCACAGCGCCGCGAGCAGGACCGCCAGCGACGCCCCGAGCGCCGCCAGCACGAGGCTCTCCACGAAGCCGCGGATCAGCACCTCGTCGGTCCCCCAGCCGAGCATCTTGAGGACCCCCGTCTCCCGCCGCCGCTCCCGCAGCCCCGCCCCCGTCGCCACCACGAGCAGCGGCACCGCCGCCGCGAAGAGGAGCACGAAGTGGAGCGAGAAGACCCCCGCCCCGAAGGCCGCGCCCGAGGCGAGCACCGCCCCCCCCTCCTCCCGCGAGACCACCCGCGGGGCGAGCGGCGCCTCCTCGCCGGGGGGGCCGAGCGTCCCCAGGCGCCGGATGGCCCGCCGCACCGGCTCCTCGTAGCCGTCCCGGCAGTCGACGAGGATCTGGTTCGCCGTCCCCCGCTCGTCGAAGAGGGCCTGCGCCGTCTCCAGCGAGCAGAGCATCACGTGGGACTCCCAGATCGGGAGCCCCGAGCGGAAGACCCCCACCACCTTCGACACCCGCTGCCCCTCCCGGTTGGAGAAGAAGGGGGGGAGGAGGGCCCCCGGCTCGAGGGCGAGCCGCGCCGCGAGCCGCGACCCGATGACGAGCTCCTGCCCCCCCTCCGCGGCGAAGAGCCTCCCCTCGACGCAGCGGACGTCGGGGGGGATCGCGCCGGCCGGGAGGCCCACCACCACGGCGGGCTCCTCCGCGGCCCCGAGCGTCAGGTGGGCGACGATGCGCGGCGTCGCGGACGCCACGCCCTCGAGCGCGCGCACCCTCTCCACGGCCGCGAGCGGGATCGGGGCCGGCCGCCCGTAGCGGATCCCCGTCACGAGGAGGTCGGGCCCGAGCCGGGCGGCGTCGGCGGCCTGGTCGGCGAGCCCCTCGGAGACCGCCGCCCCCGCGGTGAAGGGGAGGAGGAGGGCCGTCACGCAGAGGACCACCGCGGCGCTCCGCGCCGGGTGGAGGAGGACCGCCCCGAAGCCGCTCCGGACGACCGCCCCGATCCCCTCCATGTCAGCGGCGCAGCGCCGCCCCCGCGTGGTGGGGGCAGAAGGCCTCCCCCCCGGGGACAGGCTCGAAGGCGCGGGCGCAGCGGCGGGACCCGCCGCCGTGGAAGGCCGCCTCGCAGGGCTCCAGGAACGGGGCCGTCCCCCCGCCGATGCCGAGCACCGCGCGCTGGAACGCCTCCGAGGCCGCCGCCTCCGCGGGCCCCCGGACCGACCCCGTCCAGAGCGCCGCCCCCGCCGCGGCGGCGACGAGCCCCGCGAGCGCGGCGAGCCGCTCCGGGGCGCGGTCGGTCACTCGGGGGGCTCCGTGATGGTGTTGACGACGCCGGCCTTCACGTCCGTCACCGTCTGCAGGTTACCGCCGGGCCAGCGGACCTCGACCTTCTCCACCGCCGTCGCGCCGCCGAGGCCGAAGTGGAGGGTGGACGAGGACTGGGCGAGGTAGCCGCCCGCCGACTGGACGAGCCGGGTCTGCGTCCGGCCCCCCGCGGTGAGCCGCACCACCGCACCGATGGCGTCCCTCCGGCCCCGCGTCTCCACCAGGCGCACCCTGCACCAGGGCCTCTCCGGGGAGACGTTCCGCCAGAGCCAGGCCCGGTCGTTGAAGTTGTTCACGACGATGTCCAGGCGCCCGTCCCCGTCGAAGTCCAGCGTCGCCCCGGACCTGCTGGACCGGGCCGCCCGCTTCCCGCGGAAGGCGGTCTCGGAGTGGGTCCCGCCCGGCGGCGGGAAGAGGCCCGCCGGGCCGCAGACGTCGTCGAAGACCCCGTTCCCGCGGTTGCGGAGGAGCGCGGAGCGCCAGTAGAAGAAGGGGTACCCCATGCCCGAGGGGATGAAGACGTCGAGCGAGCCGTCCCCGTCGTAGTCCCCCTCCACGATCCCCCAGGGCCAGTAGGTCTCGAAGCCGGCCCTCTGCGCGCATTCCTCGAACCGGCCGCCGCCGAGGTTGCGGTAGAGGGTGGACCCGAAGATCACCTCCTCCTCGCGGATCCCGGCCTCCCGCGTGAAGGCCCGGTCCTCCTCCGGCGTGGCGAGTCCGAGCTCCACGGCCCGCGCGAGCACCGTCGGGTAGCGCGCCCCCTCCTCGATGCCGACGCCGTCGAACTGGTAGGGGGCCCACATGTCGGAGTGCATGTCCGCCACGAGGAGGTCGAGGAGCCCGTCCCCGTCGTGGTCGAGCACCCGGGCCCCCATGGCGCCCCAGGAGGTCCGCCCGAGGACCTCGCGGGTCACCTCGGTGAACCGCCCCTTCCCGTCGTTGGCGTAGAGGGAGGAGGCCCCGAACATGTTGCAGACGAAGACGTCGAGGTCCCCGTCGTCCTCGAGGTCGAGGATCGCGGCGTCCCCGCCCCAGCCCTTGCCCGCGAGCCCCGCCTCCTCCGTGGCGTCGGTGAAGACCCCCTTCCCGTCGTTGCGGTAGAAGACGTCCCGGTGGTGCTCGCTCTCCAGGAGCTGGGCGAGGTTGGCCTTCCCCCGGAAGTAGGAGAGGCCCTCGTCGAAGTCCTGCAGGGTCCAGCGCGCGGTGTTGGTGACGAGGAGGTCGAGGTCCCCGTCCCCGTCGGCGTCGAAGAAGCAGGGGGACATGGATTCCACGACGAGGGTGAGGCCCGCCGCCCGGGTCCCGTCCCGGAAGATCCCCTTCCCGTCGTTGAGGAGGAGGAAGTTCCCCCCCCGCACGGTGGTGACGTAGAGGTCGGGGTCCCGGTCCCCGTCGACGTCCCCGAAGGCCGCCGCGACGCAGATGACCGATTCGAGCCCCGTGCCCGTGGCGGCGGTGACGTCCTCGAAGGTCCCGTCGCCCCGGTTGCGGAACATCCCGTTGGAGCCGAGCTGGTTGAGCAGGTAGACGTCGTCGAGGCCGTCCCCGTCGACGTCCGCCACGGCGAGGCCGCAGCCGTGGTCGTAGAGGTTGATCTTGAAGTTCTCCCCCTGCTCGGGGCGGAGGAAGTTCATGCGGAACCCGAGGCCGGCCTTCCCGGCCACCTCCTCGAAGCGGGGGGAGTAGGGGGCGCCCGCCGCGGCCGCCGCGGGACCGGCGCCGGCACCTGCGGGGGCGGCCCCCCCGCCCGGACCCGCGGACGCGGGGTCGCCGCAGCCGGAGCCCGCGAGGACGAGGGAGGCGATGCAGAGGACGGCGTCAGTTCCCGGGCGGTTCATGGAGTGGAGCCTCCTCAGTGACGGCTCCCGGGGCCGGGCGGAACCTCCCGCCGAAGGCCCCGGCGTGGCGCTCCGCCTCCTCCCGGGAGGCGAAGACGTGGACGAAGCAGCCCGCCGGCGCGAAGGCGGGGACGCGGCTCTCCACGAGGTGGGCCGCGGCGGCGTCGATCGCCCGCCCCGTGGGCTCGTCGGTGAGGAGGATCCGCGCGGGCCGCTCGCCGCTGCGCTCGAGCCAGCGCTCCACGCAGTCCACGCAGCAGAACTCCCGGAGCGTCCCGTCCTCCGACCGCAGGACGGCCCGCGTCGCCGCGGGGACGAGGATCCCGTCGAGGGCGCAGCGGGGCTCGCCCCCGGAGCGGAGCGCCCGGCCGAGGAGGGGGAGCGCCGCGGCGGCGGCGACGCCGAGGACGAAGAGGACCGGCCGGAGGGCGCGGGGGATCAGGACATCCCCGCGATGACGGCGGCCATGGCGCCGGAGGCGAGGAAGCCGAAGGAGGCGGCGCCGAGGAGGGGGCGGAGGGGGGAGGGCCCCGCGGGCTCCCCTCCTCCGCCCCCCCCGCCCTCCCCCGGCCCGCCGACGCGGACGAGGAGCGCCCACCCGGCGCACATCGCGGCGCCGACGAGCAGGCCGGCCCCGAGGATCGATTCCGGCGCCCCGGCGAGGCAGCACCAGGTGCAGCGGTGGTAGGGAAGTTCGAGGAGGACCGGCGCGGCGACCCGGGAGAGGAACGTCCCCGCGGG
>JAKLKS010000125.1 GCA_023150535.1 Planctomycetota bacterium
CTCCGCAACCTGGCCTCCTGCCAGGCGCAGATCCAGACCTCCGGCAAGATCGACTGCGACTCCGACGGCATCGGGGAGTACGGCACCTTCCTCGAGATGACCGGCACCGTCGCCGTCCGCAAGGGCTTCACCGCGGGCTCCCCCTCGACCTCCGACTTCACCACGCAGGGCACCCCGGTCAACCCGCCCATCCTCTCCCCCGCGCTGGCCAACGTCGACGCCACCGGGTTCGTCACGAAGTCCGGCTACGCCTTCATGATCTTCCTGCCGGACGGCTCCACCCCGGCGGTCTGGTCCAACGAGACCGGCCCCGCGGCCTCCGTCGCCCTCACCGCCGCCATCGGCGTCGACCTCTCCGAGACGACCTGGTGCGCCTACGCCCAGCCCGTCGCCCACGGCAACTCGGGCAACCGCCGCTTCTTCGTCTACCAGTCGGGCGACGTGATGCAGTCCGCCAACGACACGACCAAGTACCAGGGCGTCAGCACCGCCATCAACGGCAACTCGGCCTACCGCGGCTCCGGCATCACCTCGCAGGTCGCGGTCGGGACGAAGGGCAACGACGGGGACGTCTGGAAGGTGACGAACTAGTCCCAGCCTCGCGCTCGTGAAGAAAGGGGGGCGGTCCTCGGACCGCCCCCCATACTTTTCCGGGGGGCCCCGCGTCGCCGAGGAGGGGGCCCGGGAGGTCGTCATGGACGGCCCGAGGACGGACGCGCCGCGCGGCGGGGAGGGCTTCACCCTCGTCGAGCTCATGATCGTCATCACCATCATCGCCATCATCGCCAGCATCGCGGTCCCCAACCTGCTCTCGGCCAAGCTCTCCGCCAACGAGACCGCCGCCATCGCCACCCTCCGCAACCTCGGCTCGGCGCAGGCCATGATCCAGGGGGCCGCCCGCATCGACGCCGACAACGACTCCCTCGGCGAGTTCGGCACCTTCCTCGAACTCTCGGGACGGGCGAGGGTCCGCAGGGGCTACGTGGCCGGCCCCCCCGCCGGCGCGGACTTCACCGTCCTCGGGACCGAGATCCGGCCGCCGGCGGTGGCCGCCTCCCTCAGCAACGTGGACCGCAACGGCTTCGTCACCAAGTCCGGCTACGCCCTGATGATCCTGTTCCCCGACACCGGGGATCCCCAGGCGGGGTGGGTGCACGAGATCAACACCGGGTCCTACGAGACGCCGATCCCCGACCTGGCCACGACGGGCCAGTTCTCGGGCGGCACGGGGGTGATCTCCGTGGACCTCGCCGAGAACCTCTGGTTCGCCTACGCGATCCCGGTGACCCGCGGCACCTCGGGGAACCGCGCCTTCTTCACCTCGCAGCAGGGGGACGTGCTCCAGTCCGCGAACGAGGTGGCGAAGCACTCCGGGGTGCTCCTCCCCGTGGACGGCCGCAGCGCCTTCCTCGGGGACTGGTCCACCTCGAAGGTCGCGGTCGGGACGAAGGCGAAGGACGACGATGTCTGGAAGATCACCAATTAGCGTCCCCGGCGGAGCGGCCGCCCCCCAGGTGTCCGTCGTCATCCCCGCGCGGGACGAGGCCGCCGCCCTCCCCGGGGTGATCGCCGGCGTGCGGGAGGCCCTGGACCGCGCGGGCAGGACCCACGAGATCGTCGTCGTGGACGACGGCTCCTCGGACGGGACCGGCGACCTCGCCCGCAGGGCGGGGGCGCGCGTCCTCCGCCACCCCTACTCCATGGGGAACGGGGCGGCCGTGAAGGCGGGCATCCGGGCCTCCGCCGGGTCGGTCGTCGCCCTCATGGACGCCGACGGGCAGCACGCGCCCGGGGACCTCCTGCGCCTGCTGGACGCCCTGGGCGAGGAGTGGGCCATGGTGGTGGGGGCGCGGGTCTCCGGCCACGCGGGCCTGCACCGCGCGCTCGCCAACCGCATCTACTCCGCGCTGGCCTCCCACGTCTCGGGCGTCCCCATCCCCGACCTGACCTCCGGCTTCCGCGTGGTGCGGCGCGAGGCGGCCCGGAAGTTCCTCTACATGCTCCCCAACACCTTCTCCTACCCGAGCACCCTCACGCTGGCCCTCCTGCGCTCCGGGCGCCCGGTGCGGTTCGTCCCCATCGAGGCGCGGCCCCGCACGGGCACCTCGAAGATCCGGCTCCTCGCGGACGGCTCCCGGTTCCTCCTCATCATCCTGCGCGTGGCCACGGCCTTCGCGCCGCTGCGGGTCTTCCTCCCGGCCTCCTTCGGCGCCTTCGCCGCGGGGGCCGCGGTCTACGCCTGGTGGTGGGTGGACGGTGGCCACCCGAGGATGACCAACGGGATCCAGCTCCTCCTCCTCCTCGGGGCCCTGCTGTTCTTCCTCGGCCTCCTGGCGGAGCAGGTGGCCTCGCTCCGGTTCGACCGGAGCGAGGAGGAGTGAGGGGGGGGTGCGCGTCCTCCTCTTCGGGAACTACTCCACGGGGGACGGCTACCCCCGGCTCGGGGTCCTGGCGGAGGGCCTCCGGGAACGGGGGTTCGAGGTGCTCGAGGCGCGGGTGCCGCTCCTGGAGGGGGAGGGGGACCGGTCCCGCGCCGTCTCCTCCCCCCTCGGGTTCCTGCGGGCGGCGGCGGGCGCTGCCGCCCTGCGGGTGCGCCTGTCCCGGGCCTACGCGGCCGCCCCGGCCCACGACGCCGTCCTCGTGGGGTACCCCGGCCACTCCGCGGTGAAGGTCGCCCGCCGCGCCAACGCCGACCGCCGCCGGCCGGTGATCCTCGACGCCTTCCTCTCGCTCCACGACACGGCCGTGAACGACCGGGGCCTCGCCCCCCCGGGCTCGCTCCGGGCCCGGGTCCTGCGCCGCCTCGACGCCTCCTCCTGCGCGGCGGCCGACCTCGTCCTCGTGGACACGGAGGAGAACGCGGCCCTCTTCGCCGGCGAGTTCGGGGTCCCGCCGGGGCGCCTCCTCGTCGCGCCCGTGGGGGCCAGGCCCTTCCCCGGGGGCCTCCCGGGGCCCGCCGATCCGCCGCCCCCGGCCCGTCCCCTCCGGGCGCTCTTCTTCGGGACCTACGTGCCGCTCCAGGGGGCGGCGGTCATCGTCGAGGCGGCCGCCCGGTGCCGGGGCGCGGAGATCGAGATGGTGGGCCGGGGCCAGGACCTCGAGGCGGCGCGGGCCCGGGCGGCGGCCCTCGGCCTGGGGCCGCCCCGCCTCCGGCTGACCGGGGAGTTCCTGCCGCGGGCGGAACTCGACCGGCGCATCGCCGCCGCCGATGTCTGTCTGGGGATCTTCGGCGTGACGGCCAAGGCGGCGCGGGTGGTACCGTGCAAGGTGCACGACGCGCTGGCGGCGGGGAAGCCCCTCGTGACCGCGGATTCCCCCGCCGCCCGCGCCCTCCTCCGGGACGGCGTCGACGCCGTCCTCGTCCCGCCCGGGGACCCGGGGGCGCTGGCCGCGGCCCTGGAGCGGCTCGCGGGGGACGCGGCGCTGCGCGCCCGGCTCGCCGCGGGGGCGCGGGGGACCTGGGAGCGGAGGCTCGCGCCGGGGAAGGTCGCGGAGGGGCTCGCGGAGGCCATCGAGAGAGCATGCCGGAGAGGAAGCCCGACGCCCTCCCAGGCTCCGCCAAGGACCGCCTGATCCGCGCCACCTCCTGGCACGCCGCCGGGAGGGTGGGGGCGGGGGCGCTCGGGGTCCTCCAGGCGGCCTACGCCTTCGACGCGCTCGGCGAGGAGCGCTACGGCCTCCTCACGCTCGTGGCGGTCCTCGTCCTCCTGCTGGCCCTCGTGGAGATGGGGCTGCGCACCACCACGACCCGGTTCGTGGCCGAGGCCGCGGTCCGCGGGGACGCGGCGGCGGCCCGGGAGGTGCTCGGCTCCTCGACCCTGATCCACCTCCTCGCGGGCGCGGCCGTGGCCGTCCCCTTCGCGCTCCTGGCGGGGCCCGTGGCCGACCTCCTCGGGACCGGGCCGGCGCTGCGGGGGGAGGCGGTGGCCCTCCTGCGGTGGATGGCCCTCTTCCACGTGGCGGGGAACCTCGCCTCGGGCTGGACCTCGACGCTGGTGGCCCTCCAGCGGACGGGGCCCCTGGCCCTCTCCATGGTGGCGGGGGGCGCCGCCCAGCTCGCGGGGACGGTCGCCGCGGTGCGCCTCGGGTGGGGCGCGACGGCGCTGGCCGCGGGCTTCGGCGCCGGCACCGCGGTGCGGGCCGTCCTGGAGGCCGCGGGGTCCGGGGCGGCCCTTCCCGGCGCCTCCGTCCTCCCCTGGCACGGGACCCGGGAGGGGGTCCGCCGCCTCCTCGCCACGGGACGCCACCTCCAGCTGGCCCGGGTCGTGGACATGGTGGTCTTCAACCTCGACCAGGTCCTCGTCACCCGCTTCCTCGGCCTCGGCGCGGGGGGCGTCTACCGGTTCGCGTCGGACCTGGTGCTCAAGGTCCGGGAGGCGCCACTGCTCCTCTCGACGGGCATCATCCCGGCGGCCACGGAGGTCCGGGACGCCGACGGGGGCGGGGCGATCCGGCGGCTCTACCTCCGCGGGACGAAGTACGTGGCGGCGGCCGCGGCCTTCCTCTTCGCCTTCCTCGCGGCGGGGGCGCCGCGGATCCTCGCGGCCGCGGGCGGCGACGCGGCCGGGGGCGGGGCCGCGGTGATGGCCCTCCTGTCGGCCGGGGTGTTCTTCAACGTCACCGCGGGGGTGGGGACCCTCGTGGCCGTGGGCCTCGACCGGGCCGACCTCCAGGCGAGGGCGGCCCTCCTCACGGGGGGCGTCTCGCTCCTCCTCGTCCCCGCGGCCCTCCTCCTCGGGGCGGGCAGCGCGGGCGCGGCGGCGGGGACGGCCGCGGCCCTCCTGATCGGCGCGGTCGCCTACGCCCGCTCCCTGCACCGGGTCCTCGGCATCCCCGACGGGGAGGCCCTGCGCTCCTCCTTCCTGCCGCCGCTGCTTCCCGCGGCGGGGGTCGCCGCGGCGGCCTGGCTCCTGGGGGCGGGCCCCCTGGACGGGCTCCTCGGGGGGGGGAGGACGGGGACCGCGCTGGCCCTAGCCCTGGAGGGGGCGGTCCTCGGGGCCGCCTTCGCGGGAGCGCTGCTCCTCGGGGGCTGGGCGGACGCCTTCGACCGCGACGTGCTGCGGCGGGCCCTCGCCCGGGGAGGGGCCCCGTGAGCGGCCCCCCGTTCTCGATCGTGATCCCCACCCGGGACCGGGCGGCGATCCTCGCCCGGACCCTGGACGCCCTGGCCGGGGTGCGGGGCGCCCCGGGGGGCGCGGAGCTCGTCGTCGTGGACGACGGCTCCCGGGACGGGACGGCGGACCTCCTCGCGGAGCGCCTCCCGCGGCTCCCCTTCCCGGCCCGGGCGCTTCGCGCCGGCGGGGGCGGGGCCGCCGCCGCGCGCAACCGCGGGATCGAGGAGGCCCGCGGCCGGATCGTCGCCTTCCTCGGGGACGACACCCTCCCGGAGGAGGGCTGGCTCGAGGGCCACCGCGCGGCCCACGCGCTCCGGCCCGGCCACGCGGTGCTGGGGGCGGTGGACTGGCACCCGGAGTGCGGCCGCGACCCCCTCCTCTCCTTCCTGGCGCCGCGGGGCCCCTGGCTCGACACCGGCCCCCTCGACGACCCCTCCGACCTCGGGCCCGACCGCTTCTTCGCCTGCAACCTCTCCCTCCCCCGGGAGCGCCTCCTCGAGGAGCGGTTCGACGAGGGGTTCCCGGGCGCGGCCGGGGAGGACCGGGAACTGGGCTGGCGCCTCCACCGGCGGGGGGTGCGCCTCGCCTTCTCCCCCGCGGCCCGGGTCCTCCACCTCCACCCGCTCGACCTCGCCGCCTTCGCCCGCCGGATGGAGGACGCGGGCCGCGCGGCGCGGCGCATGGCGGCCCGCCATCCGGACATGGCGGCGCGGGTGCGGCCGCGGCGGGTCGCCCTGCAGCGGGCCGCGGGGGCCGCCCTCGGCGCGCTCCCCGAGGGGGCGGTGCCGGCGCCCCTGCGGAGGCTCCGCTGGCGCGCGGTCCTCGGGGCGGCCTACGGCCGCGGCTGGATGGCCGGGGGGCGGGCGTGAGGGTGGCGCTCGGCGTCGTGGCGGGGACGGTGGGGGGGCCGCGCTCCTACGGGCTCGGGCTCGTCCGCGCCCTCGTCGAGGAGTTCCCCTCCGACGAGTGGATGGTGCTCACCGACCGGCCCGGGGACTTCGAGGGTGTCCCGCTGGCCGCCCTGGAAAGGGTGCCGCTCCCGGCGAAGGTCCTGCGGCCGGCCGTGGAGCGCGCGCTCGTCCCGCGGATCCTCCGGCGGCTCGCCCCCGACCTCTACCACGGGACGAAGCACTCCCTGCCCCCCGGGCTCCCCTGCCCCGGCGTGGCCACCATCCACGACCTCGCTTTCCTCGTCCTGCCGCGCACCTTCCCCGCGTCCTCCCGCCTCTGGCTCCGCGCCGAGGCCCGGGCCGCCGTGCGCCGCGCGGCCCGCCTCGTGGCCCCGAGCGCCCACACGAAGCGGGACCTCGTCTCCCTCCTCGGGGCCGACCCGGACCGGGTCGCCGTCGTCGGGAACGGGGTGGCGCCGGAGTTCCGGAGGGCGCCGGCGCCGGCGGAGGCGGAGCGGGTGCGGGCGGCCTTCGGACTGCCGCGCCGCTTCGTCCTCTGCGTCGGGACGATCCAGCCCCGGAAGAACCCCGACGTCCTCCTCGACGCCTTCCTCTCGCTCCGGCGGTCGGGGGAGGCCGGCGAGGCGGGCCTCGTCTTCGCCGGGCGGCGCGGCTGGATGGCCGCCCCCTTCCTGCGGGCGGTCCGCAGGGCGGGCCCCTCCTCCGGGGTGCGGCTGCTGGAGGGGGTCGGGGACGGGGACCTCCCGGGGCTCCTCGCGGCGGCGGAGGTCTTCGCCTCCCCCTCCTCCTACGAGGGGTTCGGGCTCTCCGTGGCCGAGGCCATGGCGGTGGGCCTCCCCGTGATCGCGGGGGACGGGTCCTCCCTGCCCGAGGTGGTGGGGGAGGCGGGGATCCTCGTGCCCCCGCGGGACGGGGAGGCGCTGCGCGCCGCCCTCTCCCGGCTCCTGGCCGACCCCGCGGAGCGGGCGCGCCTCGGCGCCGCGGCGCGGCGGAGGGCGTCGGGCTTCACCTGGGGGGCGGCGGCGCGCGCCCTGCGCGCCCTCTACGCGGAGGCGGCGTCGTGAGCCCGCGGCGGGTCCCCCCGATCCTCGTCCTCCTCCTCGCCGTGCTCGCGGTCCACTCCGGCGGGGTCCGCCTCGCCCCCCCTGAGCCGGCGAGGGGGTTCGTCTACGACGACGAGGCGGTGATCCTCCTCAACCGGGAGAGCCTCCTCGATCCCTCCACGGCCTGGAGGAGCGTGGTCGAGCCCTCCCTCTTCAACGGGGAGAAGGGGAACCCGATGTTCCGGCCCGTGGCCCACGCCAGCCACGTGATGGACGCGGCGATCTCCGGCTGGGGCGAGGGGGGGCCCCCGGTGCGGACCTGGAGGCTCACGAACCTGCTCCTCCACGCGGCCGCCTCCGCCGTCCTGTTCCTGCTCCTGCGGCGCGTGCTGCGCGCCCTCGCCCCTCCCGGGGAGGGCGGGGCGCCGGGGGCGGCGTCCGGGCCGGACCTCGCGGCCCTCCTCGGGGCGCTCTGGTTCGGGCTCCAGCCGGTGAACGCCGAGGTGGTCCTCTACGTGACCGCCCGGAGCGAGTCCCTGGCGGCGCTCTTCTTCCTGCTGGCCCTCCTCGCCCACCATGCCGCCCACGAGGAGGGGAGGACGGGCCGCGGGCGCGCGCTCCTCGTCGCGGCGTCGGTGCTGGCGGCCCTCCTCTCCCACGGCTCCAAGGAGACCGGGATCCTCCTGCCCGCCGTCGCGGCGGCCCTGGAGGTCCTCGGGCGGGCGGGCCCGGAGGGGGCGGCGGAGCGGGCGCGGCGCGCCTCGCTGCGGATCCTCCCCCTCGCGGGGGCCGGGGTCCTCTACGCGCTGGCCCGGGCGGCGGCGATGCCGCCCTCGCGCTTCGAGGGGCCGGTCCTCGGGGGGCTCCTCCTCGGGGCGGCGGGGTTCGCGGCCCTCGCCCGCGCGGGGGCGGCGAGGCCCGCGGTGTGGAAGGCGGCGGGGGGGGTCGCGCTGGCGGGCGCCTGCGGCGTCCTGGGGTGGCTCCTCCTCTCCGCGGGGTCCGACCCCGGGGTCGATCCCTTCGTGGGGGGGGGCCGGTCCGCGGCCGCCCACCTCCTGACGCAGGCGCGGGTGGCCGCCGCCTGCGGGCTCCTCCTGCTGTTCCCCGTGGACCTCGCCCCCGACCACGGCGTGAGGGTGGCGACCGCCCTCGACGCCCCGACCCTCGCCGCCCTGCTGCTCCTGGCGGGGGCCGCGGCGCTGGCGATCCGCGCCGCCCTCCGCGGCTCCCGGGCGGTCCCGCTGGCCGCCCTGTGGTCGGCGGCGGCGGCGGCCCCCTCCTTCCTCGTCCCCCTCAACGTGGTGATGAACGAGCACCGCCTCTACCTGCCGGCCACGGGGCTGGCGCTCGGGGCCGGCCTCCTCCTGCAGCGGGCGGTAGCGGCCGGCGGGGAGCGCCGCAGGGCGGCCGCGGGGGCGGCCGTGGCGGCGGTGTTCTGCGCCTTCGCCCTCGTCGACGGGGACCGGGCGCGCACCTGGTCGGACCCGGGGAGGCTTTGGGAGGAGGCGACGAGGACCTCCCCCTCCTCCTGGAGGTCCCACCTGCACGACGGGGTCCAGCGGCTGCGCACCGCTCTGGCGACGAAGGCCGAGGGGGAGGCCTCGGGGGATCCGGTGGGGAGGAGCCTCGGGACCCGCTCCGGCAGGGACCAGATGGAGCAGGCGCTCGCCTCCTGCCGGGCCGCCCAGGAGATCCACCCCCGCTCCTTCGAGACGCGGCTCAACCTCGCCTTCCTCCACCTGGAGCGGGCGCGGGCCGGCGAGGGGCCGGGGGCGGCGGCGGACTTCCGGGAGGCGATCCGCTGGTTCACGCTGGCGGAGGAGTCCTCGCCGGGCTCCTTCCGGGCCCTCTACAACCGGGCCACGGCCATGGCCGAGGCCGGCATGGTCCCCGAGGCGACGGCGGAGTTCGAGCGGCTGTCGAAGGACCCCTCCCGGACGGCCCTCTACGCCTGGCCGCTGGCGGACCTCTACCGGCGGGCGGGGCGGTGGGAGGACGCGCTCCGCCAGCTCGACCGCGCCGAGGAGGTGTCGCCGGGGGACGCCGGCGTCGCGGCCCTCAAGAGGGGAGAGGTGCTCGCGCAGGCGGGCCGGTTCGAGGAGGGGAAGGCGGCGATCCGCGGGGCCGCGCGCCTCCTCCCGCCCGGGGACCCCCGGCCGCGGATCTTCATGGCACGCCTGCTCGAGGCGAGCGGTTCTCCCGAAGACGTCAGGACCGCGCGCGCGTTGCGGTGAGATACCGTACCCGGCACAAATCAGCAGAGAGGTCGTCCCTCTGCTGATTTGTGCCGGGTACGGTATCTCACTCCCGCACCTCGTAGACGACGGAGCCGATGCGGACGACGACGGGGCCGAGGGCCATGGCCCTGGCGAGGAGGCGGTCCTTCGCGGCGAGCGCGAGGGCCTCGTCGGAGAAGGGGGCGAGGCGGATCCGCGGGAGGTCCTTCGCCGACGCCTCCATGGCCTCGGCGTCGGTCCAGACGCCGCCCCGGAGGTAGAAGGTCTTCCCCTCGACGCGGCGCAGGACGTCCTTCCCCGCCTCGCGGTCCTCCTCCGTCCCGTCCTCGGCCTTCTCGGCCTCCTTCAGCTTCTTCGCCTCGAGGCTCCGCCGGACGGCGCCCTCGCCCGTGGAGGCCCCGGGGGGCGTCGGGGTCCCGCCGCCGGAGTCGGGCGCGGAGGGCCCCCAGGCGCCGCCGCCGGCGGGAGGAGGCGGTTCCGAGGGCGCCCGGCCGTCCGGGGGCACCTCGCCCGACGCGCCCCTGAAGCCCGCGCGCCGCAGCAGGTCGTCGCGGAGCGCGTCCTCGCCACCCTTCCCTCCCGTGACGAGGCCGAAGCCGTCCCCCCCCCCGCGCCCCGCGGCGGCCGACTCTCCCCTGCGGAACCGGGCGAGCATCTCCTCGTTCTCGAGCACGAGGTAGGAGGTCCAGGGCGTGAGGATCCCGTACCGCTTGGCGAGGCGCACCACCTCCTCCTTCAGCTCCAGGGTCTCGCCGTGGAGGCGGATCTCGTCCATGAGGTGGCCGACGCGCCGCGTGGCCCAGAGCCGGCCCAGGAAGGAGGATTCGTCGGTCCGCGCCGGGAAGTCGATCTCGTTCACGAACTCCCGGGGGCCCGAGGGGGTGTTCCCCTTCACGCGGACGACCGCGGGGCCCGACCCGCCGAACCGGCCGAGGAGCGACAGTTCGCTGCCGCGGAAGAGATCGGGCAGGCGGCGCGGGTAGAGGTCGTGGACCGCCACCCCCTCGACGGAGAGGGTGACGTCGGTCATCACCGGGTGGGTGGTCTTGGACACCAGCGCGGAGACCTTGAGCTCGATGTCCTCCTTCGGCGCCACGTAGTCCCGGGCGCCGCGGAGGTCCTCCGCCAGCCGGTCGAGGAGGTGCGTGTTCACGTCGTGGCCGACGCCGAAGGCGAAGAGCCGCACCCGGGGCGCCGCCTTCTCCGCCGCCCGCTTCAGGATGAGGGCGGGGTCCCGCTCCCCGATGGTGGGGAGGCCGTCGGTGAGGAAGAGCACGACGCCGGGGCGGGCCGGGTCCCCCCCCCGCAGGTAGTCGAGGGAGGCCTGCAGGGCGTCGTCGATGCAGGTGCCGCCCACGGCCTGGATCCCGTCGATCCACTTCAGGGCCTCCTCCTTCCCGGCGGCGTCGGCCTCGAGGAGGGCCTCCCGGAAGCGTCGCGGTTCCGTGGCGAAGGTCACCACGGCGAAACGGTCCCCGGGGTTGAGCGAGCGGACACCGTGGCGGAGGGCGTTGCGGGCCTGCTCGATCTTCTCCCCTGCCATGGAGCCGGAGGTGTCCAGGCAGAGGACGACGTCCCGGGGGATGGGCTTCGCGTCGGCGTCCACCGCGGGGGCGAGGAGGAGGAGGAAGGTCCCGTCCTCGCCGGAGGGGTGGTGGGCGGCGAAGGAGAAGCCGAGCTCGCCCGAGGGCTCCTGCAGGATGAGGGTGAAGTCCTGGTCGGGGAGCACCCCCTTCTCCTCCCAGGAGACCTTCACGGAGCGGTCGTCCTTCCGGACGACGTCCACCCTGTGGGTGGGGGAGAAGGCGGCGGTGAGGCGGCGGTCGGCGAGGACCTCGACCACGAGGGAGGCCTGGCCGACGGGCTTCGGCGCGTGGCGGGCGTTGCCGAGGGGGAACCGCCAGGTGACGGTGCCGGCGTCGCCGGTCACCACCTCCGAGTAGGAGAGCTTCACCCGCTTCTCGCTCCTCGGGGGGATGGGGAAGATGGAGGCGCGGAAGAGGCGGGTGCCGAGGAACTCCAGGAGCGCGGGATCGCGGCGGGAGCGGACGATGGACTCGTAGATCTCCCGGGCGCGGCGGGCGTCGAGGAGCTCCCCGGCCATCTCCGTCCCGTCCACCCACATGGAGAACCTCTCCACCGCGGCCCCCTCGGGGAGCGGGAAGAGGTAGGTACCCTCGAGTTCGCTCGCCGAGGGGTTGAAGAAGACCTGGTCCACCACGGTCGTGGCCACGCGGCCCCGGATCGAGGTGCGGACGTCCAGCGTCCGCACCTCGAGCGGGACCGCCCCCCGGTCGAGCACCGGGGTGGGGGGCTCCCGGCGGGGGCGCTCGGGGAGGATGATCCCCTGGGCGAGGGCGGCGGGGGCGGCCAGCAGACAGAGGGCCGGCGCGGCGAGGATGGCCGTGATCTTCATGGGGGCGTCCTCCTGGACCCCCTCTTGGACGCAAGTCCTGCGTCGGGAGTTCCCGGGTGACAGGTACGGAGCCAGGCTCCCTTTCTTCACGGCGGCTCCCCCCCCCGGGGGGGGGAGCCGCC
>JAKLKS010000126.1 GCA_023150535.1 Planctomycetota bacterium
GGGCGACGGCCACGTCCTCCCCGGGGATCCGCAGGACGGTGTTGCAGGCGCCGCAGCGGATGCGCTGTCCCGGCTTGAAGCCGGAGATGTCCAGCGCGGTCTTGCACTTCGGGCACGCCGTGGTCTTGCCCGCCATCCTGCCTCCGGGGAGTCCCTCGGGTGGAGGGCCTGCACCTCTCCGCCCGGGAGTCCCGACCGCGGGATTGTACGGGGGGGGCGTCGGGGGGGCACGGCATTCCTTGCTGGAAGGGCGGACACCCGGGGGCGGGGCGCCGTCGGGGCGCGCTACCGGCCGGGGGGCGGCACCGGCGGACTCCCCTTCAGGGCGGCGGCGAGGGCCGCCTCCCTCGCCGCCTCCTCCCCCTCGAGGAGGCGGGCGAGGGCCTCCCGGGCGCCGGCGTCCAGGGGATCCGCCTCGACGGCCTGCCGGAGGATCCCGACCGCCCGCTCCCGCCCCCCCGGGAGGGCGGCGCAGACCTCCGCGGCCTCCCGAAGCCGGCCCGCGTCGCGTCCCGAGAGAGTGACGGCCTTCTCGACCAGGAGGAGGGCGCCGGAGTCGGGCTTCCCCCCGGCCGCCCTCTGCCGGGCCAGGTACAGCCAGGAGGCCGGAAGGCGCAGTTCCATGGACGCGGCGTTCCGGCGCATGGCCGCCAGGAGGGGGTCGAAGTCCTTGAGCTTGAGGTACTGGAGGAGGCGGGCGCGGACCTTCCCGTAGTCGCTCTTCGCCTCCACCATGGGGCCGATCTTCACGTTCAGCCAGAATTTCACCCAGTTGGTCAGGCCGCCGCGGTACTTCCCGTCCTCGGCGTCCAGGATGGTGTCCACGAGCAGCCAGGCGAAGGGGAGGTGCTCCACGTCGAAGGAGGCGCGGTACTTCCCGGGACCGTCCCGGTCCCATGCCTCCTTCCAGTACTCGTTCCCCGCCCTGAGGACGGCGTCGATGGAGGGGGACTTCCCCTTCTCTTCCAGTTCCCTGAAGAGGAGGAGGAGGAGGTCGTCGACGAGGCCCACCTTGAGCTTCCCGTCCTCCATGGTCGAGGCGGCGAAGTAGGCGGGTACCCCGAACTGCACCCAGCCCCCCAGCTCCTCGCTCCTGTAGCCGATCCACTCGTCGAACAGCCGCAGCGCGGCATGCCGGAAGACGACGGGGACCAGGTCCTCCCGCCGGGCGCCCGCGAGGACGACGTCGACCCTCCGCGTCGGGTGATCGGGGGCGTAGAACTCGGGGGGGCCGACGACCTTCTCGTACTCGGCCTGCCGATCGTCCTCCTTCTTCTGGGCCGCGCGGGACGCCTCGTCGCGGTAAAGGTAGATGTGGACGGACGCCCAGCGGCCCGCCCCGGGGAAGGCCTCCACCATGCGCGCGCTGAGGGCCCCGAGGAGGACGCACCAGGCCTCCCGCTCGGCCGGGGGGGCGTTGCTCACGACGTCGAACTTCCCCGCGTCCTTCTTGACGCGGTTCTCCCAGGAGAGGGCCGCCTCCGCCTTCGCCCGCTCCGCGGCCTCCTCCTCCACTTCCCGGGCGCGCTCCTTCGCGGCGTGGGCCGGTGGCACCAGGGTCCCCTTCCACCGCACGAACCCCTTCGCCGCCTTCTCCCTCTCCGCGTCGTCCCGGGGTGCGGGGTCGAAGTCCCTCCAGAACCGGACCTCGCGGACCCGGGAGCGGTCCACCCGGAGGGTCCCGTCGGCGAACTCCAGGGGGACCACCTCCTTCTCCCGAGGAAGGACGCGGGCGTCCACGACGCGCCCGTCGTCGAGGAGCACGCGGTCGAACCCGTCCCTGGGGACGCCCAGGTCCTGGGAGGACGCGGCACGGGGGAGCGCCGCCATGAGGGCGAGGGCGGCGGCGGTGGTGAGGGTGGCGGTGCGCTTCCCCATGGTGTTCCTCGGTGTTCCTCTCCCACCCGATCCGTCGAGGCCGGCCCCGTGCCGATTGTAGCGTGCCGGCCCCTCACCGCGGTCGCCTTCGACTTCTCTTGCCCGCCCGTCCCCCCGGGGTACCATCGGGGGACCCGGTGGGGGTATAGCTCAGCTGGGAGAGCGCCTGGTTCGCAATCAGGAGGTCAAGGGTTCAAATCCCTTTACCTCCACCACGACAAGCCCCGCCGCCGCAGACGCTTGCGGCGGCGGGGCTTGGTCGTTCCCGGGGACGGATTCGGGGCGGGTGGCGAAGGGGAGGTGCCCTGGTCTCCGCAGGTAGCATCGGGACCCCGGCGGGTGCTGCAGGTAGTAGGATGCCGGGATCCGGGGGAGGGCACTCGATGGCGGGCCACCAGGAACGCCGCAGGGTGCGCCGCGCACGTCTTCTCCGGACGCCCTCCGGGATGGGATCGTCCGCGGTGCTCCTTCTCGCCGCGGCCTGCGCCTCGGTGCCCCCGCGCGTCCAGTCTCCGCCGGTCCCGGACGGCCCGGCCGCGCTCGTCGGCAGGGTCCTCACCGCGGAAGGGGACGAGCCCGTCGCCGGGGCGCGGGTCGAGACGCGGGACGGGCCGCCGCGCTCCGCGACGACCGGCCCCGACGGCTCCTTCCGGTTGGACGACCTCGCGCCCGGCGCAGCGGAGTTCCGGATCCTCTCCGCCGCCCACGCGACCGCCGACGCCCGCGTCCGCCTCGCCCCGGGAGGGGAGACCCGCCACGACTTCTTCGTCCTGCCGGGGACCACTCTCGAGGGCCGCGTGCTTCTCCTCGGCGGAACGCCCGTGCCGGGCGCGGTCGTGGAGGAGGTGGACGGGCTCAAGTCGGCCATCACCGGTCCCGACGGGTCGTTCCTCCTGCGGGGACTCGGGGGGGAGCCGTTCGAGGACACCCTGCTGACCGTCCGCCTTCCCGGGGGGCAGCCGCTCGCGGAGTCCGTCGACATCCCGCCGGGCTTCGCCCGGATCCGCAGGGACCTCGTCTTCCAGGAGCCATGGACCGTGGCGGGGCGGATCCTCTACGCCGACCGGCCCGTGGCGGGGGCCAGGGTGACCACGCGAGGCGAATGGCTGGAGCACTCCCGTATCCTCCCCGGCGCGACCACGGGGGAGGACGGGGCCTTCGTGCTCCAGGACTCGCTGTGGACGGGGGCCACCGACGTGTTCGCCTGGAAGGAGGGCCTCGGCGTCGCGGTGGCGAGGAAGGTCTTCAACCACCCCGGGAGGGTGGTTCCCGTGGACCTCCGCCTGCCGGGGACGCGCGCCGTCCCCGGGAGGGCGACGGGTCCTCGCGGACGCGCGGCGGGCGGGGCCCGCGTCGTGGCGAGCTGGTACCTGGAACCGCCGTCTCCCTACTTCCCCTGTCCGGACGTGCGCGCCGTCGCCGACGCGGAGGGCCGTTTCGTCCTCGCGCTCCAGCCCGGCACCTGGCGGATCGAGGTCCGGGCGGCCGGGCTCCTCGCGCGCACCGTGGACGGCTTCGAGGTGCCCGAGGCCGGGGAGCCGCCCCCGCTGGAGGTCCTCCTGGAGGAAGGCGCCACCGTCGCGGGCCGCGTCGTGGACGACGAGGGCCGGCCCGTCGCGGATGCCGCGGTGGGGGATGCGAGGACCGGCCCCGACGGGCGGTTCGTCCTCCACGGCCTGCCCCCTGCGGGCGAATTCCTCGACGTGGTCCGCACCGGGTTCGTGGGACCGATCAGCGTCGTCGTCGCGCCGGGGACCGACGAACCGGACATCGTCCTCGAACGGGCATCCGCCGTGAGCGGCACGGTCCTCCTCCCCGACGGGAGGACGCCCGCCCGGACGTTCCGGGTGTGGGTGTGGCCGGACGGCGGCGATCGAGGCGTCGACAGGAGGTACCCGAACTCCTGGGGCCGTCACGAGGGGCACCTCCCCGGAAGTTACGTCCGGGGGTCCTTCAGCGGGGAGGACGGGCGATTCGAGGTGGAGGGCCTCCTTCCCAGCGTCGTCGCCCTGGAGGCGGAGTCGGGGGATCTCCGTTCCCCGCTTCTCCGGGGCGTGGTCCTCGAGCCCGGCCGGACGGTGGCGGGCCTGCGGTTCGTCCTCGGATCGTCCCCCCGGATCGCGGGCAGCCTGCGGACCCCCGAGGGAGAGCCGGTCCGGGACGAGATGGTCGAACTGACGACGCCGGAGCGGTACGAGGGATCGGACGGGCGGAGCGCCGGTCCCCCGTTCCGCTGGGTCTGGACGGACTCCGAGGGCCGCTTCGAGTTCCGGTGCATCGGCGAGGGCCCCCATGTCCTCACCGGGTACTCCCCGTACATGCGCTTCTACCGGTGGTCCCGCTTCGTCGAAGTCCCGTCGTCGGGCGAGGTGCGCGCGGACATCGTCGTCCCGACGGGAGGACACCTGGCCTTCGTGGCCGTGGACCCGGACGGGAATCCGATCGGACGGGCGCGGCTCGAGTTCCTGGACGGGGAGGGGAAGCCGTCGCCCCTGGAGTACATCGACGGCGAGGGGTTCCAGAGTCTCCCGGTTCTCCGGACCATGGAGGACGGGGAGGCCGGCCTCGTGGGGCAGGTCCGTGCGGGTCCCTGCCGCGCCCGCGCCTCCGCCGACGGCTTCCTCGACGAGGAGGTCCTCTTCGAGGTGAGGGAGGGCGAGGAGACCGCCCTCCGCGTGGTCCTGCGCCCGCGGTAGATCCCGACGGGGTTCCGGGGAAGCCGTCCGGATCCTCCCGGATGTCCGCGCGGAGCGCGGCAAGCCCCCCAACGTCGCCGATCGGGAAGTGGAGACCGCCGTCCTGCGAGCCGGCTCACCACCCGCCGCGGTGCGAGCCGTCGCGGAGATCGACCTCGAAGGGCCTGTCGCCGTCGTCGGTGCCGCAGGCGACCCCCCGGAGGAGGGGACCCTCGATGGAATCCAGGCGCAGGCAGCACAGCGATAGTCGGGCCGTCTCCCACATCCCCCCGCCGGGGCCGATGCCCACCAGCGTGTCGTGCCCGGCCACCGCGAGGACGCCCAGCGACGGCACCGCCGCCAGGCCGCAGGTGTACTGGCAGACCGTCTCCCGTTCCGTCGGTGCGGCGCAGGGGACGAGGAAGGCCGTGCCTCCCGTCACGACGAGGAGGCGATCGGGGGACGGCGTTCCAAAGGCGCCCTCGGGGAAGGCGGCGACCGCCGAGAACCCCTCGAAGATCGCGGTCCAGGGCGCGGCCCCGGCGGGCTCCACGGAGACTTCGAGGCCATCGCCGGGGCCCGGGTCCACCGTCCGCCGGGGAGGCCCGAGGGCGATCCGGAGGGTCGCAGGGCCGGGCGCGCCGGTCCACCGGCGCGCCCGGCAACGGTAGGGGCAGGGGAACCCCAGGTCCTGGAAGGCAGGCCCCTCCCCCCCGGCGAAGGAGAGGCTCGCCCCGGTGAGGGGATCCGCCCTCCCGCGCACGATCCGCGGACCCGGAGATGCCGACGGCTTCGGTGTGCCCATCGGTGGTTCCCGATGCTCTGCGGCTTCCCGGCGACTTCCAGCTCCGGGGCATGGTAGCAGGCACCGACCCGGGCGACTCGGGCCGTCCCGCCCCCCCCCTCGACGCCGCCGTCCTCCGGAATCCGCGACAGATTCCATGCCCATCGGCGTTCTCCCAATGCCGGGCTCGAACCGGTCGGGCGGCACGGGGCCGTCCAGGGTACAGCGGAGCCGCCATGGGGGTGGGGGCCGGACCGGGAAGGAGGGGCGCGGGGAATCCCTGGAGGGCCGGTCCCTGCTTCCCCCCGGGGGAGTCGGCGGACCTCTTCGCGGCGCTGGCGAACCACGACTCCGGCGCATCCGGGGCCATCGAACGGTGGCATCGGGACCTCCACCCCCTCTTCCTGGCCGCCCTCCGGAGATGGGCCCCGTCCACCGTGGATGCCGAGGACATCTGGCAGGAACTGGAACTCGAGGCCTTCCGGGCGGTGCGGCGGGGAATGCCCCCCGACGTCCCTGCGGGGTGGCTGTCCCGGGTCAGCGTCCACCTCCTCTGCCGCAGGCTCCGTCGGCGAGAAGCGACGAGATTGGAGGGCGGCGTCCCCCTCGAGGAACTTCCCGGGTCCGTCCCTTCTCCCCTGGATTCCGTCGCGGAGGAGGACGGCGCCCATGCGTTGCGGGGGAGGATCCTGGAGGCCGCCCGCCTGCTTCCCCGGCCCCACGGCCACGTCCTCTGCTGGCGATTCCTCCAGGGCGTCCCCTGGCGGGAAGTCCTCGCTCTTCTCAACCTCCACAGGCCCCAGGGAGCCGCAGCCATCGCGGGTCGACGGGCGAGGAGGATCATCGAGGACGCCCGCACCATGGCGGTGGCGATCCTCGTCGATGGGAAGGACCCCCGGTCGATCCACCCGCACATGTACCTGCCGGGGAAGAACCGGTGGATGTGTGCCCCGCTCCCCCTCCTCCCGGCACTGGGAGATCCGAGGAGCCCGCACGGTGCGGGCCCCGACGGATCACGCACACCCGGTCGGGTGCCGTCGGTCGGCACGGGAGCAGGGCGCGTCCGCGCACCGGACCTCCGCTCCACCGTGCCTCCGGCTCGGGCATCCAGTGGGAAGGGAGGCATGCCGTGAAGCAATCGTGGACGTACTTCTGTACGCTGTTCACCGCAGCAGGGGCGGCCATGGCCGCGGGGGGATCCTGGACCCACGATTCCGGGTCCGGCGGCAACGCGACCCTCCCGGTGGACTGCGGCGCGATCCTGGGCACGGCGGGGGCAACCACGCAGTGGGCCGCCTACGAGAGTTCCGCGGCGAGGATCGGGACACACGCCAACCTCGGCGCCGAGTGGAATGGAGGGGAGCCGATGCACGGGACCGCCGCCCCGGTCCAGACGGACAACTCCCACTGTCACGAGTGGACCAAGGAGGGAGGGGGGAGCGCAGCCTTCTCGACCCTGCGGGCCGAGGTGGAGTTCCGCGAGATCACCCCCACCGGGTCGGCGTCCCCCCTGAACCCCGAGGACCCCTCGTGGTGGTGGATGCCCCACGTGATCGTCCACCAGGACACACCCTCCGTACAGAGGTACAACCCCGACACGGGGAACTGGGACTCCCAGTCCTGGGTCAGCCGCTTCGGACCGACCGATGAGCGCCTCCAGGCGGGTTGGTCCTACACCGGATCGATGGCGTCCTCGCACGGAGGCCCGACCCCGGGCAAGCCGACCGTCACCACGACGCCGGGGCAGGACCGCGCCACGTTCTCCTTCCCGCCGTCCCCCCACGGGAGGAAGTACCGCGTGAAGTTCCCCTTCACGGTGGACGCCGACGCCGACAACGACAACTCCAAGGCCCTCGACTGGAAGGAGAGGGCCCACGTGGATTGCGAATCCGAGGTGGACGGCTCCAACCCCAACGCATGGTAGGAGTGGGGCGGGAGGTCCCCTTCGGGGGCCTCCCGCAGCCCGTCGACGGAAGCTGCGGAGGAGCCGCTGGCGTCCCCGGCGGTCCCTCCTCGACCGACGGTCGGGAGGTGGACGTCCATGGGAAGCCCGGCGACTCCGCGAAGAAGGCTCCTCGTCCTCCTGGCCGCCGTCTGCCTTCTGACGGCCCTGGCGGGCCTCCTGTGGAACGCCGCCTCCAGGGAGGCGCCGGGCGGATCCGGCTTACCTCCCCCGGCATCGCCCCCCCCGGGGACGGCGGGTGCGCTCCCCGGCGTCGGCCCCCCTTCCCTTCCGTCGCCGGCGGCGGATCCACCTCCGCCGCCGCCCGCCGCGACCCTCCGGGTCCGGGTGGGAGGACTCGTCCTGGTGGGGGACGGAACTCCCGCACCGGGGGCGGTCGTGACCCTCGCCGCGGAGGGGAGCCCGGAGGCCGGTACGCGGGGAACCACCGACGGCGATGGGGCCTTCGCGATGGACTTCCCCGTGCCGCCCGCCGGCGCCTGGGTGCGCGCGGAGGCCTCGACTCCCGACGGGACCTCGGCGGCCTGGCCGCTCCGCCTCCACCTGGATCCCGCCCAACCGGTCCGCTTCCTCGTCCTGCGGATGGGGGGGACGGCCCTCCTCCGCGGTCGCGCCGTGCGCGGGGACGGATCCCCGGCGGCGGGGGCGGAAGTCCTGCTCCTCCTGTGGCCCTCCACGCCGCCGCCGGCATGGGCCGCGGGGACCCTGGACACCCGCGCACGGCCCCTCCTGGCCGGGCCCGACGGCCGGTTCGAATCCCGCGTCGAACAGGGCCGCCTCCGGGCCTTCGTGCGCGCCCCGGGGGCCACCTTCGGGAGGCCCGTGGACGCGGACGCCACCGGGGCGGGGGAGATCGACCTCGGCGACGTCGCCTCCGGCGACGAGGGGGTCGAGGTCATCCTCGACATCAGGACCGGGGACGGGTCCCCCGCGGCGGGGGCCGTCGCCCGACTGGAGGCCCCGGAGGCGGCGGAGGCCCTCTTCCTCGGGGGCGCGGGTCGGGGGCCGGTGCACTTCCGCTCCGGGGCCGACGGCGTCCTCCGGTTCCGGGTCCGGACCGACCCCGCGCCCCTCCTCCTGGGAGTCGGAGCGGACTCCTGCGGGCCGGTGGACGTGCGCATCGAGAGGTCCGTTCCCGGTCCCCGACGGGGGACCGTCCACCTGCCCGCCCTCCACTCCCGGATCCTCCGAGTGGTCGACGAGTCCGGGAGGCCGCTGCCGGAGGGGATCCAGCCGGCCGTCGCCATGGGTGCCCTCTCCTCCGGCGACGCGGCTTCGAGGATCCCCACCGTCCTCCTGGGCGCCGCTCCCGGCCCTGCCCGGCTCAGCGACGGCCGGCTGCCCGCCGAGGTCCTCCTCGATGAGGCGGGGACCGTGCCGGGGGTGGAAGAAGCGGGAGGGGGAGAGTTCCTCCTCCGCTCGGCCGTCCCGGGGACGCGCGAGGTCCGCCTCGATGTGCCCTTCGCCTCGCGGGAGGCGCTCGCGGTCGAGTTCTCGCCGGAGGTGGAGGGGACCCCCTTCGAGGTCCGATTGCCCGAGGGCCGCGTCCTCGCGCTGCGGGTGACCGACGGGGGGATCGAGGAGGGCGAGAGCGCGGCCGATCTTCGCGCCCGCCGATCCCCCTGGAGGGTCCTGCCGTCGGCAGGAGAGTGGCCCGCCACGGCCCCCGGGCGGCGCCGGGCCTCGGCGGGGGGGGCCTCCCTCTGGGGCGACGAGGAGGGGGCCACCCGCACCCTTCTCCTGTGGCTGCCCCTGGAGTGCACCCACCTCCTCATCGGTGCGTCCGGAGGCGGCGGCGCCTTCGCCGGGGACCACGGGGTGGAGGACCCGGAGGCCGCCGGGGATCCGCTCCCGGCACCCTCCGGCGGGGAGTTCTCGATCCTCGCCGTTCCTCCGGGCGGCGAGCCGGAGATGGCCTGGACGATGCCCTCGCCGATCCGCCCCCTCCCCCGCTTCGAGGTCGCGGTGCAGGTCCGCTTCGCCGGCAGGGCGCTCCGGGTCCCGGGCATCGCCGTGGTCGCCAGGAGGGCGACGGAGGATCCGCGGGACGGGGCCGCCCGCTCCCACGGGGCCTCCACGGACGGGGAGGGAGTGGCCCGCTTCTCCCTGCCCGCCGGCCCCTGGGAGATCCTCGCGAGCGGGACCCAGGTGGCGTCCACGATCCTGGAACTCGACCCCGGGGCGGTCCCGGCGGGGACCGTGGGCGTGCTCGACCTGTTCCCACCGCGGGGGAGCGGGGAGGACGGGCGGCGGTAGCGGCACCGGTCGGGGAGGCACCACCCGCAGGCCGGTCCGCCGCGAAGGCCGCCGGGAAGAGGCCGGTGCGATTCCACGGAGGCGCCCTCCGTGCTATCGTGGGGTCCATGACGAGGCGCAGGACCGTCCGCCGCCGATCCGATGGTGCAGGAACCGTCCGCGAGGCCGGGGCCGTGGCCATCGCCGGAGCCGGGAAGCGGCGCTCCTACACGGTGGTCTTCGAGCCCCAGCCCGAGGGCGGGTACACCGTCCTCGTCCCCGCGCTTCCCGGCTGCCTGACCGAGGGCGACACCATGGCCGAGGCGCGCCGGAACGCGGTGGAGGCGATCCAGGTCCACTGCGAGAGCCTCCTCATCGACGGAATCGCGCTGCCGCGGGACATCCGCCGGCCCCCCGTGCACGAGAAGGTCGTGGTCACCGTCGGCGGTCCGTAGCCTCCTTGCCCGACCTGCCCGCGGTCCGTCCGCGCGAGGTCGTCGCCGCCCTCTGCCGAGCGGGGTTCTTCGTCCACCACCAGAGGGGCAGCCACGTCGCGCTGCGCCATCGGACGGACCTCGCCCGCCGCGTCACGGTTCCCATGCACTCCAGGGACCTGAAGAAGGGGACTCTCCGGGCGATCCTCCGTCAGGCCGGAGTGACGACCGGGGAGTTCCTCGCTCTGCTCTAGCGGGGCGACAGGCCACTCGAGAGGCGGTGGGCGTAGCCCCCCCGGCCTCCCCGGACGTTCCCGTTACCGCCCGTTGCCGTCTCCCGGCCCCCCGGGCGGCCCCGCGAGCGTGGAACAGGGCCGAGCCCCCGGCACGCTCCTTGCGCTCCCCGCGGGCAGGAGGGGACCATGGCCTTCGCCCGCTGGATCGGGGGGCGCGCCGCCCTGCCGGTCCTCCTGCTCGCCGCCGGGGCGCTTCCCCCCGCCGGCCCCGCGCCCGCCGCGGCCGCGGAACCCGGCCTCCTCCGCCTCGGCCGCGTGGAGGCCCGCTTCGGCGGGAAGCCGGGCCGGGACGCCCTCGACCTCGAGGCCGACTTCGACGCGCCCGCCTCCCTCGCCTCCTTCGACCCCGCCCGGGACCCCCTCGTCCTCTCCGTCGCGGGGCGGACGATCCTCCGCGCCCCCTCCGGGACCCGGTCGCGCGTCTCGGGGAAGGCCGCCTTCGACGTCGAGGTGAAGGCCCGCGGGATCCTCGGCCCCCGCAGCGCGGTCCGGTTCCTCCTCCGCCGATCCACGGGGACCGTCTCGGTCCGCGCCCGCCGGGTCGACCTCTCCGACCTCCGGGAGACGGAGGGCTCCGGCGTCGAGGTGTCCCTCTCCCTGGACGGGCGGGTCTTCGCCACCCTCGCCGACCTCGAGGAGGATGCCCGGGGCCGCTGGACCCTGCCCGAGGGGGAGTTCGTCCCCACCGCGCCGGGCGGCGGATCGGGCGGGCTCCTCTGGTCCCTCGCGGCCCTGCCGATGCACACCTGCCTCCCGGGGCCGCCGCAGGTCCTCGTGTTCCGGGAGGCGTCCTCCTGGAACGCATGGTGGAACGCGCGGGCGGAGGAGGTGCGGCAGGTCTACACCTGGTACGTGCCCCCCTCCCCGCCGAAGGCGGACTTCTCGAAGGAGATGTTCCTCGTCATCGGCCTCGGGCCCCACTACCTCATCGACCCCTGGTACGGCGGGACGAGCCACAACTACTACCTCACCGGGATCCGCCTCGCCGCGGCGGGGGAGGAGGGGGACGGGCTCCTCGTCACCTGCGACCTCGTCGACTGGTCGCCGTCCCCGCTGCCCGCCGTCTTCGTCCCCGGGGACCAGACCCACCCGACCTTCGCCCTCAAGGTGACCCGGAGGAACGGCGGGGTCGAGGTGCGGGAGAACCTCCTCCCGACCGCGGCCCCGCCGTCGAACATCCTGAGGTAGGGGAGGCGGGCTACTCCGCCGCGCCCCCGGACTGGAGCGTCCCCTTCCGCCCCTCCACCCACCCGTCGTAGGAGGAGCCGGCCTCGCCGCCGCAGCGGACGGACAGGCGGAGCGTCCCCGCCGCGGCCGCCGGCAGCTCGAGCCGGGAGCCCCTGAGGGTCAGGGCCCCCGTCCTGCCGTCGAGGACGAGGGTGAACTTCCCCGCGGAGCCGCGGGGGCTCCTCCAGGTGAAGACCCCCTTCCTCGACTTCCAGCCCTCCGCGCGGGGCGCCAGCGAGACGAGCGCCGTCCCGTTCC
>JAKLKS010000127.1 GCA_023150535.1 Planctomycetota bacterium
AAGAACAGGTTGGAGGTCCCCACGATCGTCGAGCCCGAGATCCCCCGGCCGGCGTTGCCCGGCGCTCCCCCGGCGGCGCGGCCGGGGGCCTCCGCCGCCAGCCTCCGGAGCGAGTAGGAATCGAACAGGAAGCTGCGGAGCACGCCGCCCTCCAGGATCGCCTTCCTCCTCGGGAGGACCCCCTCGCCGTCGAAGGCGACGGTGCCGAGCCGCCCGGGGAGGGTCGGATCGTCCACCAGGGTGAGCAGGGGGGAGGCGACCTCCTTCCCCAGGGAGTCGGCCAGGAAGGAGGCGCCGCGGAAGAGGGCGCTCCCCTTGCAGGCGTCGGCCACGTGCGCGGCCAGCTCCGCGGCCGCCTCGGGGGCGAAGACGACGGGGACGCGGCAGGTGGGGATCTTCCTCCAGCCGAGGCGCCGGAGGCAGCGGCGGGCGGCCTCCCGCCCCACCTCCTCCGGGTCGTCGAGCCCCCCGAGCCGGGGGGAGGCGGTCCACCAGTGCGCGCGCTGGTTGACCCCGCCGCCCTCCGCCGCCGCCACGACGACGCTCAGGCCGAACCGGGTGCGGCGGAAGGACCCCTCGAAGCCGTCGCTGGACGCCAGCGCGACCAGGCTGCGGGAGGAGTGGAAGGTCGCCCCCTGCGAGTTGGTGATCCTCGCGTCCAGGGAGAAGGCGGCGGCCTCCGAGGCCCGGGCCATCTCCACCCCCGCGGCGGGATCGAAGGAATCGAAGCCGGGGTCGTCGAGCCCCTCCGGCGGGGCGAGGACGCCCCGGTGCTCCGCCGCGGGAAGGCCGGCCGCGGTGTCCTCCCCGGCCATGCGGGCGATGTCCGCGGCCCGCGCCCCCGCGCCCCGGAGCCCTTCCTCCGTGAGGTCGGTCGTGCAGGCCATCCCCATGCGACCGTCCCGGAAGGCCCTCACGCCCACGCCGCGGGTCGCCGACTCGTGGGCGGTCTCGAGCGCCCCCTTCCGCACCGTGGTCCTCGTGCCGAGCCGCTCCACCGCGAAGGCGTCCGCCGCGCCGGCGCCCCCTCCGAGGGCGGCGCCGAGGGCCTCCTTCACCGCCCCTCGCAGGTCCATGCCTAGCCCTCCGTCCCGCCGACGGTGATGGAGGAGATCTTCACCGTCGGGATCCCGAAGTCCACGGGGACGAGCTGCCCCTCCTTCCCGCACATCCCCGCCTGGCCCGAGAGCCGGTAGTCGTTCCCCACCATCTCCACGCGGCCCATGACGTCGGGGCCGTTCCCGATGAGCGTCATGCCCCGGAGGGGACGGGTGATGGCGCCGTCCTCGATGAGGTAGGCCTCCGAGGCGCTGAAGACGAAGTCCCCCTTGGCGATGTCCACCTGCCCCCCGAGGAAGTCGGCGGCGTAGACCCCCCTCTTCACGGACCTCAGGATCTCCTCCGGGCGGTGGGGGCCCGGCGGGAGGTAGGTGTTCGTCATGCGCGGGATGGGCGGGTGGGCGTAGGACTGGCGGCGGCCGTTCCCCGTCGGCTTCGCCCCCGTCAGGCGCGAGGAGAGCCGGTCCTGCATGAACCCCACCAGCACGCCGTTCTCGATGAGGGTGGTCGAGGACGTGGCGTTCCCCTCGTCGTCCACGTTGAGGGAGCCGCGGCTGGAGGCGACGGTCCCGTCGTCCACGATGGTGCACAGGGAGGAAGCCACCTTCTCCCCCATCCGGTTGCAGAAGCGGGAGAGCCCCTTGCGGTTGAAGTCCGCCTCCAGCGGATGCCCCACGGCCTCGTGGAGGAGGACCCCCGAGGCGCCCGGCCCGAGGACCACGGGCAGGGATCCCGCGGGAGCCGGGTCGGCCCCGAGGGCCAGGCCGGCCCGCCGGGCCGCCTCGCGGCCGAACTCCTCCGGGGGCTTGCGGTCGAAGTACTCCAGGCCCATGCGGCACCCGCCGCTGTCGTGGGCCTGCACGCGCCCCCTGCCGGCCTCCTCCGCCACCACGAGGACGTAGAAGGTGAGCATGGGCTGGCGATCGCGGAAGATCCCCCCCTCGCCGGTCACCACCGCCACGGTCTTGACCTCGTCCCGGAGGGCCGCGACCACCCGGGTCACCCTGGGTTCCTTCCCGCGGGCCGCGGCGGAGGCCCTGCGGAGGAGGTCGACGCGGTGGGCGAACCCGTCCCCGGACGCGGCCCCGGGCGGGACGGCCCCGGCGGGGTAGAGGTCCCGGACCGGCCGATCCCGCAGGCGGATCACCGGCGCCGCGCCCCCTCCCGCGGCGATCAGCGACGCCGTGCGCGCCGCGCGCATCATGGATTCCGGCGTGAAGTCCTCGGTGAAGGCGTAGCCGGTGCGCTCGCCGCAGAGCACGTGGACGCCCATCCCCGCCATGACCCCGGAGGAGGCGGTCCGCAGGACGTCCTGCTCGAGGAGGAGGTTCCACTCCTCGCGACGCTCGAAGTACAGGTCGGCGAAGTCCGCGCCCCTCGAGACGGCCTCGGAGAGGAGCCGCTCCAGGAGGGCGGCGTCGGCGTGGAAGCACTCGTCGATTCGGGCCTCGGCGGCGGGGGCGGCGGCCATGGAAGGATCCTCCGGGGGAGGTCCCGATCCTAGACCGCTCGGCGGCCCGCGGCAACCGCCGTCCCCGTCCCGCGCCCCTCCCGTCACGGGGACGCCGGGGCCGGTCCTCCCGGGCGCGTCACAGGCGGAGGCGCGCCTCCTCCCGGAGCCGGGGGGGGGGGGGCGAGCATGGCGACGACGGTCGGGAAGAGGGTGGCCAGGACCGCGGCGAAGATGCAGGGGATCCTCCTCGCCGCGGAGCGGGACTTCCCGGGCCCCGCCGGGCTGCCATCGGGGGATGCCCCTCCGCCTCCCCCCCGCCCTGGCGGCGCTGCTCCTCGTCCTTCCCGCCGCGGCCCCGCCGCCCCCCGCGCCTCCTACCGCCGCCCCGCCTCCAGCCGCCGGGCCATCAGGTCGAGCTCCTTCCGATAGATGCCCGGGGCGGCGGCGCGGAGGAGGAGCCACTCGAGGCGGCCGGCCAGGCCCGGGCGGTGCGGCCAGACGGTGGCGATGGCGACCCGGCACCGGGCGGGGTCGGGGAGCGGGGAGACCGTGAAGGTGGTCCGCACCCCTCCCGCGGGATCGACCTCCTCGAGCACGCGGCCGGGGACCGGCTCCGACACCCGCATCCGGAGCGTCCTCGTCCTCCCCCACTCCCACAGGCGGACGTCGAGGACGGTCCCGGCCCCGCGCCCCCCCTCCACCACCGTGAGCCCCCGGATCCAGGGCCGCGGGAGGATGGACGGATGGCCCTCCCGGTAGTCGGCCAGGAGGTCGAAGGCCGCGGCCGGCGCCGCCCCGATCTCCCGCTCCACCGCCACCCGCCGCTCCGGGCCCCCCGCCCCCGCCGGGCCCGTCATCGCCGGCCCCCGGAGAGGCCGTCGAGGAACCGGTCCAGCACCTCCAGGGCCCGCCCCCGGTCGGTCCCCTCGGGGGCCGCCACCCCGTAGGTGATGAGGCCGATGTCCAGGGCCACGAGGAACCGCGCCAGCCCCTCGGCGTCCGTGGCGGGCGGGAGCTCCCCCCGGACCACCGCCGCCTCGACGTTCCGGCGGAACGCCGCCTCCCCGCCCTCGACGAACTTCCGGGTGGCGCTCCAAGCGCCGGCCCCCACCACGTGCTTCTCCCGCACCGTGTTCAGGACGAAGCAGCCGTGGTGGAAGTCGTAGGCGTCGGTGGCGCGGAACATCGCGCGGATGTTCGCGAGCCCCAGCGGCTCGCGGGCGAGGAGCGAGGTCAGGACCTCCATGTCCTTCATGTAGTTCCGCAGGGACTCCTCGAAGAGCCCCTCCTTCCCGCCGAACTCCTTGTAGAGGGCGAAGCGGTTGATCCCCGCCACCCGCACGAGCTCCTGCAGGTGGGTCCCCTCGAACCCCTTCTCCCAGAACAGCCGGGTGGCCCGACGCAGGACCTCGCTCCGATCCCAGGTCTTCGGACGGCCCATGGCTTCCTCCCAACTCGTTTGTTTCCAACGGCCTAGGAGAGTCTACCTTTTTTCTGAACGATTGTTCTAAAAAAGCCTTGACGGGCGCCGCGACGGGTCCTATCCTACATTACTCACCTGTCGTTCTGAAAACAACCAGCCCGGGAACCCCGGGGGAAAGGAAGGAGCCGTGGCCGCCTACACCTACGCCGACTGCCTGAAGACGTCCTATGCCGTCAACTGGAGGATCGAGGACGTCCTGGGGGACCGGGCCTTCGACCCCTCCCTCCCCTGGCTGCCCGCGGCGCTCTCGGCGACGGGGCGCCTGCCCGACCTCGACGCCGACGACCGCCGCCGCCTCACGCAGGTGGAGCTGGCCGCCTACGCCCACCTCTTCGGCTACGTGGAGGAGTTCATCGCCCCCCAGATGGTGGCCCTCGCCGGGGAATCCGCCCTCGCGGGGGGGGACGCCTTCGACGCGCTCACGAACTTCGCCGCGGAGGAGGTCAAGCACATGACCCTCTTCCGGGAGGTCCGCCGCCGGGTGGACGCGGCGCTCGGCTTCGCGACCGCGCTGGTCGGCGGGAAGGAGGAGACCGCCCGCTTCGTGCTGTCCAAGGACCGGGGGGCGGTCCTCCTCCTCACGGCGGCCCTGGAGTGGATGTCCCAGCGCCACTTCCGGGAGGCGATCCGGGACGACGGCTCCCTCGATCCGCTCACGCGGGACGTCTTCCGGGCGCACTGGCTGGAGGAGTCGCAGCACGCGCGCATGGACCACCTGGAGACGGTGCGGGCCTTCGCCGGGATGGACGCGGCGCGGCGGGACCGGGCGGTGGAGGACCTCGCCGCGCTCCTCGCGGGGGTGGACGGGCTCCTGCAGGCGCAGGCCGGGATGGACGTGGAGAACTTCGAGCGGCTCCGGGGGGCGGCCCTCCCGCCGGGGCGGCGGGAGGCGGTGCACCGCGAGGTCCTGCGGGCCAAGCGGTGGGCCTTCGTCGGGAGCGGGGTCACCCACCCGCGGTTCGAGGAGCTGTACCTGGAGGTGACGACGGAGGCCCAGCGGGCGCGGGTGGGCGGGGTGCTCGCGGGGATCCTCGGGGAGGCGGCGGCGGCGGCGGCGTGAGCCGGGGGGAGGGGCGACCCCTCCCCCCTTCCGGACCCTGGGACCTGCGACCACGGAGGCTGGCCCGGAAGGGCGTCGTCGGGCAAGCACCAATGTCCGGCCACCGGGAACCCGGCCGGAGGCGGACCCGGGCGCCGGGAGCGGGCGCCCGGGACGCACCGATGTGACTCCCCCTCCCCGGGTGCCGGGGGCCGGCGATCGACCGTGCTACCTTCCCTGCGGATCCGGGGACCGGCCGCCGCCGCGACGGGCGCGGGGCGCGGGTCCGAGGGTGTCGCGACAACGGAGGTTCCATGTCCAGGCACGCGCCGCGCCGTCCGTGGCTCCCGTCGTCCCTGCTGCTCCTCGCGCTGGCCGCGGGCTGCGCCTCCACCCCGGCGCCGGAGCCCCCGTCCCGGGCGAGCATCACCGAGGAGGTCCTCGCCGAGGCCACCGTGACCTCCGTGGACCGGGCGACGCGGGAGGTGGCCCTCCAGCGCGCCGACGGGGCCCGCTTCGTCCTGGTCGCCCCCCCGGAGGCCCGGAACTTCGACCGGGTCGAGCCGGGCATGAAGGTGAAGGCCCGCCTCTCCATCACCCTCTCCGTCCGCCGCCTCGCGCCGGGGGAGGCCGACATCCCCCCCACCGTCTCCGCGGGGGCGGCCCGCACGCGCCTCGGGGCGAAGCCCGGCGGCGGCGTCGCGGCGGGCCTGGCCCTGACGGTGAAGGTCGTGACCGTGGACGCCGCGAAGCACGTGGTCTCCTTCACCGACCCCGACGGGACGCTCCGGGTCGTGAAGGCGGAGCGGGAGGAGGGGCGGAAGTTCGTCGCCGGCCTCAAGGCCGGGGACCGCGTCGAGATCATCTACACCGAAGGAGTCCTGCTCGGCGTGGAGTAGGGCCCCCTCGAAGGGGAACGCCTCGGCGCGGTCGATCCCGGCGCCGAAGGCCCCGTCGAAGGCGAACCGGACCGGCCCCCGGCGGCTCCGGCACGGTGGAGGATCCCGCGGCATGGGCCCGGCCTCCGGGCGCGCCTGCGCCCGGTCGGGGCGAGAGGACCGGATCCTCCGGACCCCTGCCCTCCCGGACCTTCCCCCCTCCCTTCGAAGGGTGCGTCGGGGGACGACGGGACGGAGGCAGGAGGACGGTTCATGCCGTCCCCGAGGGGTTGACGGGCGTCATTCCCCCCTCGGGGACTTGCCCTGCCCGGACCGGACTCCGGCCTGCTACCTTGGGCCCCGGAGCGCCGGAAACGGCCATGATCGGCAGTCAGCTGGGGCCCTACCGCCTGGACCGGGAGCTCGGATCGGGCGGGATGGGAAGGGTGTACGCGGCCTCGGTGTCGAAGACCGCCGCGGGGCTGCCCTGCGGGACGCGGGTGGCCCTGAAGATCGTCCACCCCCACCTCCTCGAGTCCGGGGGCTACTTCAAGCGCTTCCTGCAGGAGGCGCAGATCGGGCGCGCGGTCCGCCACCCCAACGTCGTGCGGACCCTCGACGTCGACGCCTTCGTCCAGGGGGGCGTCCAGTTCCACGTCCTCGTCATGGAGTTCGTCGAGGGCCAGACCCTGCGGGCGCTCCTCGACGAGATGGAACGGGTCCCCGAGGGCCTCTGCCGCCACGTCGGGCGCGAGACGGCCGCCGGGCTCGCCGCCATCCACGCCGCGGGGGCCGTGCACCGCGACCTCAAGCCGGAGAACGTCCTCATCACCCCGGACCACCAGATCAAGATCATGGACCTCGGCGTCGCGCGCCTCAGGGACGAGACCGTTCGGCTCAAGGGCGGACCCGCGGGCCGACCTCCACGCGCTCGGCGTCCTCCTCTACGAGCTGGCCGCCGGAGTCCACCCCTTCCTCGCCGACGACTCCGCCGCCGTCATGCACCGCATCGTCCACGAGGAGCCGCCCCGCCTGGGGGACCGCAACACCCAGGTGAGCCCCTTCCTCGAGGAGGTCGTCCACCGCCTCCTCGAGAAGGACCCGGAACGCCGCTTCTCCTCCGCCGCCGAGGTGGCTCGCGTTCTTGAGGAGGGGGAGGGCTCCCCCTGGTGGACCGAGAGGGCGAAGCACCTCCGCCGGGCCGCGGGCAGGCCGCTGCGGAGGGTGCGGATCCCGAGGGAGACTGCGGTCCACGGGCGGGAGGCGGAGCTGGCGGCGTTGCGCGGCCTCTATTCGAAGGCCGTCGCGGGGGAGGGGCAGGTGGTCCTCCTCGAGGGGGAGGCGGGCGTCGGCAAGACGCGCCTCGTGGACGAGTTCGCCGGGCGGCTGCAGCGGGAGGGGGAGGACCTCAGCTTCCTCCACGGGTCGTACCCTCCCTCAGGCGCCGCGACGGCCGCGGGAGCCCTCAGCACCGCCTACCGCGAGCAGTTCGGCGAGGAAGGGAGCGCCTCCTGGCTGGCGCGGGTGCCGCTGCTCGTCCCCGCCTTCGACGCTCTCCTCCGGGGGGACGCCCCGCCCCCGGGGGCGGAGCCCCTGACGCGGGAGTCGGTGGCTTCCTGCTTCGTCCACGCCACCGCCGCCTTGGCGGCGGAGCGCCCCACGGTGATCCTCGTCGACGACCTCCACTTCGCGCCCGAGGAGGCCCGCGGGCTCTTCGCGGCCCTGGCCGCGGCGGCGGGGAGCCTGCGGGTGCTCCTCGTCGGGGCGGCTCGACCGGGGCTCCCCGGGGAGTGGGTCTCGGGCCTGGCGCGGATGGGGCACTTCACCCGCATGCCCCTGCCGCGGCTGGGGCCCCGGGACGTGGCCGCCCTCCTGGAGGACGCCTTCCGCAGGGATCGCTTCGCCGAGGATCTGGGATTCCGCATCCTGACCCGGTCCGACGGCAACCCCTTCTTCGTGTTCGAGATCCTCCGGGGCCTCCGGGAGGGGCAGTTCCTCGCCCGCCGGGACGACGGGATGTGGGTCACGACCCGCGCCCTGGAGGACCTCCGGATCCCGGAGTCCGTGCTGGACCTCGTCAGCGCCCGGGTGGCGGGCCTGTCCGAGGAGGAGCGGGACCTCCTCGACGTGGCGTCCTGCTGCGGGTTCTCCTTCGACCCCGTGCTGGCGGGTGAGGTGGCGGGGTTGTCGCCCGTGGATGCCCTGAGGAGGTTCGGCCACGTCGAGCGCCGCCACCGCCTGGTCCGCGCGGTGGGCCGGCAGTTCGCCTTCGACCACCACCAGGTGCAGGAGGCGCTCTACGGGGCCCTCTCGGAGCGGCTGCGGGAGGAGTACCACGCGGCCCTCGGCGACGCGCTGGAGAGGAGGCAGCACCCCGGTGGAGCGGGTCCGGCGGGGACCCCGGGCGGGGCCTGCGTGGACATGTGCCTCCACTTCCTACGCGGGGCGCGGGGGGAGCGGGCGCTCCCCTACCTCGACCGGGCCCTGGATCACCTGGAGCACGGCCACATGGCGGAGGAGGCCGTTTCCCTGGCGGAACGGGCCCTCGCCGTGCCCGCGCTCCTGCAGGGGCGGCCCCGGTTCGACCTGGTGCTGCGCAGGGAGGGGCGCCTCAACCTCCTCGGGCGCCGCGCCGGGCAGGAGGCGGCCCTGCGGGAGGCGGAGGCGCTGGCCGCCGCCTCCGGTGATCCGGCCCTCAGGGCCCGGGCGGCGCTGGCCTCCTCGCGGCTCCACTTCCAGACCAACCGCTACGACGAGGCCCGGGCGCGGGCCGAGTCGGTCCTGGAGCACGCCCGGGCGGCGGGGGACTCCGGCATCGAGACGGAGGGGCTCCTCATCCTCGGGCAGATCCTTTCGGTGCGCGGGGCCCACGCGGAGGCCCGGGGCTTCGTCGAGAGGGCGCTCGCCGTGGCCCGGGAGCGGGGGGACCGCCGGCAGGAGGCCATGACCGCGGGGAGTCTGGGCAACATCCACTTCCGCCTCGGAGAGAACGGCGGGGCGAGGGAGATGTACGGCCACTCCCTCAGGCTGGCCCGGGAGGCGGGGGACCGGCGCACCGAGGCCTCGGCCATGACGGGGCTGGCCACCCTCTGCTCCTCGATGGGCGAGGCGGGCGAGGCCCTGGACCTCTACCGCCGATCGCTCGTCACGGCCCGCGAGATCGGGGACCGGGTGGGGGAGGCGGTGGTCCTCGGGAGCCTCGGGCAGCAGCTGGTGGACCTGGGGGACGTCGAGGGCGGGCGCGCCCTCCTCGAGGAGGGTCTGGCGCTGGCGCGGACCGTGGGGAACCGGCGCGTGGAATCCTACTGGCTCGTCGCCCTCGCCGGGATCGCCGAGAGCTGGGGCGCGGCGGAGGAGGCGCTGGGGAGGTTCGAGCAGGCCCTCGCCCTCGCCCGGGAGACGGGTCTGCGCGTCATCGAGAGCCGGGCCCTGGCCGGGATGGCGAGGGTCCTCGGGAAGGGGAGGCGTTCCGCGGAGGCGCGCGCCCGCCGGGCGGAGGGCCTCGCCGTGGCCGAGGCGACCGGGGACGACGCGGAGCGCCTGCTGCTCGGCGCCGAGGGGGCCCTGGCCGGCGACGTCGACCCGGGCGCCGTCCTCGGGCTCCTCGCGAAGTCCGAGCCGGGCCTCTCCGCCAGGGTCGACATGGAGGTCCGGTTCCTCCTGTGGCGGGCGACGGGGGAACGGGTCCACCTCGCCGAGGCGAAGCGCCTCCTCGACCACCTCGTCGAGCACGCCCCGCCCGAATGCCGCGGGCCGATGCTGACGAACGTCCCCCTCCCCCGGGAGATCCTGGATGCGTGGAAGGATCGAGGGGAGCCTCCTCCCGCCCGGGCGGAAGCGCGGGGGCCGCAATCCGGCCGGTGAGAGGCTCCCCCGCCGTCGCGGCCACCGGCGCCGGGTGCCCGGGGAAACGGCGCGGTGCCGGACACGGGTTCGCGGGGAGACCGCGCCCGCACCGGTCCGTCGCGCCACTCGGCCGCCACTGAATCCCGGTGCGTGAGCCCCGGAGCCTCATCCACGGCATCGGCTCCTGGGCGGTCCGCGCAGGAGCGGACTCCGCCGCCAGGGAGTCACGCGTCTCGCGCTCGGAAGCGCCGGAGCTTCATCGGCGCGGTCTCCGTTGCTGAGGGTAGTTCTCGACTCTGGTGACGACCACAGCATCGCCCTTGATGCAGCATTCGGCGTTGACACCCTGCTCGACTCCGCCGTCGCCGTGCCCGACGACCACCTTCACCTTCGCAGTTTCCTGGTCCGCTACCACGGTGGAACTCTCGATGCCGAACCTCGATCGTCCCCAGTACGGAGGTTCCAGCGTGAGAACTCCGCGCTGGAAGGTCTCCACATCGTCGCCCGAGATCCGCAGTGCCTCGCCGGTCACTTCATGCCCCGCGGTCGCCACGATCCACACCGTGCCCTCGCAGGCCGTCATCGCTCGGACCGAGAGGGCCATCCGGATGTCTTCCTCGAAGAGCGCTTCAGCCCCCTTGGTCAGATTGAGCTGTCGCTTCCATATGATCTCGTCACCCAGTAGCAGCGCGCTCACGAGCGTTGTGGTCGCCCCGGGCACGCCGCTCCCTTCGAGCATCCCTTCCCTCGCACGGATCTGTCGGCCATCCGACAATTCGCAGGAGAGACCCGTGCCACCTCGGTGGGTCCGCCGCACGCCGACGAACACCTCCTTCTCCTTGGCTCTTGCCTCAGGCCTCGGCCCTGGAGGACCCTCCCGGACTGGTGGAGCCGGACCCTCGTCCTGTCGGGCGGCACAGTACAGGAGGAAGCCACCTGCCGAGATCCCGAGCAGCACGAGGGCTACGGTGGCCAGTCGTCGCACCGCCGCATTCGCCATCGGTGGTCTCCTGCTACGACCTGCGCAGGACCCTTTGATTCCGGGATTCCTCGCGCCTACTCTTCCTCAAGGTCCCGTACAACCGAGGGATTGACCCAGCAAATGGGCCATACGAGTCTCGCGACTCGCTTCCTCGAGAACCGTGGTTCCATCTCGGACCTTCAGAGCCGGTTGGGGCATGCCGACATCTCGATCACGAACCTGTACGTCCGCCTGGTGGATGAGCGCCGGAAGAAGACCATCCTGGCGATGGACCTCGGTTCCGACGAAGAACCCCAGGTCCGCGAGTCCCCGCGACATCGCAGGTGGGAGGTAGGTGAGAGACCCCGCTACTGGGTCCATCCCAGGGCCTCTCAGCGGGAGGGCCGCCCACGCTCAAGCCCAGCATCCATGCCGGTGTGCGTCTGGTCGGGGCGAGAGGATTTGAACCTCCGGCCTCTTGCTCCCGAAGCAAGCGCTCTAGCCAGGCTGAGCTACGCCCCGACCGATGGGATGGAGCAGAGCCGGATCATGCTACCGGCCCCCCCCGCCCCCCTCCAACATCACCCGGCCTTCGTCACCTCGCCCCCGGCCGGCCGCGCGGCGACGTAGGCGTCGAGGGCCGCCCGCACCCGGTCGAACTCCTCCTCCAGGTCGCGCATCAGGTCCTCGCCCCCCTCCACCGACCCCGCGCGCCCCCCCTCCTCCAGCGTCCGCGCGATCTCCGCCAGCGCCTTCGCCCCGATGCTCGCCGCGGAGCCCTTGAGCCCGTGGGCCTCCCGCCGCACCTCCTCGGCGTCGCGCGCGGCCAGCGCCGCCCGCAGCCGCTCCATCCGCGGCCGCGCCTCCGAGGAGAAGATGTAGACCAGCTCCGCGATGATGTCCCCCTCCTCGCCCTCCCCGAGCTCCGCGATGGAGTCCAGGGCGGCCGGATCGAGCGTCGCCTCCCGGGCCCCCGCGGGGACGGGCGCCGGGGCCGGCGCCGGGG
>JAKLKS010000128.1 GCA_023150535.1 Planctomycetota bacterium
CGGGCCCCCGCTCCGGGTCGGCGGGGCCGGCGGCGCCCGCGCCGCCTCCGGCCGTCCCGGGGGCCCCGCCGCCGCCCTCCCCCCCGAGGAGCCACCAGCCGAGGGCGCCGAGGACGAGGATCGCGGAAGAGGCGAGGATCGCGCCCGCGCGGGTTCGCGACGCCATGGACTCCCCTTTCCCCGCGGGACCGCGGGTCCGCCCTTGCCATGGGACGGGCGGGGGCGCCCCCCCGGGACCGGGAAACGGCCCCGGGCGCTACTCCGGCTCGGTGACGACGGTGACCTTCCCGACGGGGACGTCCGTGAGGGTCTGGACCTGGCCCCCGAACCAGGTGATCTCCACCCTGTCCACCTTCGTCGCGCCGGCGAGCCCGAAGTGGAGGACGGAGGTGGACTGGGAGAGGTAGCCGCCGGCCGCCTGCACCTGCCGTGTCATGGTGCGTCCGCCGGCGGTCAGCTTCACCACGGACCCGATGGCGTCCCGGTGGCGCCGCGTGCCGACGAGCTTGAGCCCGCACCAGGTCCCCTTCGGCGAGGTGTTGCGGAAGAGCCAGGCCCGGTCGTTGAAGGTGTTCACGACGAGGTCGAGGAGCCCGTCCCCGTCGATGTCCAGCGTCGCCGCCGCCCGTGCGCTGCGGACGCCGCGATTCCCCTTGAACATCACGTCCGCCCAGGGCCCGCCGGGGGGGGGATCGATCCCCGCGGGGCCGCTCACGTCCGCGAAGGTCCCGTCCCCCCGGTTGCGGAGGAGGGAGGACCGCCAGTAGAAGAGCGGGTAGCCCATGCCCGAGGGGATGAAGACGTCCTGGTGGCCGTCCAGGTCGTAGTCCCCGTCCACGATGCCCCAGGGCCAGAAGGTCTCCCAGCCGGCGCGGGCGGACACCTCCTCGTACTTCCCGCCGCCGAGGTTGCGGAAGAGGGTGCTCCCGAAGACGACCTCCTCCTTCCTGATGGCGGCCTGCACCTCGAACAGCCGGTCCTTCTCCGGGGTCGCCCAGCCCTCCTTGACGGCGCGGCCGTAGAAGGAGTCGTACTTCTCCTTCTCCCGCACCATGGAGGCCCCCATGTCGAAGGGGATCCACATGTCGGAGTGCATGTCCGCGACGAGGAGGTCGAGCCTCCCGTCGTCGTCGTAGTCGACGGCCCGGGCCCCCACCGCCCCCCAGGAGGTGCGGCCGAGGACCTCGCGCGTCACCTCGCGGAAGATCCCCTTCCCGTCGTTGGCGTAGAGGGAGGAGGAGCCGAACATGTTGCACACGAAGACGTCGAGGTCGCCGTCCCCCTCGAGGTCGAAGACCGCGACGTCCCCGCCCCACCCCTTGCCCCTGAGCCCCGCCTCCTCCGTCGCGTCGGTGAAGCGGCCCTTCCCGTCGTTGCGGTAGAAGACGTCGAACTGCTTCTCGCTGTCGATGAGCTCCTCGAGGGTCCACTTGCCCTCCCAGTAGCGCAGGCCCTCGGAGAACGTCTCCAGGGTCCACCGGGCGGTGTTGGTGACGATGAGGTCGAGGTCCCCGTCGCCGTCGGCGTCGAAGAAGCAGGGGGACATGGATTCGGCCACGAGCGTGAGGCCCGCCTCCCTCGTCGCGTCCCGGAAGCGGCCCTTCCCGTCGTTCTCGAAGTAGACGTTCCCGCCCCGCACCGTGGTGACGTAGAGGTCCTGGTCCCCGTCGCCGTCGGCGTCGCCGAAGACGCCGCCCACGCAGATCCTGTCGTCGAGCCCCGTGCCGGAGGCGGCGGTGACGTCCTCGAAGGTCCCGTCCCCGCGGTTGCGGAAGAGGCCGTTGGAGCCGAGCTGGTTGAGGAGGTAGATGTCCTCCTTCCCGTCCCCGTCCACGTCCGCGATGCAGAGGCCGGCCCCGTGGTCGTAGAGGTTGATGCGGAAGGTCTCCCCCTGCTCCGGCCGGAGGAAGGTCATGTGGAACTTCAGGCCCGCCCTGCGGGCGATCTCCTCGAAGCGCATCCCGCCGGATTCCGCGGACTTCCCCGGCGCGGGCGCAGGCGCAGGCGCGGGCGCGGGCGCGGGCGCGGGCTGCGGCGGAGGGACCGGTGCGGCGGCGTCGTCGCCGCAGGAGGCGAGGGGGAGGGCCGCGAGGGGCAGGAGGAGGGAGAGGAGGGAGGTGGGCTTCACGGTGGCCGCCTTTCCGGCGCCCCCCGGCCCGCGCGGAGCCCCGGGGGGGCCGTCCCCCAGTATCCACCCCCGCGCCGCTGCCGGCCCGATTTTGATCCGTGCCGGACCCGCCCCGATCCCGGCCCCGGATCGGAAGGGGGGCGCCGGACCCTGTCCGGCGCCCCCCGGGGCGATCCCGTCGTCAGGTGAGCCTAGGAGCAGCCGCTCGTCTCCCCGCAGTTCCCGCAGATCCCGCCGCAGTTGTGGCAGGAGGGGGCGTCGGACTGGGCGTTGAAGACCTTCTCCTCCAGCTTGGCGAGCCGGTTCACGGGCTGGAGCGCCGCCGCGCCGAGGCTGCGGGCGGGCGCCGCCATCGCCGCGGCCGCCCCCATCGTCGCAGCGGAGGCCTGGACCGGGGCGTGGGACCCCCCGTTGGAGCCCCCGTTCCCCGCCGCGGGCGCGGGCGCCGCGGCCGGCGCCGCGGCCGCCGGGGCCGCCTCCCCCACCTCCCGCTCGACCGGCTGCTTCGAGGAGATGTACTTGATGCCGAGGTAGCGGAAGATGTAGTCCACCGGGGACTTCGCGAAGCGGATGTCGGGGTGGGTGGTCATGCCGCTCGGCTCGAAGCGGGTGTGGCTGAACTTGTTGACCAGCACGTCCGCGGGGACGCCGTACTGGAGCGCGATGGAGGTGAGCGTCGCCACCGTGTCCATGAGGCCCGACACCGTGGAGCCCTCCTTCGCCATGACGACGAAGATCTCCCCGGGCGCGCCGTCGTCGTACTCGCCGATGGTCACGTACCCGTCGTGGCCCCCGATGGAGAACTTGTGGGTGATCGCGTGCCGCTCGTCGGGCAGGCGGCGGCGGGCCGGCTTCGCCGGGGCGGCCGGCGCGGCCGGGGCGGGGGCGGGGGCCTTCGCCTCGACCTTCTTCTGGGAGGTCGCCTTCTCGTCCCGGCTGGTGGAGAGCGGCTGGATCCGCTTGCAGCCGTCCCGGTAGATGGCGACGGCCTTGAGCCCGAGCTTCCAGCCCTCCATGTAGATGCGGCCGATCTCCTCCACCGTGGCGTCGGGGGGGAGGTTCACGGTCTTGCTGATGGCGCCGGAGAGGAAGGGCTGGGCGGCGGCCATCATCCTCACGTGGCCCTCGGCCACGATGGAGCGGACGCCGTTGCGGGCGCGGAAGGCGCAGTCGAAGACCGCGAGGTGCTCGTCCCGGAGGCCGGGCGCCCCCTCGATGGTCTCGGTGCGGTCGATGTGCTCGATGATCTCGGCGATCTGCGCCGGGGCGTAGCCGAGCTGCTCGAGGGCCAGCGGCACGGTGCGGTTGACGATCTTGAGCACGCCGCCGCCGACGAGCTTCTTGTACTTGACGAGCGCGATGTCCGGCTCCACCCCGGTGGTGTCGCAGTCCATCATGAAGGCGATGGTCCCGGTGGGGGCGAGGACGGTGACCTGGGCGTTGCGGTAGCCGGACTCGCGGCCGAGGTCGAGGGCCTCGTCCCAGACCGACCGGGCCGCGTCCACGAGGTCGGCGGGCGCCGCCGCCTGGGCGAGGCCCCAGGCCGCGTCCCGGTGCATGGCGATGACGCCGAGCATGGCCTCGGCGTTGTCGGCGTAGCCGGGGAAGGGCCCCATGGCGGCGGCGACCTCGGCGCTGGCGCGGTAGGCCTCGCCGGTCATGATCGCGGTGACGGCGCCGGCGTAGGCCCGGCCCTCGTCGGAATCGTAGGGGACGCCGTGGGCCATGAGGAGGGCGCCGAGGTTGGCGTAGCCGAGGCCGAGGGTCCGGTACCGGTGGGACATCTCGCCGATCCGCGGGGTCGGGTAGGAGGCGGCGTCGACGAGGACCTCCTGGGCGATGATCGACACCCTGCAGGCGGCCCTGAAGGAGGGCACGTCGAAGGAGCCGTCCTCCCGGCGGAACTTCATGAGGTTGAGGGAGGCGAGGTTGCAGGCGGTGTCGTCGAGGAAGACGTACTCGGAGCAGGGGTTGCTGGCGTAGATGCGGTCGGTGGCCTTGCAGGTGTGCCAGCGGTTGATGGTGTCGTCGTACTGGAGGCCCGGGTCGCCGCAGTGCCAGGCGGCCTCGCAGATCTGCTTGAAGAGGTCGCGGGCCCGGATCTCCCCCAGGGGCTGCCCGGAGGTGCGGGCGGTGAAGTGCCAGAGGGCGTCGTTCTCGACGGCCTGCATGAACTCGTCGGTGACGCGCACCGAGAGGTTGCTGTTCTGGAAGAAGACCGACTGGTAGGCCTCCCCGTTGACGGCGCCGTCGTAGCCGGCATCGATGAGGGCGTGGGCCTTCTTCTCCTCGCGGCTCTTGCACCAGATGAACTCCTCGACGTCCGGGTGGTCGCAGTCGAGGATCTGCATCTTGGCGGCGCGGCGGGTCTTGCCGCCGGACTTGATCACGTTGGCGAAGGCGTCGTAGCCGCGCATGAAGGAGACGGGGCCCGAGGGCTTCCCCCCGGTGGACAGCATCTCCCGGCTGGAGCGGAGCTTGGAGAGGTTCGACCCGGCCCCGGAGCCGTACTTGAAGAGCTTCCCCTCGGTCTTGGCGAGCTCGAGGATGCTCTCCAGGGTGTCGTCCACCGAGTTGATGAAGCAGGCGGAGCACTGGGGCTTCTTCTCGATGCCGACGTTGAACCAGACCGGGGAGTTGAAGGCGAGGTACTGGTTCACGAGGAGGTGGCAGAGGTCGTCGGAGAAGGCCTTGAGGTCCTCCTCGGTCTCGAAGTAGCCGTAGTCGCGGGCCCACCCGGTGATGGTGTCCACGACGCGGCCCACGAGCTGCTTGACGCTGCGCTCGCGGTTCTCCTGGCCCACGGCGCCGCGGAAGTACTTGGAGACGACGACGTTGGTGGCGAGCTGGGACCAGGAGGAGGGGACCTCCACGTCCTTCTGCTCGAAGATGACCTTGCCGGATTCGGAGGTGATGGCCGCGGTGCGGAGGTCCCAGCGCAGGGCGTCGAAGGGATGGACGTCGGCCTGGGAGAAGGTGCGCGTGAACCGGAGCTTCCCGGCGGCGCGGCGGCGGCCCTTGCGGCGGCGCGAATCGGCGTTCGACGGGTACGCAGGCATGTCCCCTCCCTCTGGGCGGCCCCCCGCGTCCCCGTGGACGCGGGCGGAACGCCCGTCCTTCCTTCCTTCGCGCCGGTCGCCCGGCGCACCCAGGTGCTTGGGCGGCCCCGGGGGACCGCCCGCCCAACGTTCGACCTGCTTCCCGGGAGGGGCGGGAGGGCCCGCTCGCGGACCCCTCCGCGCGCTCCCGTGAGCAGCGCGCACGACCAGCCCCCGTCGTCGGGGGCATCCCGAAGACTACGCCTCCGGACCGACATCCTCCGGGGCCCCCCCGGCGTCGGGAGAACCTGTGGATAGGCGGATTTCACGAACTCCCTGCACGGCCACCGTACCCCCTACAGGTTGGGGGCGGCGGGGAAGAATACACCGCCATTTGTGGTTGTCAAGGAGCCACCCGGATTTTTCGGCTGGCCGGGGTCCGGGCTTGACTGACATCCTGGCGGCGTATCGGGACGGGGGTTCCGGGGCCCCCCTGTCCGGGTGGGCCCCGGTTGCGGTTTCGGCGGGTGTCCCTCCCCTGGAGGGCGGAAAGGACGCCCATGAAGGCCCGTGCCTGGCCCCTGCTCCTCGCCTCCGTCGCCCTCCTCGCGGCCCCCTCCCGCGCTGACTTCCACCAGACGGAGTACAACGGACGCGGCGCCGCCTTCTGGCTCATGTACGCCTTCGGCCTCGCCAACCCCTACCTCGTCCACGGGGACGCCAAGGCCACTCACTTCAAGGCCACCAAGTCCAGGGGGGAGGCGGACCTCGAGAACATCACCTTCCAGGGGGAGGAGTCCTCGTTCACGCTCTCCGGCATCGACCCCTCGGGCGAGGCCGGCACCCTCCAGGGGGTCCTCTCCACGAAGAACGGCAAGGTCCACCAGATGACCGCACCGACGGACCTGGAGGGGGCCGCCGCCTTCCGCCAGTGGGTCGTCGACTGCATGCGGGGCAACACGGGCACCGACCTCGGCGTCGACACCGCGAGCCTCAAGGGGAAGCTGAAGCAGGGGAAGGACGGGGCCTCCGCCGTCATCGCCCTGAAAATCTCCTACTCCGGGACGACCTACGGCGGCCCCAACTCCGGAGGGAGGAACAGGGGCTCCTTCAAGCTGAAGGCCACCCTGCCCGAGTCCACGCCCGACTAGCGCGGGGGTTCCCGGGGACGGGAGCGGGTCAGACCTCGACGGTCTCGCAGATGCTCGTCGGCTCCGGGACCGGGGTCCCGTCCTTCTCCATCCCCTCGATGTGGAAGCGGATCGCCCCCTTGATGAGGGAGAGGGTCTGCCGCCGGGTCTTCCCTGCCGAGACGCACCCGGGGAGATCGGGGACGTAGGCGGAGAAGCCGGTCCTCGTGGGTTCCAGGACGACTCCGTACCTCCTCATGGCCGTTCCTCCAGCCCTGCCTGTCGCAGGATGCTCTTCCAGGTCTTGGGGGCCAGTTCCATCGAAGGGCGCCCTGCGATGGTCACCTTCCCGGGCTTCCACGGATGCAGGTACTGCCGGTGGCTCCCCCTGCATCCGGCGAGGAACCACCCATCACGGACGATTATACGCAGGGCTTCGCGGACTTTCATGCCGACCCCCGGAGCGAGGCTCCGGAAGCGGTGACGCCGGGGGGTGTACGCCCCGCCCCGCGGAAAGTCCCCGCCCCGCCGGGGCCCCGCTACGATGCCCGCTTCCCCCCGTCCGGGGGGCCCCCCGACGCGAAGGAGGACTCCCGTGGCCGATTCCGCCCCCGACCTGACCAGCAACCTGCCGCTGCGCCCCTTCATCGACGGCAAGCCCGTGGACGGGACCTCGGGGAGGACCTCCCCCCTCGTCTTCCCGGGGAACGAGCAGGAGATCGGCCGCCTCTCGGAGTGCTCCGCCGCGGACGTGGACGCCGCCGTCCGCGCCGCCCGCCGCGAGCTCGAGCCCGGCTCCGCCTGGTCGAAGATGGGCCCCAACGACCGCCAGCGCATCCTCTACCGGATCGCCGAGGCCCTCCGCTCCCGCGCCGACGAGGTCGCCCGCCTCGAGACCCTCAACACCGGCAAGCCGCTCGCCGAGGCGAAGTTCGTGGACGTGGGCGAGGCCATCAACGTCTTCGAGTACTTCGCCGGCTGGGCCACCAAGGTCACCGGCGAGACCCTGCCCGACCGTCCCGGGGCCTTCCTCTACACCCGCCGCGAGCCCGTGGGGGTCGTCGGCGCCATCACGCCCTGGAACTTCCCGCTGGACCTCGCCGTCTGGAAGGTCGCCCCCGCCATCGCCGCGGGCTGCTGCATCGTGCTGAAGCCGGCCTCGCTCACCCCCTTCTCCATCCTCAAGGTGGCCGAGATCGCGCTCGAGTGCGGCCTCCCCCCCGGCGTCTTCTCCGTCGTCCCCGGGTCGGGCTCCGTCGCGGGGGCGGCGCTCATCACCCACCCCGGCGTGGACAAGGTGGCCTTCACCGGCTCCACGGAGATCGGGAAGTGGGTCGCGAAGGAGTGCGCGGAGCACGTGAAGCGCTGCACGCTCGAACTCGGCGGCAAGAGCCCCAACGTCGTCCTCGCCGACGCCGACCTCGACGCCGCCGCCCGGGGCGCGACGGTGGGCATCTTCTACAACAAGGGCGAGGTCTGCGCCGCCGGCTCGCGCCTCCTCGTCGAGGACTCCGTCCACGACGCCTTCATGGAGAAGCTGCTCGCCCGCACCGCGAAGATGGTCCCGCAGGACCCCTTCCACCCGAAGTCGAGGCTCGGCCCCGTGGTCTCGAAGGGGCAGATGGAATCGGTGCTCGGGTACGTCGAGAAGGGGAAGGCCGAGGGCGCGAAGCTCGTCGCCGGCGGCACGCGCGCGAAGGTGCGCGAGGACGGGAAGGGGTACTACGTCAATCCCACCGTCTTCGACGAGGTGGACAACGACCGCCACTCCATCGCGCGGGAGGAGATCTTCGGGCCGGTGCTGTCGGTCATCCGCGTGAAGGACGAGGCGGACGCCGTCGCCGTCGGCAACCGCACGATGTACGGCCTAGCGGCCGCGGTCTGGACGCGGGACATCAAGAAGGGGCTGCGGGTCGCCCACGGGCTCAAGGGCGGAACGGTCTGGATCAACTCCTACAACATGTACGACCCCGCGCTCCCCTTCGGCGGCTACAAGGCCAGCGGCTGGGGCCGCGAGCTCGGCTCCGTCGCCATGGACGCCTACACCGAGGTCAAGTCCGTCTGGGTCGACCTCGCGTAGAAGACTGTAAGAACGAACCCGTCCCGTTCTTTCAGTCTTCCTCGAGGGGCGGCCAGTCGTCGGTGAAGAGGTATCCCAGCACCCAGCCGAAATCGTCCCAGCCGAAGGACTCGATGGCGGCGGTGAGGGCGAAGGTCTCCCCCGGCGTCTCCGGACGGAGCCTCCCCCCGAGGTAGTCCTCGCGCAGGCGCGCCTTGCATCCCTGGAGCGGGTGGTCGGGGTCCTTGGAGGGGGTCCAGACCCTCCAGAGGAACGCGGCGGCGAACCATGTGTCCGCGTCCTGCCCGGGGTCGAGGTCCCGGAACCGCCGCTGGTACCAGGCCGCCCCGGGCCTCTCCGTCCCCGCGGGGGCGATGCGATCCGCCAGCGCGACGGCGGCCGCCCCGTGGAGGCGGTCCACCGCGGAGGCGTCCGCGGGCTCCCGGGCCTCCTTCCACCGAGCGAGGACGGCCGCGCCCGCCCTCCGCCATTCCTCCCCGAGGGGCCCCCGCACCATGGGACTCGTCTCCGAGGCGTCGAGGAGGGCGGCCATGGTCCAGGCCGTCTCCACCGGTCCCCCCCAGGTCCCGTCCTCCGCCTGCCGCGCGGCGAGCGCGCCGGCGAGCCCCGCCAGGAACCGGAGGAGGTCGCCGCGGGTGCGTCCGGCGAGGGGAGGCGCATCCACCCTGCGCGCGCGCATCTCCTTGTTCCGGACCGCCGCCGCCAGGGCCGCCGTCGCCATCGCAAGTTCCAGGGTCGGCGTCGCCGCCCCCGGCACCCCCGCATCCACCACCGCGCGCAGGGCCTCCTCCGCCCCGGGAATGCCGGGGAGGAGGAACCACTGGGAGAGCCAGGCCGAGGCGGCCGCCCTCCCGTAGGGCCCGATCTCCCTCCCGAGGAGGACGAAGGGCCGGTCCGGGCCGCACCGGGGGAGTTCCTCGAGCACGCGCAGGACGTGGCACAGCCGGGCGTCCAGGTCCCCCCCTTCGGGGAAGAGGAGGGGACGCCCCTCCTCCTCCCACCGGAGGAGGAACAGCGCCTCCCGTGCCCGCGGATCGGGTCGCGGCGGGGTGAGGATTCGCCGGACCCTCCCGCCGTAGACGAAGAAGGTCTCCTCCACCGGTGCCTCGCCGAAGAAGGACAGCGCAACCGCGGCGGCGGCCCTGACGCGTTCGTCCTCCGCCGCGAGCGCGCCGAGGAGGGTGTCCATCTCCTCCGCGGCGCCCAGGCGCCCGAGGACCTCCAGGGCCCGCGCGGCGGCCTCGGGGTCCGCGTCCCCGCCGCCGACGAAATCGCGGAGCGCGCCGAGGAGGGCGCTCCGCGATTTCCCGGCCAGTTCCCGCGCGGCGAGGGCGCGGAGGGCGGCCTCGAAGCGGAGGCTCTCCGCGGCGTGGGGGGAGTTCGGGTAGTCGCGGGCGTAACGCGCGAAGAGGAGAGACTCCCGCTCCCCCCGCACCCACCGCAGGAGGAAGGCGGCGTCGCCGTCCGCGGCGTGGCCGGAGGCGGGGCGCGACTCCGACGGGGAGAGGGCGGCGGGTTCCGCGGGCCCGGGCCCTGCGCCCGGCGGGACCCCGCCGGCACAGCCCGCGATCACCAGGAGGGCGACGAGGGGCACCCGGCAGGTCCCGCCGCGTCCCGTGGTCGCACGCCTGCCGGTGCCCAAGGTAGCCTCCGCCCCGAAGGAACGGCGGGCGGACGGGGGGGTTCAGGGGATCCGCCGGGCCGGCGGGGGCGCTCCATTGGTGTCGTAACATCATCTACTTCAGGGTGTTGCGAGTGACTCTCCTGTGACCCCCGCCAACTGCTGAATGTGGACAGATTAGCAGTTGAGGTGGAGTTCGCCCGGGCCTCCCCCCCCGGCCCCCTCACGGGGAGCCCCTCCGCCCCGCCCCCCTTGACGCCCGTCCACCGCGCTCCCCCTCCCCGCGGCTAGGATCCACCCCCGCCCGGCGACTCCCCCCACCGCAGGAGGATCCGTGCCCGCCCTCCGATGCCGCGCCCTCCTCGCCTCCCTCCTCCTCGCCGCCCTCCCGGCGCTCCCCGCCGCGGGCGCCGCCGCGGAGGAGGAGGCCCCGCCCTCCGTCCTCTCGAAGGTCCGCCGCGTCGCCACCCGCCTCGAGGTCCGGTTCGACGGGACCCTCGCCTTCGGGGAGCGGATCGGCGACGGCGGGGAGTGGACCACCACCACCGGCCGGGACTCCCTCCGCTGGCGCGCCCTCGGCTTCGACGAGGGGACGGAGCGGATCGCCTGGAAGGAGGCCGCCTTCGCCGCCTCCTGGGACCGGGAGTTCGAGGGCGCGAAGGAGACCGTGAAGGTGGAGGGCTCCCTCTCCGCCGACGGCCGCCTCCTCCGGGAACTGCGCATCGCCTGGGAGCAGAGGGGGCCCGACGAGGGGCGCGTCGGCCGGGCCGACCTCGCGCTGCGCGACCTCCCGCTGGACATGGTCCACGATTCCGGCGCCTGGTACCGGGTCCGCGGGAAGGAGGCCGCGAAGGCGGTCGTCGCGCTGCAGGCGTCCGCGGAGCAGCGGGAGGAGGCGGAGGACGAGGAGGAGGACGAGGGGAAGCCGAAGCCGCCTCCCCCGACGCGCCGCCGGGAGCTCCGGTCGGCCGAGTGGGGCGAGGACGCGGAGGTCCGCGTCTCCTTCTCCCGCCGCGACGGCGAGGAGCTCGACTTCGCCCGGGAGGTCCTCTCCGAGTGCGGGAAGTTCGTCTCGGTGGAGTTCCACGGCACCCACTCCTTCCGGAAGACCGGGAAGGACCCCGCGAAGGCCGCCGTGGCGAAGTCCGACCGCACGCTCGAGTGGCGCTGCGGCGGCGGGGACCGGCGGGAGACGCTGGCCTGGAAGGGGCGGGAGTTCTCCGGCTCCTGGACCTTCGACGAGGGGGGGCGCCGGGGGAAGCGCACCGTCGAGGGGGTCGTGAGCGAGGACGGGAGGACGCTCCTCTCGCTCAGGGTCCACTGGGAGCAGGAGTGGACGGAGGTCCACCAGACGGTGAAGGAGGGGTTCACGCTGGAGAACCTCCCGCTGCGGTCGGTGGGGGAGGAGACCGTCACCTTCCGGGCCGACGGCGAGGCGGCGCGCAAGGCGGTGCTCGGCTGCGTCTTCGAGAACGACTACGGGGACGACGCGCCGGAGGACGTGAAGACCTCGGCCTACGTCTCGACCGACTGGGAACGGGCCGGCTCCGTATCGGTGACCTTCCAGCCCTTCTGAGCCTTCAAGTTGCTCTGCTGAAAGGCCTCAAGTGTGAGTGACTGCGAGCCGATTCGAATGGCATGGACCTCGGAGGCATGCCATGCG
>JAKLKS010000129.1 GCA_023150535.1 Planctomycetota bacterium
GGACGTCGATGAGGGGCCTCAGGGCCTTCCGCTCCTTCGTCGCGACGAGGTCGTCGGCGGCCTTCTCCCGCGCCTCCTTCGGCTTCGAGGCGTCGGCGAGGACCGAGAGGTGGGTGATCCAGTCCCCTCCTCCCGCCGGGGGGGGAGCCCCCGCCCCGGGACCGGGTCCGGGCGGCGCCCCGGGGCCGGGGCCCGCGCCGGGGGCCGCGGGATCCGGCTCCTTCCCCGCGATGGGCGGGTCGGGGTCCGCGGGGGACCGGTCCTCGAAGGCGACGCCGCTCTCGCGGAGCCACTTCGCGTCGAGGAGGCCGGAGACGGTCACCTTCGTGACGACCACCCGGGAGCCCAGGGTGTAGAAGCCCGGCGCGAGGCGGGGCCCGACCTTCGCCTCCTTGTCGGCGCCGGCGAGGCGCCCGGTCCCGCCGAAGCGGAACTCGTTCATCGCCCCCTTCTTGCGCACGAGGACCTCCACCGGCTTGATCCCGATGCGGGGCTCGTAGGAGGTCTCGATGTAGCGCCACTCCGTGGAGCCCCCCGGGCCCTCGCCCGCCGGCAGGAAGGTCGTGAGCTGGTGCATGAGGGGGGGCTTGCGGTCGAGCATGGCGAAGGCGGTGTCCGCCAGGGAGCAGAGGTTGAAGACGCTCCTGTCCTCGTCGAGGATCATCACCCCGAAGTTCTTCGCGTCCTCGCTGGAGAGGGTCGCCTCCACCTTCACCTCGCCGTCGAAGACGGCGCGGTGGCGGTAGCCGGCGTTCCCGTCGCCGCGCAGGGCCCCGCCCTCCACCCTCCAGCCGCCGTTCACCGAGGGCCGCACGAAGGGGTAGGTCGACCGCCAGTCCTCCGACTGCGCCGCCTCGGAGAAGTCGTAGGAGAGGGAGATGCGCCTCCCCTCGAGGGAGTTCACCTTCCCCCGGAAGAACTCCCTCGCGGGCACCTTCGGGGGCCCCTCCTGGGGGAGGGCGGGGGCGGCGGCGAGGAGGAGGGCGAGCAGGGAGGCGCCAGCGGCGGCCGTCGGGAAGCGGAGTGCCATGGATCGCCCTCGGGTGCCCGGATCGGGTCCGGCCGTCGGCCGGCCCCTCCCATGGTACACGACGGGAGGGGCGGGGTTCCCGGAGGCGCGGGGGGGGGAGGCCTTCCGGCTACCCCTTCTTCCCCTTCCTGCCCTTCTTCGCCTTCCTCCCCTTCCCTCCGTCGACGCCGGGGAGCTTCGCCTTGCCGAGGACGTCCTCCAGCCGGTCCACGATGGTCTCGACGATCTTCACCCGCGCCCAGGACTTGTCGTCGGCCTCGACCACCGTCCAGGGGGCGAGAGGCGTCGAGGTGCGCTGGAGCATCTGCTCCACCGCCTCCTCGTACTCCTTCCAGCGGGCCCGGTTCCGCCAGTCCTCCTCGGTGAGCTTGTACTGGCGGTAGGGGTCGCGCTCCCGGGACCGGAACCGGCGGAGCTGCTCCTCCTGGCTGATGTGGAGCCAGAACTTGATGACCTGGCACCCGCCGCTGAGGAGGTGCCCCTCCCACTCGTTGATCTCGCGGTAGGCGCGGCGCCACTCCTCCTCGGAGCAGAAGCCCTCGACCCGCTCGACGAGGACCCGCCCGTAGTGTGAGCGGTCGAAGACCACCATGCGGCCCCTGGTCGGCACGTGCTTCCAGAAGCGCCAGAGGTAGTGGTGGGTCCTGTCGTCCCCCTTCGGGGCGGCGAAGGCGACCACCTCGAACCCGCGGGGGTCCAGGGTCTCGGTGATCCGCTTGATGGCGCCGCCCTTGCCCGCCGCGTCCCAGCCCTCGAGCATCACGAGGGCGGAGCACTTCCCGGACTGGTACATCTCCCTCTGCAGCAGGTGGAGGCGGAGCTGGGCCTCGCCGATGCGGCGCCAGTACTCCTTCTCGGTGAGGGACAGGGTGGTGTCGATCTTCTCCAGCATGGCTCACTTCCTCCCGGCGGCGGCCGCCGCCCGCGGGCGCTTCCGGGAACCGCCGCCGGCCCCGCCGGCGGACGCCTTCCCCGGTTTCGCGCGCCCCTTCCGGCGGATCCTCGGGGGCACCACCGGGTCCGGGGCCTCCTCCAGCGGGAGCCCCGCGGCGGCGGCGGCCTCCCGGGCGCGGGAGGACATCTCGACGGCGCTCTTCTCGCGGGCGGCCTTGCCCAGGGCCTCCGCGGCGGTGGTGCGGGAGACCGCCTTGGGATCGCTCAGGCGGCGGGACAGCGCCTCCTCCATGCGGCGGATGATGGTCTCGAAGACCTGGATGCGGCAGAGCCGCTTGTCCGAGGCCGGCACCAGCGACCAGGGGGCGTAGGGGGCGTCGGTCGCGGTGAACATCTGCTCGGCGGCCCGGATCCACTTGTCGTACTCCCTGTGGTGCCTCCAGTCCTCCTTCGAGACCTTCCAGTTGTGGATCGCGTCCTTCTCCATGTCCTTCAGGCGCTTCCTCTGGAGCTTGCGGTCGATGTGGAGCCAGATCTTCACGATGACCTGGCCGTCGTCGGCCAGCCACCGCTCGAAGTCGCGGATCTCGGTGTAGGCCCGCCGGACCTCCTCGTCGCTCACGTCCCCGTCGAAGCGCTCCACGAGGACGCGCCCGTACCAGGACCGGTCGTAGATGGTCATGGTGCCGTCCGCCGGCAGCTTCATCTGGTACCGCCAGAGGAAGTGGCGGCCCCGCTCCTCGGGGGTCGGCGGGGTCGAGGGGACGACCCGGTAGAGGCGCGGGTCGAGGCGCTCCACGAGGCGGGAGATGGTGGTCCCCTTCCCCGCGGCGTCCACCCCCTCGAAGACGACGACCGTCGCGATCTCCGCCGACTGGAGGTCGTACTGGAGCTTGCGCAGGCGGTCCTGCAGGGCCGGGAAGGTCTTCCTGAAGGTCGCCTTGTCCACCTTCTTCGACAGGTTCAGCGTCTCCAGCATGGTGCTCCTCCCTTTGCCCGGGACCAGGTCCCATGGTGTACGCCCCCGGGGGGGCCGGAATCAACGGACATCCCCGCCCCCCGTCACAGGGGGATGGGGCTTGGCGGCCCCGCCGCCGGGCCGCAGAATGGGCCCATGCCCCGGATCGCCCCCCTCCGCGCCGCCCTCGTCCTCCTGCTCCTCGCCTCCGCCTCCCCCGGCTCCCAGGAGGACCCCCTCCGCGAGTCCCTGCGGAGCCCCGACGCGAAGGAGCGCCTCGCCGCGGTCCGGAAGATCGCCCTCGGCGACCGGCCCGACGCGGAGGACCTCCTCCTGACCGTCGTCGAGGACCGCGACGGCGAGGTCGCCCAGAAGGCCTGCGAGGCGCTGGCCGCGAAGGGGACCGAGAAGTCGGTGCGCCCGCTGGCGGAGCTCGCCATCGGGGGATGGTCGCGGTCCATCCGCCTCGCCGCCGCCGCGGCCCTCGGGGCCCGGGCGCCGGAGGCCGGGGCGAAGTACGTGATGAACGCGCTCAACGCGAAGGACGACGTCGTTCCCGCTCGCGGCGCCGAGGCCCTGGCCGAGATCCGCCACTCCTCCGCCAGGGAGAAGCTCCGCGGCGCGCTCCGCTCCCGGGACCCGGCGCTGCGGCGCGAGGCCGCCCGCGCCCTGGGGGCCCTGCGCGACCCCTCCGTCCTCAAGGAGCTCGAGCCCCTCTTCCTCGACGCCGACGTGGGCGTGCGCGCGGGCGCCGCGGAGGGCCTCGCCCGGGCGGGGAACCTCTCCGCCGTCCCCATGCTCCTCTCCGAGCTCCAGTCCGACAAGCTGCTGGAGATCGTGGAGCGCCGCGTCTCCTCCTCCGTCCGCCGCCTCCTCTGGTCCCGGAAGGGCGAGGAGGAGGCCGCCTCGATGTACAAGAAGGTCATCGACGCCTACCGGAACGAGAAGACCGCGATCGTCTCCGCGCGCCTCGCCCGGCTCCTCGGGTCCCTCGCCCGCTCGCTCCCCCCGGAGCCCCCGGCGCCGCCCCCGGAGCCGGGGAAGCCGGGGGAGACCGCGGCCCCGGAGCGGCCGGTCCGCCCGCCCCTGGAGGGCCCCTCGGCGGAGGAGGGCGAGGGCCCCCTCGGCGACCCCGAGGCCGCGGTGAAGGCCCTGGCGGAGGTCGGGCTCGCCCACAAGGACCCCGTGGCCCGGCGCGCCGCCGTGGCGGCCCTGGGGAGGATCGGGGGCGCCGCCGCGCTCGAGCACCTCAAGAGGACCGTGTCCGGGGACGAGGACGAGCGGGTCCGCTTCCACTCCCTGCGGGGATGGAGGCGGTGGAGGAACGCGCGGGACGAGGAGGCCTTCCAGCTCTTCTGCGACCGGCTGCGGTACGACAAGTCCGCGCGGGTGCGCGAGGAGGCCGCCGTGGGCCTCGGCCTGAAGGAGGTCGAGGGGGCCTTCGACACGCTCTTCGCGGCCCTGAAGGACAAGTCCTGGGAGGTGGCCGCGGCCGCCGCCGTCTCGCTGGGGAAGACCCGGGATCCCAAGGCCGTCGAGGGCCTGGCGACCCTGCTGCCCCTCAAGGAGTGGCGCCTCCGGGGGGCCGCCGCCGCGGGCATCGGGTGGACGCGCAGGAAGGAGGCCATCCCCGTCCTCATCGGCCTCCTCGAGGACCCGGAGCCCTGCGTCGCGCGGACCGCCTGGGAGTTCCTCAAGCGGCTCGTGGACAAGGAGATCCCCTTCCGGAAGACGGAGTGGGAGGCCTTCTGGAAGGAGAAGGGGCCGACCTTCGAGATCATCGACCGGGAGAGGGAGATCCGGGACGCGCAGAAGTACGGCTACGCGCTGAACGACCGGGACGTCTACGAGAACCTCGACGTCATCGTGTTCAAGAGCCGCGGCGACACCATCCAGAACCTCCTCGAGATCCTCGGGATCCGCTACCGCCTCACGCAGTCGGCCAACATCAAGAAGGACGGGGTCCAGCCCTTCGGCGTCTTCGTCTCCAACTGCACGGGCGAGATGCAGCCCGACGACCACGAGCGGGTCCAGTGGTTCGTCCACACCGGCGGCGCGCTCTTCGGCTCCTGCTGGGCCATCGACAAGACCATCGGGCAGGAGTTCCCCGAGTCCATGCGGAAGTTCCCCGGCGCCAAGGGGCAGGTCCTCGACCAGGTGAGGGCGGAGGAGATGCCCACGGAGAGCGAGTACCTCCGCGGCGTCTTCCCCGGCGTCGTGCGCCCCATCTACGAGCTCTACGGTGCCTTCCTCATCGAGGTGCTGGACCCGGAGTGGCTGGAGGTCCTCATCGACAGCCCCGACTGCGCCACCGGCTGGGGCGGGAACGGGAACCTGGCGGCCTGGTTCACCGTGGGCCACGGGGTCGTGATGGGCTCCTCCAACCACTTCGACCGCCAGACCATGAGCAAGCTCCAGACCGCCCGGGGCGTCTCCATCAAGACGGAGGCCGACCGGCGCGGCTTCGCCGCGGACCACTTCGGCTTCTCCTGGGAGCGGATCCGCGAGCTCGATGCGAAGGGGACCTTCGCCCGCCAGTCCGACGCCGAGAAGGAGGTGACCGACCTCTCGGCCTTCCGCTTCCTCACGAACTTCGTGCGCAGGAAGCGCATCGTCGACCTGTAGCCGCCCCCGCCCCCTCCCGAGGAGGACGCCCATGAGGATCTCCCCCGCCTTCGCCGCCCTCGCCCTCGCCGCGGCCGCCGCCCTCGCCCCCGCCGCCCCCGCGGCGGAGGATCCCCCCCCGCCCCCGGCCCCGGCCGGCGAGGCCGCCCCCCCCGCCGCTCCCGCCCCGGCGGAGATCGCCTGGGAGACCGACTTCGCCGCCGCCAGGGCGAAGGCGGCGAAGGAGGGCCGCGGGCTCCTCGTCTACCTCACCCCCGACCCGGAGTGGTTCGACTGCCACTTCTGCAGGAAGCTCCAGGCCGAGGGGTTCACCGACCCGGAGGTCCAAGGGTACGTGGCCTCGAACTTCGTCGCGGTCCGGATCGAGGACCCCGAGGAGGACCGGTTCGCCTCCACCTCGCTGGGGCTCACCGACATGGGCTACCCGAACATCGTCCTCCTCGACGCCGCCGGCGCCTACGAGGGCCGCGTCGTCGGCTTCGCGGGGAGGGACCCCTGGTTCGCCGAGCTCCGGGGGGCGGTGGATCGGGCGGCCCGCATCCGCGAACTGCGCGCGAAGGTCGGGGCCGACGCGAAGGTGAACGCCGACCTAGCCCCGCTCCTCGCGCAGGTCCCGGACGGGGAGAAGGCCGCCCTCGAGGCCTTCGCGGCCGTCCCCGCCGACGCCCGCACGCCGGCCCTGGTCGCCGCCGAGCTCAAGCTCCGCGGCCGCCTCGCCTGGAGCCGCACCAGCAGGGTCATCAACGACGAGTTCAACTCCCTCCTCGAGGGCGTGGACCGGAAGGACCGCGAGGTCATGGGGAAGGCGATCAAGGAGGCCTACCGGAAGATGGCGCCGGTGGTGTCCGGCAAGGTGGACGAGTTCCTCCGGGAGTTCCCCGACGCCGAGGAGGCGGCCGACGCCCTCCTCACCAAGGCCAACTCCCTCCTCCAGTCCGACGCCCTGCGCGAGGGGATCGACGCCTTCAAGGGGTTCCTCGCGAAGCACCCGGAGCACCCCGCCGCGGACCGGGTGCGGCAGATGATCGAGGCCGCGGAGCGGAAGCTCGCGGAGGGGAAGCCGGCCGAGGGGGAGAAGCCCGCCGGGGAGGGGAAGCCCGCCGACGGGGAGAAGCCCGCCGGGGAGGGCCCGAAGTAGGTCAGGCGGCCGGCGCGTCCAGCCGGTCGATCTTCGCCGCGAGGATGAAGTCCGCCTCGGTGAGCCCCCCGGCCGCGTGGGTCCACAGGACCACGCCGACCCTCCCCCACCCGAGGTGGAGGTCGGGATGGTGGCCCTCCGCCTCCGCGAGGGCGCCGACCCGGTCGACGAAGCCGAGGGCCCGCGCGAAGTCGGGGAACCGGAACTCCCGCCGCAGGCGCCGCCCCTCCTCGAGGGTCCAGGCGGGGACCTCCGGGAGGAGGGCCGCGACCGCCGCCTCCCCGAGCGGCGGGGTGCCGCGGCGGCAGGGGACGCAGCGGCGGGCGGCCAGCGCCTCCCCGGTCAGGAGAGCGCCCCCTCCGCGTCCTCCCCGTCCTCCTCGGAGCCGGGGGTGAGCCCCTTCACCCGGGCCCGCGCGTACTCGGGCGCGCCGAGGAGGGAGGCGTCGAAACCGCTGGCCCTCACGGCGTCGAGGATCCGCGGGCCGGCGCCGGATTCCCTCAGCTCCACGAGGAGGGAGGCCTTCACCTCCCCGAGGGAGACCCGCCACCCGCCGCGGTCGTGCTCCACGTCCACGACGTTCCCGCCGTGGGCGGCCACGACGGCGAGGATGAGGGCGAGGTTCCCGGGCCGGTCCGGCATGCGGACGGTGATCCGCACGTAGCGCCCCTCGGCGACGAGGCCGCGCTCGATGACGCGCTGGAGGAGGTTGATGTCCACGTTGCCGCCCGAGAGGATGACGACGACCTTCCCCCTCCCCGGCGGCTTCTCCCCCTCGAGCAGCGCCGCCGCGCCCGCCGCGCCCGCTGCCTCGAGCACGAGCTTGGACTTCTCCATGAGGGTGACCATGGCGCGCGCGATGGCCTCGTCGGAGACGGTCATCACCTCGTCCACGAGGGCCCGGATGATCTCCAGCGGGTGCTCCCCCACCATGGGGACCGCGATGCCCTCGGCGAAGGTCCGCGCCTTCGGCACCCGGACCCGCTCCCCCTTCGCGAGGGAGGCGACGATGGAGGCGCAGCCCTCGGCCTGGACGCCGACGACGCGGGTGCGGGGGCTGAGCCCCTTGACCGCCGCGGCCACACCGGCCAGGAGTCCGCCGCCTCCCGCGGGGACGAGGACCTCGTCGATGTCCCCCCCGCCGTCCCGGATGATCTCCAGGCCCACGGTCCCCTGGCCGGCGATGACGTCGGGGTCGTCGTAGGTGGGGATGACGGTCGCGCCGCGGGCCGCGCGCAGCTCCTCGGTCCTCGCGCGGGCGGCCTCGAAGTCCCCCTTCACGAGGACGACCTCGGCTCCGTAGCCGCGGGCGCGCTCCACCTTGACGATGGCGGTGTCCTCGGGCATGACGACGGTGGCGGGGATGCCGAGGACCTTCGCGGCGAGGGCGACCCCCTGGGCGTGGTTGCCGGCGGAGGCGGCCAGCACGCCGTGGCGGCGCTCGGCCTCGGGGATCTTCAGCATGCGGTTGTAGGCGCCGCGGATCTTGAAGGACCCGGTGCGCTGGAGGCTCTCGGGCTTGAGGTAGACCTCGCGGCCCATGAAGTCGCTGAGGGTGTAGGAGAGGATGAGCGGGGTCGGGCGGACGACGTGCTCGAGCGCCTTCTCGGCCTGCTCGACGTCCTTCAGGGTGACCATGGGGACGTGAGTCTAGTCGGGGGCGGCGGGGGGAGCAACGGTTGAGGGGAGCGGATCCCGCGGACGGGCTCCCCTCCTCCCCCGTCACTCCCCGGTCCGGATCTCCACCCCTTCGAGGGCGACCCTCAGGGGCGCCTTCGAAGGCGGGTCCCCCGGAGCCCACCTGCCCGGGACGTCCTCCCCCGGCACCTGGACCCACTCGGGGCCCCCGGAGGCGTCCGCCGCGAGCCGCAGGACGCCCGGGGCGGGCCGCCCGTACCGGATCCTCGGGGACGTGGGGGTCCCGTCGAGGAGTCCGGCATGGGGGCCGAGCCACCGCCGCGCCTCGGCCTCGTCGGCGGGCAGGCCGCCCCGTTCGGCGCGCAGGAGGAGGAGGCGGAGGGCCGCGCGCACCGCGCGGGAGCGGGCCTCCGCGAAGGCGGCGAACCGGAGCGAGAAGGCGGCCGGGTCCAGGGGGAAGACACGGATCCCCGCCTCCCTCTCCTGCAGGGCCGCCGCCGCGGGGGCCCCCGCCTCCCGCTCCAGGGCCCGGCGGGTGTCGTCGTACAGGACCAGGGTGTCCCCGACCGCCTCCGGCAGGAGGAGCCACCGGCGGGAATCCCGCTTCCTCGCGGCCCAGGGGAGCCCCCCGCCGATGCGGAGTTCCGACGGGTGGCGCCGCTCCAGGAGATCCTCGGCGACCATGCAGGGGAAGAGGAGGCGGTTCCACTTCCAGAAGGTCGCCATCCAGGAGGCGGTCCCCGTCTCCTCGGCGAGGAAGGCCTCCGCCCTCCCCGCGGGCAGGCGGCCCTGGAGCGCCAGTTCCAGGTGGAGGCGCTCCCTCTCGAGGCGGAGCTCGATCCCGAGAAGGGCGTCGGTGAGGACGGCGGGCTCCCGCCATGCCCGGATCCACGACTCGATGGCGTCGATCCGGGTGCCGGGGTCCCCTCCGAGGAGGGCGTCCAGGCGGTGCCATCGCACGGCGCGCCCGGGTGCGAGGGTGGGGAGGGAGAGAGTGTCCAGGGCGACGGCGGAGGAGAGCCCGCCCGGCCGCTCGCGGGGCAGGGCCCCGAGGCCCGTCGGGAGCACCTTTCCCTCCCGGACGAGGGAGGTGAGGCGTTCGACCGCCGGGCGGTGGCGCTCCAGCGCCTCGCGGAGCCCCTCCGGGGGCCCGGACGCCTCCCCGAGGACGAAGGCGGCCAGCGCGTCGTTGAAGGGGGAGTCCCAGCCGTCCCCGCCGGGGAGGTCCTGGCGTCCCTCCCCCTCCATTGGGGCGCAGGCGGCCGCGTACTCCGCCTGCAGGGCGGGGTCCACGGCGGGTGCGAGGGCGAGGAGTTCCTCGAAGGTGGTCGGGAGTCCGCGGGCGGCCTGGTCGCGGAGGACGCCGCGGAGACGGAGGAGGTGGTACTCCCGGATGCCGAAGATGCCCATCACGACCAGGATGCAGAACAGCAAGAAGCGGAAGAGATGCCACTTCCAGGACCCGCCGAAGGCCCATCGCAGGAGGTGTCGCCCGGGTCCTTCGCGCGCAGGGACTTCACCGGCCCCCGGATCCGCCGGCGGGTCCGCCCGTGTCATCGGCGGAGGAGCCCCCGGTGGATCAGCCACCCGCCGACGACCATGCCGGCGGGGAGGAGGCCGCCGGAGCGTTCCTCGAGGACGAAGAACACGAAGGCCGCGACCGCGACGAGCGTGGCGAGGGGGTCGCCTCCCGTCCAGGCGGCGAACCTCTTCCAGGGGTCCTCTTCCTCCGACCTCTCCATGGACACCTCCTCGGGGCCATTCTGGCCGATCCGCCCGGCCACCGTCCACCACGGTCCGGTGACGCGGGTCCCGGGGCTCCTCGCCGAATCGTGTGGGTACCCTGAAGGAGTTACGCACCTACCGGCGCGTGGCTCCCGGTAGGGGATCGTCCCGAGAGGATGGGACGATCCCCTACCGGGAGCTCTGGGAGAGGCCCCGGGGGCGGAACCCTGCCTTGTTGCCATGGTCCCGGTCGGGGGACCTTCCCGTCCCGCCTGCCCTGGACGGGGATGGGGAGAGGGCACCGCCGGGTTCCGGGACGGGGAGAACCGGTCGCCTGCGAGCCTCCCCTTCCCTGACCCCGGTGCAAGTTCCACATTCCCGGCCGTTGGAAAGCTCCCGTCAGGGGGTCGTCCCGGCCGTTCGGGACGACCCCCTGACGGGAGCCACGCGCCGGTAGGCGCGTAACTCCATCGGAGCAACCCACACGAAACAGCGAGGATCCGTTCCCGCCGCCCTCAGGCGCGGGGGTGGGCGCGGTCGTAGACCTCGCGGAGGCGTCCCGCGGTGACGTGGGTGTAGACCTGGGTCGACGCGAGGTTGCGGTGGCCGAGGAGTTCCTGGACGCTGCGGAGGTCCGCACCCGCGTCGAGGAGGTGGGTGGCGAAGGAGTGGCGGAGCTTGTGGGGGGAGATGCGGGGGTCGAGCCCCGCCTCCGCCAGCCGCTTGGCCACGACCCGCTGGATCCCCCGCGTGGAGAGCCGCCCCCCGTCCCGGTTCTCGAAGAGCGCCCCCGACCGGCCGCCGCCGGGCTGGCGCCGCTTCGCCTCCGCGTAGGCACGGATGGCCTCCACCGCGAACCGCCCGAGCCCCGCCAGCCGCTCCCGCCTCCCCTTGCCCATGACCCGGGCCACGCCCGCCCGGAGGTCGAGGTCGGTCTCGTCGAGCGCGGCGAGCTCGCTCACGCGGACGCCGCTCGAGTAGAGGGATTCGAGGATGGCCCGGTCCCGCACCTCGCGGATCCCCTCCCCCTTCGGGGCCGAGAGGAGCCGCTCCATCTCCTCCCTCGACAGGAACCGGGGCAGGCGCTTCTCCTTCTTCGGGGTCCTGAGGCCCGCCGCCGGGTCCGCCGGCAGGAACCCCTCCCGGCAGAGCCAGTGGAAGAAGGAGCGCGCCGCCGCCATCTTCCGCGCCACCGTGGCCCGCGAGCGGCCCGCCTCGCGCATCTCCCCGAGCCAGGCCCTGAGGTCGAGGTGGGTGACCGCCGCCGGGTCGGTCGTGCCGCGGGCCTCCAGGAAGCCGGTGAGCTGGAGGAGGTCGGTGCCGTACCCCGAGAGGGAGTGGCGGGAGAGGTTGCGGACGGTCCGGAGGTGGCCCTGGTAGAGCTCCACGGCCTCCAGCATGTCCGCCGGTCGGGGGCGATCGCGTTTCACTCCCGGGAGAGTAGCCCGTCCCGAGGACGATCCCCGCCGCGCGGAGGGGGGTAGGATGCCCCGATGCGACGGAAGCGTCTCCGGTGGGCCGTGTTCCTCGCCTGCCTCGCGGCCGCGGGCGGGGGAGGCCCCCGCGTCCCGCCG
>JAKLKS010000012.1 GCA_023150535.1 Planctomycetota bacterium
GAGTAACCGAGGAGCGTCCCCTAATCCCACAGCTCCTTCCACGGGAGGCGGGGGACCTTCAGGTCGACGTGGGCGCGGTACCACTGTTTGGGGTCGTTGCGGGGGAGGATGGAGGCCATCAGCGCGAAGAAGGAGGGCTCGACCCTCCCCTCGAAGAGGACCTTCCCGCCGCTCGTCACCTTCAGGGGCTTCGACAGGTCGAACAGCTCCGGCCCGAGCAGCAGCGTCAGCGCCATCTCCGCCGGCGCCGTCCGCCCCGCCAGCGGCTTCGTCGTCCCCGTCACCTCCACCGCGTTGGGGGCGACGATCTTCGCGTGGAACCGCCAGGAGTCCCGGTGCCCGCGGCTGAAGAGCCAGTACATCCGCTCCTTCCAGGGGTTCCAGGTCTCCCACACCACCTCGTCGGGATGGGCCCTCCGCGTCCTCCCCGCCATCCACTGGAGGATCGGCTTCACCCCCCCCTTGGGCAGCGCGTGCCCGTTCCCGTCCACCCGGTCGTAGCGGAACTCGTACCGCCCCGGGAACCTCTCCTGGAGCGTCCGCAGCCGCCCCGTGGCGATGTCGTCGGGATGGATCGCCTCGTTCGGGTCGTCCGCGGAGTGGTGGATCCAGAGCGGGAGGTGCATGAGGTTGGCGATCACCCCCTCCTGCAGCCCCTCGTAGGAGGAGAGCGGCGTCTGGAGCCGGTTCACCGCCCCCTGCTTCATGTAGGGCATCACGCTGCCGGCCAGCGGCGCCGCCGCGGCGAGGCGGTCGGCGTTGCGCCCCCCGAGCATCCAGGAGCCGTCCCCGCCCATGGAGTGCCCCGCGAGGCAGACCCGGTCCGGGTCCACGTCCAGCGTGCGCCGCGCCGCGTCGATGAGGTCGAGGACGAAGCGCTCCTGCTTCTCCTGGTTCCAGGCCGAGGAGACGAGGTCGATGGCCTGCGGCGCGATCACCGTCATCCCCTGGGCCGTGGCCCCCGCCCAGATCGACTGCGCGCTCCCGGCGTCGCCCGCGTTCTCCCCGCCCCCGTGCATGGCGATGAGGAGCCCCCCCTTCGGCTTCCCCATGTTGAGGAGGTAGAGCCCGAGGTCCTCGTCCTTCAGCGCCTTCAGCGCCTTCGGGTCCCGCGGGTCCTTCCCCTGCATCGCCGCCGCCTCGGCCGGCGTGTAGAGCGTCGCCCGTCCCTTGCGGGCGAGACGGCGGCCCGACTTCTCCGCCAGCGCGAAGAGCCGCTCCGCGGCGGCCTCCACCGAGGAGGCGGGGAGCGGCGGGAGGGCGCGGGCCCTGGCCTCCACGGCCGCGCGGGCGTCGTCGTCGGGGGCCCTCATCCACTCCGCGGCGAGGGCGTCGAGGGCCTTCCCGTCCGGGGCGGGGGGCTCCTCGGCGGGGGCGGGGAGGGGGAGGGAGGCGAGGAGGACGGCGCACAGCGCGGCCGCGGCCGCGGCGGGGGGGAGGCGCATGGCGGGGATTCTAACCCGGCGTCCGGTGGCCCCCGGGCGGGGCGGCGCTACCATGGAGCCGATGCCCCAGGGAATCCTCCGGCCGGCCCGCGGGACGCTCCTCGTGGCGCGGCCCCACCTCCTCGACCCGAACTTCATGCGCACCGTGGTCCTCCTCTGCGACCACGACGACGAGCGGGGCACCTTCGGCTTCGTCCTCAACCGGCCCTCGGGGAAGGGGCTCGCGGAGGTCCTGCGGGACGGCAGCGCCTTCGAGGGGCGGGACGATCCCGTCTTCGCCGGGGGGCCGGTGGGGCTCGATTCCCTGGCCATCCTCCACCGCGAGGAGGGGATCCCCGGCTCCATGGAGATCCTCCCCGGGGTGATGCTCGGGGGGGACGTGGACGTGCTGGGGGCGCGGTTCCGCGAGGGCTCCGCCCCCGGGGGGGCGCCGCGGTTCGTCGTCGGCTACAGCGGCTGGGGCGAGGGGCAGCTCGCCCGGGAGATGACCGAGGACACCTGGGTCGTCTGCCCCGCGGAGGCCCGCTGGGTGTTCGATCCCGAGCCGGCCACCCTGTGGAGCCGCGTCCTGCGGTCCATGGGGGGGGAGTACCGGATGTGGGCCCTCTCCCCGGCGGACCCGGAACTCAACTGAGGCGGGTCCCGTTCCGCGGGTCCGCCCCGCCGCCCCCTACATCGCCTCGGGGGGGACCTTCACCTCGGGGAGGAACTTGTCGGTGATGGTGATGCCGGCCATGGCCTCGACCTTCGGCGTGTCCACCATGGCGATGGCGTCCCAGGCGAGCTTGCTGCAGACGCGGACGCAGATGGAGCAGCCGATGCACTCGTTGTAGCGGATGTGGACGGGGGGGATGGGGCGGTCGGGGTGGAGGCGCGCCGGGGCGTGCTCGATGCAGTCCACGGGGCAGAAGGGGACGCAGATCTCGCAGCCGGTGCAGTTCCCCGGCTCGACCACCGCGATCTGCTTCGGCTTCTTCTTCTTCGCGTTGATCTTGTCCGGGGTGTCCGGGATCGTCTTGTAGAAGTCCGGTTCCTTGGCCATGGGCGGGAGTATACGGCCCTCCGGGGGGGTGCCCGAATTCCCCGGACGCCGGCGGTCCCCGGCGATCAGGCGGGAAGGAGCCCCTCGGCCGAGGGGTCCAGGGAGTCGAAGCGGCCTCCCAGCATCTCCGAGGCGATCCAGATCTCCGCGTGGATGGCCGCCGCCGCGAGCACCCCTCCCGCGAGGACCCCCGCGGGAAGGAGGAGGTCCCCGCCCGCCGCCCCCGCCGCGACCACGACCAGGGCCCCGAGCCCCACCGGGATCCCCCCCCCGAGGAGGAGCAGGAGGACCTTCGCCAGCATCGTCACGATGCCGTAGCCCATCCCCTCCGCGCCCCCCTGGGGCTGCCCCTGCCCGGGCCGCACCCACCCGGGGAAGAGGAGGGCCGCGCCGGAATCCACGAGCGCCGACAGCGCCATGAGCGAGGGCTGCACCATCGCCAGGGCCATGAACCCCGCGAGGCGCCAGGCGGGCGTCACCGGAGCCTTCGCGGTCGAGGGGACCGCCAGGGCCGCGACGCCGACGAGGAGGAGGGAGAGGACAGCCCCCGGCGCCACCGAGGCGGCGAGGTACCCGCGGAACAGGCGCGGGCCCGGGATGGGGAGCGTCTTCAGCACCTCCGCCATCTCCAGGTCCCCCTTGAGGCTGCAGCCGAGGAGCGCGGGGCCGCCGAAGACGAGGAGGCCCGACAGGACGAGGGGGATGACCGTCAGGAGGATCCGTCCCGCCGGCGGGCCCCCGTCGTCCTCCCCGGAGGAGAGGACCATGGGGAGCATCACGACCAGGGGGAGGAGGAGCAGCAGCAGGAAGCGCGGCGACACGTGGCGGAAGGTCTCCGTGAAGCTCCGCCAGACGAAGGCCGTCTCCGGGGGCCCCGTGGGCGCGAGCCGGAAGAGGCTCGGCCGGACCTTCGTCCCCGGCTCCAGGGTGCGCCCGAACCTCCCCCTGCGGACCGCCTCCATGCGGCCGGCGAGCTTCGTCGCGTTCTCCGCGGCCGCCTCCTCGAAGGCCGCGTCGGAGCGGTCCACCCAGAGGTAGAGGAGCCCGAGGAGCAGGACCACGGGCAGGCAGTTCAGGAGGAAGGCCGGGAGGTCGGGGGAGGCGAAGAGCCTGCCGGGCAGGCGGAAGGGGTAGAGGGCCCATCCCCCGGGGCTCTCCCCGAAGGCGACGAGCCAGTCCTCGAGCTCCCGCGCGAAGCCCCCCCCCTCGAGGGAGGGGAAGGGCGGCGCCCCGAGGACCGACACCGCCGCGATCCCGAGGAGCGCCCCCAGGACCGGCGCCTGCCGCTTCCACCCCGCGACGCCGTGCTCGAGCAGGCTGAGGCGCGTGAGCTTCGAGGCCACGCCGTGGAGGGACATCAGGTTGAAGAACAGGATGCCCCCGAGGGCGTACCGCAGGACCGATCCGGCGCCGCGCTGCATCCCGAAGAGGAGCGAGAGGAAGAGGGTCGAGGGGACGATGTACTTCTGGATGTCCAGCAGCTTGTAGCGGACCAGCTCCCTCCGGGAGACCGGCGCGGGGAAGAGCATGGCCACGTCGGATTCGAGGAAGGGGAGGGGCGGGCCCCTCGAGGGGAGCAGCCAGGAGAGGGAGGCGAGGAGGAGGAGGGCGGCGGCGATCCCCCACTCGAGGAGGAGCCCCTGCCGGAGGGCCTCCCGGGCCGCGATCTCCCCCTGCAGGTCCGGGGGGAGGCCCGCGGGGGGGCCGGAGGCGTCCCTCCCGAAGGGGCCGCCGAAGACCAGGACGAAGTAGGCGAGCCCGACGACGGTGGGGACGAGGTAGCGGGGGCTCCGCAGCCGCCGCAGCCGGGCCAGGAACCCGTTCACTGCCGAGCGGCGGAGCAGGTAGAGGAGGGCGGGGTTCACGGGGCGGGGGGGAGGGGGCCGGGGGGCGGGGGAGGATCCGCGGCGGGGGGGGCGCCGGCCGCGCCGGCCGCGGGCCCCAGCGCCATCCGCATGAAGATCTCCTCGAGCCGGGCCCCGGCCGCGAGGTCGGGGTGGGCCGCCTTGAGCTCCTCCAGGGTCCCGTGGGCGGCCTTGGCGCCGTCGAGGATGACGAGCACCCGGTGGGCGATCTCCTCCACGAGGGCCAGGAGGTGGCTCGAGACGATGATCGCCGCCCCCTCCTCCGCCTGGCGCACGATGGAGTCCTTCGCCTTGCGGATGGCGATGGGGTCGAGCCCCGTCAGCGGCTCGTCGAAGAGGATCGCCTTCGGCCGGTGGAGGAAGGCGCAGGCGATGGAGAGCTTCTGCTTCATCCCGCGGCTGAGGGCCCCGGGGAGCTCCCCGGCCTTGCCCGCGATCTCGAACTCCTCGAGGAGCGCGGGGATGCGCTCCTCCGCGTCCTCCACCCGGTAGAGCCGCCCGATGAAGCGCAGGTGCTCCTCCACGGTGAGGTTCTCGAAGAGGCGGGGGTCGTCGGGGATCCAGGCGAGCCTCGCCTTCGCCCCCACGGGGTCGAGGCGGAGGTCGCGGCCCGCGATGGCGACGCTCCCCGAGGTGGGGGGGAGGATCCCGGCGAGGCAGCGGAGCGTCGTCGTCTTCCCGGCGCCGTTGGGGCCCACGAGCCCGAGCACCTCGCCGGGCCGGACGTCGAAGGAGATGCCGCGGACCGCCTCGGTCTCCCCGTAGGACTTGCGCAGATCGGTGACCTGGATCAACTCAGTCGTCCTTGCCGAGGAGCATGAGGAGCCCCATGACCACGAAGGCGGCGCCCGCGGCGAGGCGGATCCACTTCCGGAAGCCCTCCCCGACCGCGCCCTGGAGGAGGGACCCGAGGGCCACGGCGAGGACCGTGGAGGCGCAGAGCGCGAGGCAGCCGCCGAGGAGGACCGCCCCCCTCGGCTTGCCCTGCGCCGTCATGGTGAAGAGCGCGATCTGGGTCTTGTCGCCGAGTTCCGCGAGGAACACCATGGCGAAGGCGGCGGAGAGGGTCTTCCAGTCCAAGGGGTCCTCCCGGGTGGGGTCGCCGGCGCGAGGGGGACACCGTAACCGGGGGCCGCGGCGGGGTCCCCCGGTTTCCCGCGGCGGCGGGACCCGTGGTAGAGTGCCGGGGTCCGGGCGCCGCCGCAGGGCCGGCGCCCGCGAGCCGCGCCGGGGAGCGGACGGGACCGGGGCCGATCGGGGCCCCCTGCCGACCTCCCCGCAGGCCGCCCTACCCGGAGGAGGTCCCCTTGCGTCCGTCCCTCGCCCTCGCCGCCGCGATCCTCGCCGCCGCGTCCCTCGCCGCGGGATGCACCGGCCGCACCGGCCGCGTCATGGACGCGAACGAACCCGTCGGCACCGACGTCCGCCAGGCCTCCACGGACGTGCTCGACTCCATGATGAAGGAGGGGGTCCCGAAGATCCTCGGCCGGGCCCGGGACCAGCAGGCCGGGGCCGAGGGGCGCTCCCGCCTCGTCTTCGCCGGCATCCAGAACAACACCGACGAGCGGCTCGGCGAGAAGAAGGACTACGTCTACGACACGGTGGACATCATGGTCGGCCAGACCGGGGTCTTCGACATGGTCTCCCGCACCTTCGTCGAGAACGTCATGGACCAGATGGGGGAGCAGCCCCGCGCGGAGCTCCTCATCGACCCCGCCGTGCGCCGCAAGGTCGTGGAGCGGTTCGAGCAGACCGAGGGCCGGGACTACATCCGCTACATCCTCTGGGGCAAGCTCAACAACGCCACCTCCGACACCGGGAGCGGCACCTCCGAGAAGAAGTACGCGCTGGTGCTCGAGATCGTGGACGTGAAGACGGGGCTCCAGCTGAAGGAGCAGGTCCTGTCGCGGAAGGCCTACACCGAGTAGGGACGGGCCCGTGGCACCGCTCCGGGGGATCCCCGCGGCCGCGATCCTGGCGGCGGCCGCGGCCCTCCTCCCCGCGGCCCCCGGCTGCGCCACCGCCTCCGAGGAGATCGCCCCCGCCCGCGCCGCCTGGGAGGCGGGGGACCCGGCGGGGGCGCTGGCCGCCCTGGACGCGCTGCGCCCGCGGATCGGGAAGGACGCCCACCTCCTCGACCTCGAGCGCTCCTCGGCGCTCCAGGCGCTGGGGCGGTTCGGGGCCGCCGCCGACGCGGCCGTGGACGCGGCGGAGGCCATGGACGACCGGGAGGCCGCCGACCTCGCCTCCTGGGTCGGGGCGGTCCTCGCCGACGACACCGCCTTCCCCTTCGAGGGGGCGGACCACGAGAAGGTGCTCGCCAGGGCCATGGCCTCGGTCTCCCTGCTGATGGCGGGGGCGCCCGACGACGCCCGCGCGCTGGCCCTCCAGGTGAACCGGGTGCAGGACCGGCTGCGCTCGCGGGCGGTGCTGGAGCGGGAGGACGACGCCCGGCCCGGCTACCACCCCTTCGCGCTCGGGGAGTACCTGCGGGCTCTCTCCGACGAGCAGCGGGGCTTCCTCGACGAGGCGGCCATCGGGTACGCGGAGGCGGCCCGGTACGGCTTCCCCGGCGCGGGGCGGGAGCGCGACCGGGTGAAGAGGAACCGCCTCGCCGAGGGCGAGGGCCGCGGCGCCGTCGTGGTCCTCTTCCTCGCGGGGAACGGGCCGCTCCTCGTGGAGCGGGTGGAGCCGGTGACGAGCGCCGCCTTCATGGCGGCCTCCTCGATCCTGAACGCGCGGAAGGGCTTCGGCATGCCCTCCCAGGCCCCGGTGGAACTCCCCTGGCCCGAGCCCCGGCCCTCCCCCGTGGCGGCGCTCCGGATCACCTCCGGCGCGGGGCTCCTCGGGACCACGGAGACGCTCCTCGACGTGGACGAGACGGCGCTCCGGCAGGCGGCGGACGAGATGCCGCGGGCCCTCGTGAGGGCGATCTGCCGGAGGGCCTTCAAGGAGTACACGAAGAACCTCGCCAAGGACGCCGTGGCCGGGAAGGAGCACAACTGGCTCGGCTTCCTCGTGGACGTGGCGGGCTACGTCTGGACCGGCGCGGAGAGGGCCGACACCCGCTGCTGGTCCTTTCTGCCGAAGCGGATCCAGGTCGCGCGGATCGAGGTCCCCGAGGGGGATTCGATCCTCCACCTCGCCCCCGTGGACGCGCGGGGGCTCCCCGCGGGGGAGGAGGCCGCGCTCCCCGTGCGCGTGTCGCGGTCGCGGATCGGCGTCGTGCTCGTCGTCGCCCCCGTCGCGGGCCCCCCGCCCTTCGCCTTCGCTGATCCGCGGACGGCGATGACGACAGTACTGAACCCGGCACAAATCAGCAGGGAGGAGGGACCATGAGAGGGCTCCGGCCCGTCGCCTCCCTGCTGATTTGTGCCGGGTTCAGTACTGTCGTCGCCGCCGACCTCCTCGGCGACCCGGCCCTCGCCGAGTGGAAGGACGGGCTCCCCGTCTCCTGGCAGGTGATGGAGGGTGCGGTCTCCGGCCCCGGGAAGTCCGGGACGGAATCGGAGATCGCCCGCGGGCCCGAGGGCGGGGTCCTCCTGCGGGGGGACGCGGGGACCGGGCGCTGGCGGCTCCTCCGCCGGCCCTTCGAGGCGAAGGGGGGGACCGTCTACCGCCTCTCCTTCGAGTTCCGGGCGGCGGGGCTGCGGCTCGAGGCGGGGCAGTTCGACAACTGCTGGGCGGGGCTCCAGCTCCCCGGCGGGGCGGGGAGCCCCGCCCTCTCCTTCACGACCCTCGGCGAGGGGGGGTGGCGGCCGGCGGAGGTGATCGCCCGCGCCGCCGCCGACGGGACCGGCGAGGTGCGCCTCTTCCTCAGCCGGACCGGGACGCTCGAGGTCCGCGGGCTCCGGCTCGAGCCGCTGGAGGCCGCCGATTCCTTCGACGTCCTCGTCCGCCACATGGGGCTCCACTACAGCCACTTCGCCTCCAAGGGGATCGACTGGGGGAAGGAGGCGGAGGCCCGGGCCGGGCCCGCCCGCGCGGCGAAGGACCCGGAGGCCTTCGTGAAGGAGGTCCTGCCCCTGCTCGCCCGCCTCGAGGACGTCCACGTGACGATCCGGGCTCCCGGGGGCCCCGTCCTCCCGACCCACATCCGCCGGATCTCTCCGAACATCGACGTCGCGTCCCTGAGGAAGCGGCTCTCCCCGGGGGTGACCCTCGGGAAGGCCGGCATCGCCGGCGTCGCGGGGAGGGACCTCGGCTACCTCCTGGTCGGCCTCCTCCCCGACCCCGCGGCCGCGGCCCCCCTGCAGGAGGCCCTGGAGGGGATGCTCGACCGCCGCGGGATCCTCCTCGATCTCCGGGCCTGCCCCGGGGGGAACGAGACCACCGCAGCCGCCCTCGCCCGGGCCTTCGTGAAGGAGCCGGTCCTCTACGCGCGGAGCCGGTACCGGGACGGCCCCGGCCCCGCCGACTTCGGCGCCGCCGTCGATCGGGTCCTGCGCCCGGGGGAGGGGCGGCGCTTCGAGGGGCCCGTGGTCGTCCTCGTCGGCCCCGCCTGCGTGAGCAGCGGCGAGGGGTTCGCGCAGATGATGGCGGCGATCCCGGGGGTGGTCCTCCTCGGGCAGCCCACCGCGGGCCAGAGCGGGAACCCCCGCCCCCTGGAACTCCCCAACGGGGTGGTGGTCGCCTTCTCCCGCTGGATCTCCCTCCTCCCCGACGGGACGCCCCTCGAGGGGAAGGGGGTGCCGCCGGACGTCGTCCTGGAGCACGCCGGGGACGGGGACCCGACCTTCGAGAAGGGGCTGGAGGTCCTCGAGGGGATGGCGGCGGAGGCGGGGCGGTAGGAGCGGCTCCCCTCCCGCGGGCGCGGCGGAATAGAGGGCCCCGGGACGCCGCGCGGGCGCCCCGGGGCCGGGGTCCGGAACGGTGCGGGCGGCTACTCGCCCTTGAGCTTCTTCAGCCTCTCGTCCTGCTTCTGGAAGAAGCCCGCGGCCTGGGGGTTGTCGCCGAACTTCCCGCGGACGACGCCGAGGGCCTTCTCGAAGAGCGCGACGTCCTTCGTGGCCTCGGCGTGGTCGAGCATGAGGATGTAGTAGGGCTGGAAGGACCGGCCGTCGGGGTCGGGCTCGGCCCCCGCCTTCCACATCTCCGCGAAGGCCTTGCCCGCGGCCTGCTTCTCCTCGGGGGTGCCCTTCCGGATGCCCTCGAGGACCGCGCCGATCTCCTTGTCGAGGAGGGCGCCGGCGACCCGCTTCCTCTGGTCGTCGGAGAGGTCCTTCATCTTCGCCGCGGCCTCGCGGGCCCCGGCGAGGTCGAGGTTGCCGACCTCGACGTCGAAGAGGAACAGCTCCAGCGCCTCGGCGGCGGGGAGGTCGGCCTTCGCCTTCTTCGCCGCGTACTCGGCGCCCTTCTTCATCATCTCCGTGAAGCCGGCGACGTCGCGGCCGCCCTCGAGGGTCGCCGTGACCCGCCCCTCGGCATCCAGCGCCACGATGTAGGGGAAGCCGCCCCCGCCCTTCCTGCCGAGGAGGTCGTCGTCCTTCTTCCCCTCGATCCGGGTCGTGATGTGGCAGAGGAGCACGACGTCCTTCGCCCAGGCCTTGAACTCGTCGGTGGAGAGCACACGGCTCTCCAGAGCCTTGCAGGGCGGTCAGGGACTGTAGGAGCGGGAGAAGTAGGCGAAGATCCCCTTCCCCGTCTCCTTCGACTTCGCGCGGGCGGCGTCGTAGTCGTCGGTCCAGCCGCCGTCCTTGAACCAGGGTTCGGCGAGCTTCTCCTCGTACTTCACCTGCAGCGGGTCCTTCGCGGGCGCCCCGGCGGGGGCGGCCTCCTGCGCGAGGGCGGGCGCCGCCAGGGCCGCGGCGAGGAAGCCGGCGGCGGCGGCGGACAGGAACGTACCCTTCATGGATCCTCCTAGTTCGGGGCCGGGCCCAACCTAACCGACTCCCCATGGGCGGGTTGCGGCGGAATCACCCGGGCCCTCCCGGGGGCCATTCGTCGCATCTATGGCGATCATCCGCGCCGCCGGGGGGAGCGCCGCTTCCCCCGGACCCTCCATGCCCCTAGGATGGTCACCCCGCCCCCCCCCTGCCCGCCCCCCCCTGGAGGCCCCCGCATCCTCGAACTCCTCGTCATCCTGGCCCTGGTGCTCGTGAACGGGCTCCTCGCGGGGGCGGAGATCGCCATCGTCTCCGTCCGGACCACCCGCATCACCGAGCTGGCGCGCTCCGGCAGCGCCGCCGCCCGGGCCGCCCTCCTCCTCCGATCCGACCTGGAGACCTTCCTCGCCACCGTCCAGGTCGGGATCACCGTGGTCGGCGCCGCCGCGGGGGCCTTCGGGGGCGCGGCCTTCGCCGGGGACCTGGAGCCCCTCCTCGCCGCCGTCCCGCTCCTCGCCCCCTTCGCCCGGGAGATCGCCTTCGCCCTCGTGGTCGTCCTCCTCGCCTACCTCTCCGTGGTCCTGGGGGAGCTCGTGCCGAAGTCCCTGGCGCTGCGCTCCTCGGAGCGGTTCGCGCTCCTCGCCGCCCGCCCCCTGCTCCTCCTCTCCCGCGCCGCCCGCCCCGTGGTCTGGTTCCTGTCCGCGAGCTCCAACGCCGTCCTGCGGGTCTTCGGCGACCGGACGACCTTCACGGAGTCGCGGCTCTCCCTCGAGGAGCTGCGCCACCTCGTCCGGGAGGCCTCCGGGGAGGGGGGCATCGGGGAGAGGACGGGGGAGATCCTCTCCCGGACCCTGGAGTTCGCGGAGCTGACGGCGGAGGACGTGATGGTCCCCGCGAGCCACCTCGACACCGTCCCGGGGGACGCCACGGTCGCGGAGGTCCGGAGGCGCTTCCTCGAATCGGGCCGGGACCGGCTGCCCGTCTCCGACCCCGCCGCCGACGGCCTCCTCGGCTGCGTCTCCTGGCGCGACCTGGAGTCCGCCTCCTCCACCGATCCCGGCCGCCCGATCGCGGGCCTCGTCCGCCCCGCCCCCTTCGTCCCCGAGGTGATGGCCGCCGTGGAGGTCCTGCGCACGATGCAGGCGAAGCGGTCCCCCGCGGCCGCCGTCGTGGACGAGCACGGGGGGGTCGTGGGGGTGGTCTTCCTGCAGGACCTCCTCGAGGAGATCGTCGGGGAGACCCTCGGGGAGCGGGAAGGGGCGCAGCCCTCCCGGATCCGGGTCCAGGCCGACGGCACGGCCCTCGTCGACGGGATCCTCTCCCTGCGGGCGGCGAACCGGGCCCTCGGCACCGCGCTGGAGGGGGAGGGGCGGGTCCGGACGGTGGGGGGGCTCTGCTCCGTCCTCGCCGGGGGGCGGATCCCCGCGGTCGGGGAGGAGCTGCGGGCCGCCGACGGGACCGGGCTCGTCCCCGTGGAGGTCTCCGCGCGGAGGGTGCGGGTGGTCCGGCTGGTCCCGTTCCCCCGGGGGGGGCCGGCCCCGGAGGACTCCGCGCCCTGACCTCAGCCCGCCAGCCGGTCCCGCAGGCGCTCCAGGGCGGGAAAGGCGGCGAGGAGCGCGGGGGGCTCGAGGCGCACGGGGGGCGGGAGGCGGAAGACCCGGTTCCGGCAGGCGGCCAGCAGCACGAGGGCGCCCCGGTCGGCGGCGTCGAGCGAGACCCCGGCGGCGGCGCGGGCCGTGGCCCGGGAGCGGGCGCAGGAGAAGCGCCGGTCCTCCCAGCCGGAGTGGAGCGCGGGGGAGGCGCAGGGGAGGTCGTCGGCGGAGAGCAGGTCCACGACCTCGGCGAAGGTGAGGACGGGGGGTGCGTGGCAGGCGTCGCGGTCGGGGAGGACGGCGGGGTCGGGGGATTCCAGGCGCATCCCGATGGTGGCGGGGAACTTCGCCGCCACGGGGCGCAGGCGGTGGGTGGCGAGGACCTCCACGGCGCGCAGCCCGAGGTCGAGGGCGGAGAGGAGGGAGCCGAGGTCCTCCCGCTTCCGCGCGGCGAGGGCCTCCTCCCAGAGGCGGCGGGCCTCCTCGAGGGGTTCCAGCGTGACGGACGCGGGCAGGGCCATGGGGCCTCCTTTCGGCCTCCCCGATCCTAGGGGGGCCGCGGGGGAGGATCCGTGACCTGCGTGACCGGCGGAGTGACCGGGGGAGGCCCTCCCCGTAGACTCCGCGCGGGAGGTGCCCATGCGGAAGGCGGCGGCGCTGTCGATCGTCCTGGCGGGATGCGCGGCGACGGGGCCGGAGCGGGCCGGGACGGAAACCCCGGCGGCGATCCCCGCGCCCGCGGAGCGGGCCTCGCTGGAGATCCCCGCGGACCTCCTCGAGGAGGCGCGGGCCGCCCTCGGGCGGCCGGGGCGGCCCCTCGGATACACCTTCGAGGAGATGGCGAACTACTCCGGGCGGAAGCACCTCCTGCGCACCGTCGAGACCCTCTTCCGCGACGCGGCGACGCTGCCGCGCTTCTCCGGCGCGCTGGCGGAATCCCTCGTGAAGAACGCGTCGAAGCCGGAGGAGGTCGTGCGCATCGCCTTCGGGCTCACGGACGCCGTGGCGGGGCGGATGCTGCCGCTTCCGGACTTGGAGGATGGCTGGGGGGTTCAGGGCGTCCCCGCGGAGGCGAGCCCCGAGGAGGTGCTGCATCTCCTCCAGGAAGGGAGGGTCATCTACCTTCCCGCCTCGGGCACGGCCGGGGTCCCGCCCCTGGATGAGGGGGACCTCGCTTCCTTCCGCCTCCTCCCGCCGGAGGCACAGCGGCTCGCGGTGCGTCTCCTCCTGGCCGGGAGGGATGGTGACCTCTGGCTGCAGGACGCCTTCCTCCGCACGGAGACCCACCATCGGGGCATCCTGGAGCCGTTCCCCGGCACCCTCGGTCCCTCCCTGCTGGACTCCGCCTCGGCTCCGCTCCGGGACGAGCGGATGGGGCAGTCGGCGACGACGAACACCCACGCCTTCCAGTGCCTGGAACTGCTCGATCGGGAGGCCCTCGCCTTCGGCTCCGTCCTCCTCGTCGCCCGGGTCCGCCAGGCGCTCGAGGAGTACGCGGCGGCGGAGAAGCACCACGTACCGGGCTCCTTCAAGGGGGTGACCCTCGACGTCGGTGGCGGCGGCCTCGTGGTGCACGGACCGGGAGACGACGTCATCGGGGAAGGCGCCGGCATCGTCCTGGACCTGGGCGGTGCCGACCGCTGGGTCGGGAGCCACGGAGCGACGGGAGCCTCCCCGCGGAGGGTCTCCCTGGCCATCGACCTCGCCGGCGACGACTCCTGGGACGGGGGGGAGGAGCCGGGGTCGCTCGCCTGCGGGCTCTTCGGGGTCGGGATCGCCATGGACCTCTCCGGGAACGACTCCTGGCGCTGCTCCGAGTCCGGGCTCGGCGCCGCCTGGTTCGGGACGGGGCTCCTCGTGGACTTCGCGGGGAACGACTCCTACGAGACCGCCACGAACCGGGGCCAGGGGTTCGCCTTCGCCGGCGTCGGCGCCCTCGTCGACCTCGCGGGGGACGACCGGTACGTCATCGGCCACGACGGCCAGGGGTACGGCGGGACGCTCGGCTGCGGGCTCCTCCTGGATGTATCAGGGAATGATACATACCTCGCCCGCGACGACGGGAACGTGAGCGAGATGTACCTCGGCCGCTCCGTCTCCATGGCCCAGGGGGTCGGGCAGGGCCGCCGCGCCGACCTCGGCGACGGCCGGAGCCTCGCCGGCGGCTTCGGCGTCCTCGTGGACGGCGCCGGGGACGACTCCTACCGCGCCGAGTGCTGGGCCCACGGGGCCGGGTACTGGTGGGCGGTCGGCATCCTCGAGGACCTCGGCGGGAACGACGTCTACCGCGACGGGAAGTACTCCCTGGGCGCCGCCGCCCACTTCGCCCTCGGCGTCTGCGTGGACGCCTCCGGGGACGACGCCTACAACGCCGGCAACGACGAGGCGGTCAACCAGTACCAGGGCCACGGGCGGGACGGCTCCCTCGGCGTCTTCGTGGACGGGGCGGGGGACGACCGCTACCTCCTGCGGGCCCACTGCGCCGGGTCCGGGGACCTCGGCTCCTTCGGCCTCTTCTGGGACCGCTGCGGGGACGACCTCTACGAGGTGGCCGCGGTGCGCCAGGGGGAGGGGAGCGGCTGGCCAGACACGCCGCCTCTCGGAAGCGCCACCGTCTCCGAGACCATGCGCTCCTGGCGGGACGACCTGGACGCCTGCGGCCTCTTCCTCGACACCGGCGGGAGGGACGCCTACGAGGGGGAGCCCGGGCCCTGGGGGGACGGGAGGGAGTGGCGGACGATCCGCGGGCCGCGGTCGAAGGGGTGGGGGAGGGACGTCGAGCGGTTCGCCCCGCCGGTGCGCCCGGCCCCGGGAGGGGCGGAGTAGCGGCGGCGGCCCCTCAGGCGCCCGGGCGGGGCCGGGCGTTCGAGGCGACCTTCTGCTGGGCCATCACGATGCAGCGGAAGATCTCCACCGTGTCCGGGGGGACCGCGATGGAGGCGGCCACCTGGGGGATCTCGCGGGAGAGCGTCCCCTCGATCCGGTCCCGCGCGAGGAGGATGGCCGGCGCCCCGAGGCCCCCCTCGCGGAGCTGCTTCATGAGCTCCAGCCCGTCCCCCTGCGTCTCCAGCCGGTCGGAGATGACCAGGAGGTCGTAGGGGTTCTCCTTGGCCAGCTCCAGGGCCCAGGCGTCCTCGGCCGTGTCCACGGTGGTGCCCTCGAACTGCTGGAGGGCGACCTTGACGCGGTCGCGCACGTTGTGGTCCTTCTCGACGAGGAGCACTCTCATGGGGGGGCGATCCTAGCGCGGCCCCGGGGGCCGCCCCGGCGACAATCCCGCGCGCCCCGCGGTGCGGCGGGACGGGGAGGGGAGGCGGCGCGTGATCCAGGCGGGCGTGGACGAGGCGGGCTACGGCCCCATCCTGGGGCCCCTCTGCGTCGGGGCCGCCGCCTTCCGCTGCTCCCGCGATCCCGCGCCCGGCCCCTCCGCCGCGGCCCTCGCGCGGGCGCTCGACCCGGCCCTCCACGGGGTGCGGGTGGCCGACTCGAAGGAGGTCCACGTCCCCTCCCGCGGGCCCCGCGCCCTGGAGGAGACGGTGATGGCCTTCCTCTTCGCCCGGGACGGCGCCCTCCCCGCCGACGGGGCGGCCCTCCACCGCGCTCTGGGCGTCGCCTCCCCCCCGGCCGACCACCCCTGGTACGGTTCGCTCGCGAAGCGCCCCCTCCCCCTCGCCGCCGACCCCGCCGCGGCGGCGGAGCGGGGGGCGGCGCTCCGGGCCGCGCTCGCGGGGGAGGGGCTCGAGGTCGCCCTGCTGCGCGTCCGCGCCCTCCCCGAGGGGCGCTACAGCGAGGCCTCGGAGCGGGCGGGGAGCAAGGCGGCGGTCCTCTTCGCGGAATCCGCGGCGCTCCTCGCCGAGGTCCTCGCCGCCGCGGGGGCCGGGCCCTCCTTCACGGTCTGCGACCGGCAGGGGGCCCGCGGGCGCTACGCCCCCCTCCTGCAGGAGCGGTTCCCCGACCGGCTCGTGCGCGTCGTCTCCGAGGGGGCGAAGCACTCCGCCTACGAGGTGGGGCCGGCCCGGGTCTCCTTCCGGGAGAAGGCCGACGCCGCGGTCCCCGCCGTGGGCCTCGCCAGCATGCTCGCCAAGTACGTCCGGGAGTTCTGGATGGAGGCCCTCAACGCCTGGTTCCTCCGGGAGGCCCCGGGGGTGAGGCCCACGGCCGGCTACTGGACCGACGGGCTGCGGTTCCTCGCCGAGACGGAGGCGGCCCGGAGGAGGCTCGGCGTGGACGACCGGATCCTCGTGCGGAGCCGGTAGGGGCGGGGGGGCGCGGGGAGAGGAGAGGCACCGGTGCGAGGGGGTCCGGCGCGGGACCCGGCGGGCGGACGGGAGGGAAGGACCCGACCGCGGGTCCCTCCCGGACCTGTCCTTCCCGCCGGGAGAATCCCCTCCCGTTCCGAGGGCACCCCCCTCCCGCCGGTCCCCTCCGGCCCCTCCACCCCCGCCGCCGACGTTCCAGCGCTCCCGTCTCGCGTCGGCCGATCCGTTCCGGCCGAGGCGAGACGGGAGCCCCGCGGCGACGAAGGAGGCGCGGCCCCGCGCCGGGCCGGGGCCGCGGGGGCGGGGAAGGGGTTCCCGCGGGATCCGGCGCGCCCCGCCCGTGACGCGTGGGCCGGCCGGGCGGTGCCCCGGGCCCCCTCCTGCGGTAGACTCGCGCCGGGGTAGTGGACGGAGAACGCATGGAAGGCTCCGACGAGCGCAGGGAGTTCGCGAGGATCCGGCACGCCCTGGCGGTCCGGTACAAGTTCCTCTCGGGGAGCGTCAAGGACCCCGAGATGGAGGCGGTCCTCGACGGCACGACGTCCAACCTCTCCCTCGGGGGCCTCCTCCTCGTCGGACCCCTGGGGAAGGTCGACTGGCTGAAGGACCTCCTCCTCGGCCGCATCCAGGTCGGGGTCAACATCGCCCTCCCCACCAGCGTCGACCCCGTGAAGGCCCTCACGCGCCTCTCCTGGATCGAGGCCAAGGAGCCCGACACCGTGACCTACCGCATGGGCCTGCGGATCCTCGACATCTCCGCCGAGAGCCGCGGCGCCCTCTCCGAGTTCCTCTCCCGGGAGACCCGGATCCCCTGACGCCTCCTCCCCCGCACGATCCCCCCCGCCGGCACCAGGAGTCCCCGTGAAAGGCCCCTTCCTCTTCTGCATCCTCGACGGCTGGGGCGTCGGCGACCGCGGCCCCGGCGACGCCCGGGCGCTGGCCCGCACCCCCTTCCTCGACTCCCTCGAGCGGGAGTGGCCGACGGCCCGGCTCTCCGCCTCGGGCCTGGACGTGGGGCTCCCCGCGGGGGTCATGGGGAACAGCGAGGTCGGCCACCTCAACCTCGGGGCCGGGCGGGTCGTGCCCCAGGACATCGTGCGCATCGACGCCGCGGCGGAGGAGGGCTTCGCGGGGAACGGGGTGATCGGGGACCTCGCCCGGCGGGCGCTGGAGGGGGGAGGGCGGCTCCACGTCCTCGGCCTCGCGAGCGACGGGCGGGTCCACTCCTCCCGCGTCCACCTCGCCGCGCTCCTGCGGGCGGCGGCGCGCCTCGGGCTCCGCGGGGACCGCGTGGTCCTCCACGCCTTCACCGACGGCCGCGACACGCCCCCCACGAGCGGCCCCGGCCACGTCGGGTTCCTCCTCGCCGCCTGCCGCGAGGCGGGGGCCGGGGTGATCGGCACCGTCGCGGGCCGCTACTTCGCCATGGACCGGGACCGGCGCTGGGAGCGCACGGAGCGGGCCTGGAGGGCGCTGGTCCTCGGGGAGGGGAGGCGGGCCTCCGATCCCGTGGAGGCGGTGCGCGCCTCCCACGCCGCGGGGACGACGGACGAGTTCGTGGAGCCCGTGGTGATCGCCCCCCCGGGCGCCGCGCCCCCCGGGATCGGCCCCCGGGACGCCGTCCTCCACGCGAACTTCCGCCCCGACCGGGCCCGCCAGCTCTGCCGGGCGCTGGCCGACCCCGCCTTCGCGGAGTTCCCCCGCGGGGGCGCACCGCTCCCCGCCGCGCTCGGGACGATGACCCTCTACGACGCGACCTTCCCCTTCCCCGTGGCCTTCCCCCCCTTCTTCGTGAAGGAGACCCTGGGGGCGGCCTGGGCCGGGGCAGGGCTCCGGCAGCTGCGCATCGCGGAGACGGAGAAGTACGCCCACGTCACCTACTTCTTCAACGGGCGGGACGAGAAGCCCTGCGAGGGGGAGGAGCGGGTCCTCGTGCCCTCGCCGAAGGTGGCGACCTACGACCTCCAGCCGGCCATGAGCGCGCCGGAGGTGACCGACCGCCTCGTCGCGCTCCTCGCCGAGGGGCGGCACGGGGCGGTGGTGCTCAACTACGCCAACCCCGACATGGTGGGGCACACGGGGAACCTCGCGGCGACGGTGGAGGCCCTCGGCGTCGTGGACCGCTGCCTCGCCCGGGTGATCCCCCTCGTGCTCGGGGCGGGGGGGGCGGCGGTGGTGACGGCGGACCACGGGAACTGCGAGGAGATGCTGGACGCGCGGGGCGGCATCATGACCGCCCACTCCATGAACCCGGTGCCGGCGATCCTCGCCGGGGAGGCCTTCGCGGGGAGGAGGGTGCGGCCGGGGAGGGCGCGGCTGTGCGACGTGGCGCCCACGGTGCTGCGCGCCATGGGGATCGCGGTGCCGGGGGGGATGACGGGGGAGCCGCTCCTCGCCTAGGCCGTCGATCCCTCTCCCCCCCCGTCCCCTCCGTCCGCTATCCTCCCCGGGACATGACCTCCCTCTTCTCCCTCCGGACCGCGGGCGCCTCGGCCGACCTCGTGGGCCGCGAGCACGGCCTCTCGGCGACCGACCTCGAGGACGCCGCCCCCCTCGCCGAGCGGGCCGGCCGGGCCCTCGTCGAGGCCCGCGAGGCGGGGAAGGCCGGATTCCTCGACCTCCCCCTCCGGCCGGCGGTCCTGGACGAGTGCCTGGCCGCGGCCGAGGACCTCCGGGGCCGGTGCGAGACGCTGGTCGTGGTCGGCATGGGCGGGTCGGCCCTCGGCGCCCGCACGCTGCTGTCCGCGCTGGGATCCCCCCTCCCCCCCGGCCTCCCCGGCGCGGCGCGGAACGGGCGCCCCCGGGTGCTCGTCGTCGACGACCCCGACCCGGCCTCCTTCCTGCCCCTCCTCGACGCCCTCCCCCCGGCCTCCACCTGCTGGAACTTCGTCTCCAAGTCGGGGAAGACCCTGGAGCCGCTGGCCCTCTACTCGCTCCTTCGCTCCCGGCTCGAGGCGGCCCTCGGCCCCGCCTGGCGGGAGAGGGTGATCCTCACCACCGACCCCGCCGGGGGGCCGCTCCGCGAGGAGGCCTCCCGCGAGCGCCTCCGCTCCCTCGTCGTCCCGCCCGAGGCGGGGGGGCGCTTCAGCGTGCTCTGCGCGGTGGGGCTCCTCCCCGCGGCCGCCGCGGGGATCGACGTGCGCGGCCTGATGCGGGGGGCCGCCGAGGCGGCGGCCCTCTTCCAGAGCGCCGACCCGGCCCGCAACGACGCCCTGCGCCTCGCCCTCTGGCTCTCCCTCCTCGGGACGAAGCGGGGCAAGCGCCACCACGTCATGGTCCCCTACGCCGCGGCGCTCGCCCCCTTCGCCGGCTGGTGGCAGCAGCTGTGGGCGGAGAGCCTCGGGAAGAACGGCACCGGCTTCGACGCGACCCCGGCCCCGGGGCCGGGCTGCCAGCACTCCCTCCTCCAGCTCTGGATGGAGGGACCCCGGGACAAGGCCTTCCTGTTCCTGGACGTGGAGGACCCGGGCGTCGATCGCGTGATCGACCCGCCCGGCCCCCCCGGCGCCCCCTTCCTCTCGCGGCGCACCCTGGGGGACGCCCACCGCGCCCTGGCCGACGGGACCGCCGCCGCCCTCGTCCGCGCCGGCAGGCCCGTGATCCGGATCTCGCTCCCCGCCCTCCGCCCCGACGTCCTCGGCGCCCAGCTCCAGCTCTGGATGACGGCCACGGCGCTGGCGGGCCCGCTCGTCGGGGTGGACCCCTTCGGCCAGCCGGGGGTGGAGGAGGGGAAGAGGAACGCCGCCTCGCTGCTCGGGCGCGAGGAGGACGCGGCGCGGCGCGAGGGGGTGAGGGACCTCCTCGACCGGCTCCGCTCCCGTCGATGACCCCCACGGCCCCGGGGGGGATCCTCCGCCCGCTCCTCGCGCGCGCGGGCGCCGTGGCGCTCTTCTTCTCCTCCCTCGTCCCCATCCTCGTCGAGGAGGGGGGGGTGCCCGTGGAGGAGGGGACCCTCCCCTGGGTCCGGTGGGCGAACGTCGTCTTCGCGGGGCTCCTCGCCTGGACGGAGGTCCGGCGGTTCCGGGCGGCCGGGAACCGGGCCGCCCACCTGAGGGAGGAGGCGGTGGACGTGGCCCTCCTCGGGGCCACCCTCCTCGCGGTCCTCGTCGAGGGGCTGGGCGGGGGGGCGATCTTCGGGCTCCGCGGGGCCGACGCCCTGATCGTCCCCTCCAAGGGGTACATCGTCGCCAACCTCGTCCTGCGCATCGTCCGGCTCTTCCGGCACGTCGTCGCGCTGAAGTGGTCCTATCCCAAGGTGTTCGTCGGCTCCTTCGTGGTCGTCATCGGCGCCGGGACCCTCCTCCTCTGGGGCCTGCCCGGGGCCCGGGGCGAGGGCGCCGCCCCCATCACCTTCCTGGACGCCCTCTTCACCTCCGTCTCCGCCACCTGCGTCACGGGCCTGACGGTCCGCACGACCGGGGCCGACTTCTCCCGCTTCGGGCAGACCGTGATCCTCGTGCTCATCCAGATCGGCGGGCTCGGGCTCATGACCTTCGCGGCCTTCTTCGCCATGGCGGTCCGCCGGGGCATCGGCTTCACCGACCGGCTCCTCCTCCGCGACATGCTCAACGTCGACCCCCTGAACACGCTGGGGAGGCTGCTGGCGGGGGTCGTCACGGTGACCTTCCTCGCGGAGGCCGCCGGGGCGGCCCTCATGTTCGGGAAGTTCACGGTCCCCGGGGATCCCGCGCGGCTCCTCCCCCCGGCGGACCAGCTCTACTACGCCACGTTCCACTCCGTGTCGGCCTTCTGCAACGCCGGCTTCGCCCTCTACCCGGACAACTGGATGCCCTTCCGCTCCCACCCCCTCATGAACGGGGTGATCATGGCGGAGATCGTCCTCGGCGGCCTCGGGTTCACGGTGATCCTGAACGTGCTCGGCCTCACGGGGTCCGTCACCCACCGGCTCCGGGCCCGCCTGCGGCGGCGGCCCCTGACGGAGGAGGAGGAGGGGGAGGAGGAGCGGCGCGAGAAGCCGCGGGTCTCCCTCCAGACGCGGGTCGTCCTCTCCCTCACCGCCGTCCTCGTCCTCGGCGGGGCCCTGCTCCTGTGGGTCTTCGAGAGGGACGGCTCCATGGCCGACCTCGATCCCCTCTCCGCGGTCCTCGCCTGCCTGTTCCAGTCGGTCTCGACCCGCACCGCGGGCTTCAACACCGTCGACCTCGCCGGCCTCCAGGCGGGGTCCCTCTACCTCATGGTCCTCCTCATGTTCATCGGCGCCTCCCCCGGCGGCACCGGCGGCGGCATCAAGACCGTGACCGCCGCCGTGCTGGTGCGCAGCGTCACGGCCCTGGCCCGGGGGCGGCGGCGCGTGGAGATGTCCCGCCGGTCCCTGCCGGTCGAGGTCGTCGCCCAGGCCATCGTCGTGGTCACCCTCTCGGCGCTGGTGGTCTTCCTCGGCTCCCTCCTCCTCTGCCTGACGGAGGCGGACTACATCTCCGCCGACGGGGTCGCGGGGCCCCCTCCCTTCCTCGCCGTCCTCTTCGAGGCGGTCTCGGCCTTCGGCACCGTGGGGCTCTCCTGCGGCTCCGACGGGGGGCTCACGCCCCGGGTCTCCGACATGGGGAGGATCATCCTCATGGCGCTCATGTTCGCCGGGCGCATCGGGCCCATCACCCTGGTCCTCGCCATGGGCCGCAGGACCGGCGCCGCCTACGAGTTCCCCGAGGAGCGGGTGATGATCGGCTAGCGGGGGTTCTCCCCACCCGGCGGCCGGCTGTCGGGCGCCGCGGGTAGGATCCCCGGCCGCAGGAGGTCCCCATGCACCGCGCCGCCGTCATCGGCCTCGGTCGATTCGGGATGACCCTCGCCCGGGAACTCGCCCGCTACGGGGCGGAGGTCATCGCCGTCGACAACGACGAGGCCCACGTGGAGGAGATCCGGGATCGCGTCTCCGTGGCGGTCGTGGCCGACGGCTCCCAGGAGAAGGTCCTGCGGGACCTCGGCGTCGGGGGGGTGGACGTGGCCGTGGTCTCCATGGGGGACAACTTCGAGGGGCTCCAGCTCACGGTCGTGCTCCTCAAGCGCCGGCTGGGGGTGAAGCGGGTCGTGGCCAAGGCCACGAGCCCCCTCCGGGAGCGGATCCTCCGCAGCATCGGCTGCGACGAGGTCATCAGCCCCGAGAGGGAGACGGCGCTGCGGCTCGCCCACCACCTGGTCCTCCCGCGGGTGCTGGAGCACGTGGCGCTGGGCCCGGGGAAGGCCCTCGTCCAGGTGGTCACCCCGCCCTCCATGGTGGGGAAGTCCATCAAGGACACGGGGGTGCGCCACCGCTTCGGCGTGAACATCGTCGCCGTGAAGCGCCGGGTCCTGCCGGACGGACGGCCGGCCTCCTCCGGGGAGAGGACGCTCCGCATGGCCATCTCCCCCCTCACGGGGCTCCCCGTGGCCGAGGAGGTCGTCCGGCCCGCCCCCACGGCGGAGGCGGCCACCGGCGGCGAGGCCTCCCCCGCCCTTACGGGCGGCCCCGGGGAGGCGCGGGAGGAGGTCCTCACCACCCCCTCCCCCGAGGAGGTCCTCCTCGCCGGGGACGTGCTCGTGGTCATCGGCGAGGACGAGGGGATCAACCGGATGGTGGAGGCGTGAGCGCGGGCATCCCCCCCCGGATGTACACGGGTCGGCATCCTCGCTCCCGCCGGGAAGGGTTCCCGGCCGTTCCCGGGCGCCCCGGAGGGGCGGGGGGGACGAGGGCGGAACGGCACGGTCCGCGCCAGCGGACCCAGGCGCCGGGGGCCGCGGCAGCGGACCCCCGGGAACAGGAGACGACATGGCGGCCCTGAACAAGGTGTTCCTCATCGGCAACCTGACGCGCGACCCGGAGCTGCGCTACATCCCCTCGGGGACGGCGGTGGCGGAGTTCGGCCTCGCCGTCAACCGGGAGTACATGGACAAGGCGGGGGAGAAGAAGGAGGACACCTGCTTCGTCGACCTCGTCGTCTGGGGCCGGCAGGCGGAGACCTGCAACCAGTACCTGAAGAAGGGCCGCATGGTCTTCATCGAGGGGCGGCTCCAGTTCGACCAGTGGGAGTCGAAGGAGGGGGAGAAGCGCAGCCGCCTGCGGGTGGTCGCCGACAGGGTCCAGTTCCTCGGCGGGAAGGGCCGCGACGAGGGGGAGGGCGGGGGCGGGGGCGGCGGCGGCGGCGGAGCCCGGCGCGAGGAGCGCCGGCCCTCCTCCCCCCCCGCGTCCCGCCCGGGGCAGAAGGCGGCCCCCCAGGAGTCGGTCAGCGACGCCCCGCCGGACGACCTCAACATCGACGACATCCCCTTCTAGGGGCGTGCGCCCCCCCTAGCGGGGCTCCGTCTCCGCCTCGATCCGGTCGAGGATCTCCCGGGCCTTCTCCCGGCCCGGATCGAGGCGGAGCACCTCGGCGAGGCTCTCCTTCGACCCCTCCCGGTCCCCGGATTCGTAGCGCGCCCGCGCGAGGGCCATGTGGAGGTCGGGCTCCGAGGGGTGGAGCGCCGCCCCCCGCACCAGGGCCTCCGCCGCCCCGGCGGGGTTCCCCGAGAGGATGCGGGCCATGCCGAGGCTGAGCCAGGCGTGGGAGATCCCCGGGTCGGCCTCCACCACCGCCGCGAACTCCCGCTCGGCCTCGAGGTTCCTCCCCTGGCGCCCCAGCACCGAGCCGAGCCCGAGGCGCGCGAGGTGGAATCCCGGATCGGCCGCGAGGGCCCGCCGGTACCAGGCCTCCGCCTCGGGGAGCGCCCCCGCCGCCTCCTCCACGGCCCCGCGGGCGAAGAGCACGTCGGGGAGGCCGGGGGATCGGGCCTCCGCCTCCTCGAGGAGGGAGCGGGCGCCCTCGAGGTCCCCCTCCCGCGCCTTCGCCACCGCCGCCTTCGCGCGGGACCGCGCCGCCCCCTCGGCGGCCAGGGAGGCGCACCCGGCCGCGGCGGCGGCCGCCAGGAGGAGGGGGAGGAGCGCGACGCGGGGGATTCGCACGGACGTGTCTCCGGGGCCGCGTCCAACCTATCCTGCGGGCCCCGCGCGCGAAAACCCCCCCGGGGCGCGGCGCCCCGCGTAGGATGGCCCCCCTCCCGCGGGAGCCCGCCATGCCCGGAACGGAGCCGCCCTTCGTCCACCCCTCGGCCGTCGTGGATCCCGGCGCCGTCCTCGGCCCCGGGGTGAAGGTCTGGCACTTCTGCCACCTCATGGCCGGCGCCCGCGTCGGCGCCCGCACCAGCCTCGGCCAGAACGCCTTCGTCGCCGGCGGCGCGGTCCTCGGGGAGGACTGCCGGGTGCAGAACAACGTCTCCCTCTACGACGGGGTGGTGCTCGAGGACGGGGTCTTCTGCGGCCCCTCCGTGGTCTTCACCAACGTGCGCAACCCCCGGGCCCGGGTCCCGCGCCGGCACGCCTTCCAGCGCACCCTCGTCCGCACCGGCGCCACCCTCGGCGCCAACGCCACGGTCCTCTGCGGGAACACCGTGGGCCGCCACGCCTTCGTGGGGGCCGGGGCGGTGGTGACCGGGGACGTGCCCGACCACGCCCTGGTCCTCGGCGTCCCCGCGAGGCTGGCGGGCTGGATGTGCTCCTGCGGGGAGCGGCTCGGCGTGCCGGGGGGGGACGGCTCCCGCGCCTGCGCCGCCTGCGGGGCCCGGTTCGTCGAGCGGGACGGAGGGCTCGCCCCTGCCGCCCCTTGAGGCCGCCCTCGGAAGGCTCCTCCTCGGCGGGTCGGCGGCCCTCGGCCTCATCGTGGGCTCCTTCCTCAACGTGGTGATCCTCCGCCTCCCGGCGGGGATGTCCGTGGTCCGGCCCCGCTCCCGCTGCCCCGGCTGCGGGGCGGGGATCGCCTGGTACGACAACGTGCCGGTCCTGTCCTGGCTGCTCCTGAGGGCCCGGTGCCGCGGGTGCGGGACGGGGATCTCCTGGCGCTACCCCTTCGTGGAGGCGCTGACGGGGGCGATCTTCGCCCTGGCGGCCTGGCTCCTCGTCCTGCGGTGGCGGGGGTGGACGGGGGACCCCCTCCGCCTGGCCCACCTCGGGGTCGCCCAGGCCTTCGCGGCGGCCATGATCGCCCTCTCGGGCATCGACTTCGACCACCGCATCCTCCCGGACCGGATCACGAAGCCGGGCATGGCGGCCGGTTTCCTCGCGAGCCTCCTCCTGCCACGGCTCCAGTCCCCCTCGGGCTCCTGGGGGATCCCCCCGGCGGGGGAGGCGGCGGTGCTCTCCGCCGCCGGCATGGTCCTCGGCTACGGGCTCCTGTGGGGCGTCGGGTGGCTCGGGGAGAGGGTGTTCCGCCGGGAGGCCATGGGGCTGGGGGACTGCAAGCTGCTCGCCATGATCGGCGCCTTCGCCGGGCCCGGCGGGGTCCTCCTCGCCGCCGGGGCGGGGATGGTGCTCGGCCTCCTCCTCGGCGCGGTGCAGCACCTGAGGACCCGGGACGCCGCCTTCCCCTTCGGGCCGGCGCTGGCGGCGGGGGGGCTCGGGGCGGTGCTGGCGAGGCGGGAGCTGCTGGAGGGGTACCACCGGGCCCAGGACCTCATGGCCGACCCGAGGGGGGGGCTCCTCCTGGCGGCCCTCTGCACGGGTCTCCTCCTCTGGATCCGCGGGAGGCTGCCGCGGGGGGTGTTCCTCGGCCTCCTGGTCCTCATGCTGGTCATGGCGGGGTTGAACCTCGCCCTGCTGGCCGCGGCGCCGGGGTAGAGGGGCCGGGAGGAGGGCCTCCTCCCCCCGGGGCCCTTCCCCGGCTCCTCTTCTCCACACCGGCGCTCCCTCCCTGCCGGCCCCCCCTCCCTCCGCCCGGGGGATCCGCCTTGTGGGCGTAAGTTCAATGTCCCCAACAGGTTGTATGCTGATCCCGGATGCCAGGAGGGGCACGATTGCACAAGATGGGGGGGAGGAATCGGGGATAGTCCCCAACAAATTGTGGAAATCCCCTTGACTCCCCGGCCCCGGTGGGGTACCCTCCATGGCGTATCGGGGGCCCCTCCGGGATCACCGGGCGGTGATTCCGCGGGGGGACGGCTCCCCGGTCCCCCGGGACCGGGCTCTGGGAGGAAGGAAGACATGAAGCGTCTCGCCGGACTCGGACTGCTCACCCTGGCCGCCGGCCTCGCCGCCTCGGGATGCGCCTCCACCGGGGCCGACTGGCGCGAGCGCTACCTGGAGAAGGAGCGGGACGCCAGCGACCTCGCCTCCCAGCTCTCCGAGGAGCGCAACGCCCACTCCACCGCCGTCGCCCAGCTCGAGGAGGCCCGCGCCCGCATCACCGACCTGGAGGGCGAGAACGCCTCCCTCCGGAGCCGCCCCGCCGAGGCCGCCGCCCCCGCCCCCGCCGGCGACGAGATGGGCGACACGCTGGCCCGCCTCAAGCAGCAGGGCATGGACGCCTACCAGACCGCCGACGGGAACATCGCCATCGTCATCCCCTCGGACATCAACTTCGCCGCGGGCTCCAAGGACCTCACCGGCCCCGGCAAGGCGGCGGTCGGGCAGGTCGCGAAGGAGCTCGACGGCCAGTTCGCCGGCTACACGGTCCGGATCGAGGGCCACACCGACGGCGACCCCATCCGGAAGTCGAAGTTCACCGACAACTTCGAGCTCGGCGCCGAGAGGGCGCTGACGGTCCTGCGGTCGCTCGTCAAGGACCACGGGCTCGCCCCGGAGCGGCTCATCGCCGCCACCCGCGGGGAGACGGTGCCCGTGGCCGACAACAAGTCCGAGAAGGGCAAGGCCCGCAACCGCCGCGTCGAGGTCGTCGTGATGGTCCCGAAGGACGCCGCGCTGGCCAAGTAGCACCCGCGCAACCGGCACCCGCGCAATCAGCACCCGCAAAGGAGGCGCACCCACCACAGACTCCCGACATTCCGGCCCGGGCGGGGCACCCAACCCATCTCCTATCCACTTCGCCCACTCCAACCCAACCCGCCTCGCCCGCCGGAACCCAAGAGGAGGCCGTCCCGAGAGGGGCGGCCTCCTTCCTTTCCGGGAGCGTGACCGGACCGCGTTCCGCGCCCCGCTCCCGGCGGAATCCCCCCCCGGGCCCCCCCGCGCCTCCCTTACGATGGCCCCGCCGCCGGTCCAACGGGGAGGAACCCATCCATGGCTCCATCGAGCGCCGACATCCGCACCCTCGCCCTCGCCGGGCACGGGGACACGGGCAAGACGACGCTGGCCGAGGCGATGCTGTTCCGGGCGGGGGCGATCAAGAGGCAGGGCCGGGTGTCGGAGGGGAGCACGACCCTCGATCACGACCAGGACGAGAAGGAGGCGCGCCACAGCATCGACGCCTCGGTGGGGCGGCTGGAGTGGAAGGGCCGGCGCTTCTACCTCGTGGACACGCCGGGGTACCCGGACTTCATCGGGGCCGCCCTGTCCGCCTTCCCCGCCGTGGAATCGGTCCTCCTCTGCGTGAACGCCGCCCGCGGGGTGTCGGTGAACACCCGGCGCATGTGGGACGCGGCCACCCAGGCCGGCAAGGCCCGGGTCATCGTGGTGACGAAGATCGACGCGGAGAACCTCGACCTGCCGGGGCTCGTCCGCGAGCTGCGCGAGACCTTCGGCGAGGGGGTCCTCCCCGTGAACCTCCCCGTCGGGCGCGGCCCCGCCGTCAAGGAGGTCGTCTCCGTCCTGGCCCTCCCCCACGTCCCGCGGCACGAGGACGTCGAGGGGGACGAGGCCGAGGCCCGCCGCTCCCTCGTGGACAAGGTCGTGGAGGAGGACGAGGCCCTGATGACGAAGTACCTCGAGGGGGAGGCCCCCGGGGACCAGGAGCTGCGGCAGGCCCTGGGGCACGCCATCGGGTCGGGGAACATCGTCCCCGTCCTCTTCACCGCCCCCGAGAAGGGGATCGGCGTGGCCGAGCTCCTCGACTTCGTGGAGGCCGAGCTCCCCGGGGCCGACGGGGAGCTCCACCACCCGCTCCGGGACGCGGAGGGAGCCGCCCCGATCACCCTGCGCTCCAACGCCCCCTTCTGCGCCGTCGTCTGGAAGACCGCCATCGACTCCTTCGTCGGGAAGCAGTCCTTCCTGCGCATCCTCTCCGGGACCTTCCGGGAGGGCATGGAGGTCCTCGTCCCCCGCACGGGGCGCACGGAGAAGCTCGCCCACGGCTTCCTGCCCCAGGGGAAGGAGGAGACCCCCGTGAAGGAGGCCGTCGCGGGCGAGATCCTGGTCGTCACGAAGATCGAGGGGCTGGCGCTGGGCGACACGCTCTGCGACCCGGCCCGCCCGGTGCGCTACGCCCCCCTCGCCTGGCCCGACTCCATGGTCTCCCTCGCGCTGGAGGCGAAGTCGAGCAACGACGAGCAGAAGCTCGGCCCCGCGCTCTCGAAGCTGATGGAGGAGGACCCGACCTTCCGGGTCGAGGTCCACCGCGAGACCAAGGAGCGGGTCGCCTCGGGGATGAGCGGCCTCCACCTGCAGGCCGTCCTCGGCCGCCTGAAGCGGCGCTTCCACCTCGACGTCGCGACCCACGTCCCCCGCATCCCCTACCGGGAGACCGTCCAGGGGCGGGCCGAGGGGCACCACCGGCACAAGAAGCAGACCGGCGGCCGGGGCCAGTTCGCCGAGGTCTACGTCCGGGTCTGGGCGAAGGAGCGGGGGAGCGGGTTCGAGTTCGTGGACTCCGTCGTCGGGGGCACCGTGCCCCGCCAGTTCATCCCCGCCGTGGAGAAGGGGGCGCGGGCGGCCCTCGAGAAGGGGTTCCTCGCCGGCTACCCCGTCGTGGACGTGGCCCTGGAGCTCTACGACGGCAAGGACCACCCGGTGGATTCCTCCGAGGCCTCCTTCAAGCTGGCGGGGGAGAGGGGGTTCCGGGACGCCTTCCTCAAGGCGAAGCCCGTCCTGCTCGAGCCGGTGATGCGCCTGGGGATCGTCATCCCCTCCCGCTTCATGGGGGACATCACCGGGGACCTCAACAAGAGGCGCGGCCGCATCCAGGGCATGGACTCCCGGGGCTCCCTCCAGGTCATCGAGGCGCTGGTCCCGCTGGCGGAGATCCCCAACTACTCCACCGAGCTCCGCTCCATCACCGGCGGCGAGGGCTCCTACTCCATGGTCCACGACCACTACGACGTCGTGCCGAACTCGCTGGCCGAGGCCATCATCTCCCGCCACTCGAAGCCGGGCGAGGAGGACGAGGAGTAGCCGGAAACGCGGTGCGTTCCCGGCCCCCGGCGGTGTAACCTTTCCGGGACGCTACCCGGTCCCCCGGTGGGACCCGGTCCGCGTCGGATTCCCCCGCTCCGGGGACGGAAGGGAGGTCGGCTGCCTTGGTCACCATCGAGGAACTGCTCCAGCTCATGGTCCAGAGGGGGGGCTCCGACCTCCACTGCACGGCGGGGGCCCCTCCCAAGATCCGGGTGCACGGGGAGATGCTCTCCACGGAGCACGACGTCTTCACGCCGGACATGACGCAGAAGCTGGTCTACTCCTTCCTCACCTCCGACCAGATCGCGAAGTTCGAGAAGAACCTCGAGCTCGACCTCTCCTTCGGCGTCGACGGCCTCGGCCGGTTCCGCGTCAACGTCTTCCAGCAGAGGGGCGCCGTGGGCTGCGTGCTCCGCATCATCCCCTACGAGATCAAGAACTTCACCCAGCTCGGCCTGCCCATCGACGTCTGCACCAAGCTGTGCCGCGAGCCGAAGGGGCTCATCCTGGTCACCGGGGCCACGGGCTCCGGCAAGTCCACGACCATGGCCGCGATGATCAACGAGATCAACGAGACCGAGCAGGTCCACATCATCACCATCGAGGACCCCATCGAGTTCGTGCACAGGAACAAGAAGGCCCTCTTCAACCAGCGCGAGGTGGGCTCCGACACCCACGGCTTCAAGGAGGCGCTGAAGAGCGTGCTCCGCCAGGACCCCGACGTCGTGCTCGTGGGCGAGATGCGCGACCAGGAGACCATCGAGGCCGCCCTGACGCTGGCCGAGACGGGCCACCTGACCTTCGGGACCCTGCACACGTCGGACACCGTCCAGACCATCTCCCGCATCGTGGACGTGTTCCCGGCCTACCAGCAGCAGCAGATCCGCACCCAGCTCGCCTTCTCCCTGGTGGGGGTGTTCTGCCAGCAGCTGATCCCGAAGACCGGGGGCAAGGGCCGCGTCATGGCCGCGGAGATCATGATCTCCAACGCCGCCGTCAAGGCCCTCATCCGCGACGACAAGGCCCACCAGATCTACTCCATCATCCAGACCGGCGGGAAGCTGGGCATGAAGACGATGAACCAGTCCCTGGCGGACCACGTCAAGAGCGGCGCCATCACCATGGACGAGGCGATGACGAGGACCACGGACACCGAGGACCTCAAGCGGCTGCTGGCGCGGAGCTGAGCCGGCCGGGACGGCGACGGAACGGACCGGGGCGGGACGGGACGGGACGGGGCGGACGGGACGGGGCGAAAGGAGCGCACATGGTTTCCTTCAACAAGGGCCTGGTGAAGATCCTCAAGGACGCGAAGGCCATCAGCGACGAGGACCTGAAGAAGGTCAACGACGCGGCCGCCGCGGACCGGGGCTCCCTCTCCGCCGCCATCGTCAAGGCCGGGCTCATGGGGGAGCGGGACCTCCTCGGGATCATCGCCGAGCAGGTCAAGTACCCGCCCATCGACCTCGAGGGGTACACGCCGGACAAGAAGGTCCTGGAGACCCTGAGCGAGGACCTGGCGAAGATGCACGGCGTCTTCCCCGTGAGCCGCATCGGCAACGTGCTCACCCTGGCCGTCTCCAACCCCTACGACGTCGTGAAGCTGGACGACATCCGCATCATCACCGGCTGCGACCTGCGCCTCGTCCTGGCCCTGGAGGACCCGCTGAAGAAGGCCGTCGAGCGGGCCTACAACCAGGACAAGCAGGCGATGCAGGACATGATGTCCTCCCTCAGCGAGAACGAGGACATCGAGCTGTCGGAGAAGGCCGAGGAGGAGGAGAAGGTCGACCTCAGCGCCATCTCCTCCGACGCCGACTCGCCGGTCGTGAAGTACGTGAACATGATGATCGCCGCCGCCATCAAGGAGAAGGCGTCGGACATCCACATCGAGCCGCTCGAGAAGCGGACCCGCGTGCGCTTCCGCAACGGCGGCGTGATGCGCGAGATCCCCCCGGCGCTGCCGAAGAAGATGCACGGCGCCGTGATCTCCCGCATCAAGATCATGGCCGACCTCGACATCGCCGAGCGCCGCAAGCCCCAGGACGGCAAGTTCCAGATGAAGGCCGAGGGGCGCCAGGTCGACTTCCGCGTGAGCATCCTCCCCCTGATCCACGGGGAGAAGGTGTGCATGCGACTCCTGGACTCCGGGAACCTGACCCTGGACCTCGGGAAGCTCGGCCTCCACGAGAAGGCCCTGACGGACTTCCGCGCGGCCATCAACTCCCCCTACGGGATGGTGCTCGTGACGGGCCCCACGGGCTCCGGGAAGTCCACGACCCTCTACTCCGCCGTGAAGGAGCTCCTCTGCGACGAGGACAACTTCGTGACGGTCGAGGACCCCGTCGAGTACCAGCTCGAGGGCGTCAACCAGGTCCCCGTGAACCCCAAGCGCGGCCTGACCTTCGCCGGGGCCCTGCGCTCCATCCTCCGGCAGGACCCCGACGTGGTGATGATCGGCGAGATCCGCGACCAGGAGACCATCGAGATCGCGATCAAGGCCGCCCTCACCGGCCACCTCGTGCTCTCCACGCTCCACACCAACGACGCCCCCGGCACCATCACGCGCATCATCGACATGGGCATCGACCCCTTCAACATCGCCTCGGCGACCCTTCTCTGCTCGGCCCAGCGCCTCCTGCGCAAGGTCTGCGCCCAGTGCAAGAAGCCGGCGGAGATCATGCCCATCGAGCGCTACCTCGAGGTGGGGTTCCTCCAGAGCGAGGCGGAGAGGATCGTCTCGGGGGAGGTGAAGCTCATGACCGCGGACGGCTGCGCCATGTGCGTCAACGGTTTCAAGGGCCGCTTCGGGGTGCTCGAGACGATGCCCATCACGGAGAACGTCAAGCGGGTCATCATCGACGGGGGCTCCTCCATCGACATCAAGAACAAGGCCATCGAGGACGGGATGATCACCCTGCGGCGGGTCGCCCTCCTCGGGTGCATGGAGGGGAAGACCACCCTGGCGGAGGTCGTCGGGTCGACCCTCGCCGACAAGGACAAGCCCGCCTTCAAGAAGCGGGAGGACGTTGGAGCCGCGGAACCGGCCTAGCGGGGGTTCCCTGCGGTAGGCTTTAGGGCCGCCGGGCCGGGGGGGCGTGCCGCCGGCGGCGGGCGGCGTCGGGCGTGGACGCTGGCGCTGGCGCGGACGCGGGCTCGGGCTCGGGCGGCGGGGGAGCGGGCGGCGAGGAGGAAGGCATGGCGAAGTTCAAGTTCAACGCGAAGTCGGCGGCCGGGCGGACGGAGTCCGGGGTCATCAACGCCCGGACCGAGGAGGAGGCGCTGGCCGAGCTCCGCAAGCGCCAGCTCTCGAACATCACCATCAAGGTGGACAAGGGCGGCTTCGGCCTGAAGCCCGGGGCCTCGACCGAGGACATCGTCATCTTCACCCGCCAGCTGGCCACCATGATCGGGGCCGGCATCCCCCTCATGGAGGCCATGGAGATCCTCCACGCCCAGTCCGCCAACCCCCGCTTCGCCATGGTGCTGGACCGGGTGGTCGAGGACATCCGGGCCGGCTCCGACCTGTCCGCCGCCATGGGCAAGTACCCGACGGTCTTCTCCAACATCTACCTCGCCATGATCCGCGCCGGCGAGGTGTCGGGCCAGATCGACGAGATCCTGGTGCGCCTCGCGGGGTACATGGAGGAGGCCCAGAAGCTGAAGTCGGAGATCAAGTCGGCCATGACCTACCCGGTGGTCTCCATCTGCATGATCACCGGCATCACCCTCTTCCTGATGGTCTACATCGTCCCCCAGTTCGGCGTCATCTTCGGGCAGATCACGGACAAGAACGGCAACCCCCTGGAGCTCCCCGGGATCACCAAGGTCACCCTCGGCATCTCCGACTTCATCCTGAACAAGTGGTGGGTGATGCTGCTGGGCATCATCGGCTTCGCCTTCGCCCTCAAGACCTACAAGAAGACCGACCGCGGCGCCTACCAGTGGGACTGGCTGATGCTCAAGATGCCGGTCTTCGGCCAGCTGTTCTCCAAGGTGGCCCTCTCCCGGTTCTCCAAGACCTTCGCCACCCTCATCAAGTCCGGCGTCCCCATCCTCGGGGCCCTGGAGATCGTCTCCGCGACCTCCGGCAACCGGGTCATCATGGAGGCCGTCGACGGCGCCCGCGACAGCGTCCGCGAGGGCAACACGCTGGCGGAGCCCCTCGGGCGCAGCCCCGTCTTCCCCCCCATGGTGGTCAAGATGATCGCCATCGGCGAGCGGTCGGGCGCCCTGGAGTCCCTCCTCGAGAAGATCTCCATCTTCTACGACGAGCAGGTGGAGGCCTCGGTGAAGGCCCTGACGAGCCTCATCGAGCCCATCATGATCGGGATCATGGGCGTGATGGTCGGCGGCATCGTGCTCGCCGTCTTCTACCCCATCCTCAAGCTGCAGTCGGCCCTGATGTAGGCCGGGGAAGGGGGCGGCCCGCCTTCCGGACCGCCCCCGCGCCGCCTCGCCGCGGGACCATGCATAGGGTCGCACGGTCGGCCGCAACCCGCATCCCGCGATGGGGTTGCGGCCGACCGGGGGGGGTGCTTGACGGAGGACGCCGGGCCGGGATACCCTTCCCCCGTGACGGACGGCGGCGCGGGATGGGACCTCGCCCGCGGCGCCGACGGAAGGGAGCCGGTCTCCAGTGAGCCTGACACGAACGCAACGGAGGTCCGAGGTCGGTCCGCCCTCCCGGGGTCCGTCCGGGGGCTTCACCCTCGTCGAACTCCTCATCGTGGTCGCCATCATCGCGGCCCTGGCCGCCATCGCCGTCCCCAACCTCCTGGCCGCGAAGCTCAACGCCAACGAGACCTCCGCCCTCGCCGCCCTCCGGAACCTCGTCTCCTCCCAGGCCCAGCTCGTCGTGGCCGGGAGGATCGACGCCGACCGGGACGGCCGCGGGGAGTACGGGACCATCCTGGAGCTCTCCGGCGCGGTGGGGACGAGGAGGGGCTTCGCGCCGGGCCCGCCCGGGACGGCGGACTTCAGCCTGCGGGGCCCCCCCATCGAGCCGGCCATCCTGTCGGCCTCCTTCTCCGTCGTGAACCCGCAGGGGTTCGCCACGAAGTCGGGCTACGCCTTCTCCGTCCTCCTCCCGGACGGGGCCGCGCCCGGGGGGTTCGTCCACGAGGTCGGGCCCGCCGCCTCCCCCTCCTTCGACGGGGACGGGCCGGCGGTCGGGGTCGACGCGTCGGAGGTCTCCTGGTGCGCCTACGCCCAGCCGCTCCTCATGGGCAGCACCGGGCGGAGGCGGTTCTTCGCCAACCAGGCGGGGGATCTCCTCCAGTCGCAGAACGAGGTCGCCCGGGGGCAGGGGACGGCGGCGGCCGTGGCCGGCCCCTCGGCCCTCCTCGGCACGGGCTTCACCGCCTCTCCCGCCATCGGGACCAGGGGGCGGGACGGGGACGTCTGGACCGTGGCGAACTGAGGGGCGGCGCGAAGGGGGACTCCGGGGCGCGGCGGCGAAGCCGGATCGACGTCAGTGGGGTAGCGAAGGAAGGAGCCGTCATCGTGGACGACATCGCGGACGCGGGGGGGAGCGGGGAGCGGGGCCGGCGGGCGCCCCGCGAGCCCGGCTTCACCCTCATCGAGCTCATGATCGTCATCGCCATCATCGCCATCATCGCGGCCATCGCGGTCCCGAACCTGCTCGCGGCCAAGCTCTCCGCCAACGAGACGGCCGCCATCGCGACCCTGCGCAGCATCGTCTCCTCCCAGGCGCAGGTCTCCACGGTGGGGAAGATCGACGCCGACGGGGACGGGCGCGGGGAGTTCGGGACCTTCCTCGAGCTGACGGGCACGGTGGGGGTCCGCAGGGGCTACACGCCGGGCACCCCCGCCTCCTCCGACTTCTCGGTGCAGGGCCCCCCCCTGAACCCCGCGGTCCTCTCCTCCGTCCTCGCCCGGATCGACGCCAACGGCTACGTGACCAAGGCGGGCTACGCCTTCATCCTCTTCCTCCCCGACGCGGCGGTCCCGGCGGGCTTCGTCCACGAGACCGGGCCCTCGACGACCCCGGGCCTGACGGGGGGGACGGGCAGCGTGGGGGTGGACCTCTCCGAGGACTACTGGTGCGTCTACGCCCACCCGGTGATGCTGGGGAACAGCGGGAACCGGCGGTTCTTCGCCACCCAGAGGGGGGACCTCCTCCAGTCGCCCAACGACGTGGCGAAGTTCCAGGGCACCACCGCGGTCCCCCCGGGCAACTCCGCCTACCGGGGGACCGGGATCTCCTCCAGCCTCGCGGTCGGCACCGTCGGCAACGACGGGGACGTCTGGAAGGCCACGAACTGACCCCCCCGTCCGGGGGGCCCCTTGCCTAGGGACGTACAACGACGCGCAACCTGTTGAAAACAAAGGAGTTGAAGCAATCCTCCGGGTACCCTTGATGGACACGCACCCGGTTGGGTACTCTTGCACCGTTGAAATCGATCGGAAGGCCGGCATCGCTTCGGGCGGCTCTGAAGAGGAAGGAACCCCAGACGACGAAAGACGGAGGTTGCACGGGCCCCTCCGGCGTCCGGATGGGAACGGTCATACCTAGACAGTCTAGGTATGAAAGGGAAGGTGTCCAGGTGGGCACCCTTTTCGAGGAGGATGCAGAGATGAAGAAGACGGAAAGCGGCTTCACGCTCATCGAGCTGATGATCGTCATCGCGATCATCGCCATCATCGCGGCCATCGCGATCCCGAACCTGCTCGCGGCCAAGCTCTCTTCCAACGAGACCGCGGCGCTGGCGACCCTCCGCAACCTGGCCTCCTGCCAGGCGCAGATCCAGACCTCCGGCAAGATCGACTGCGACTCCGACGGCATCGGGGA
>JAKLKS010000130.1 GCA_023150535.1 Planctomycetota bacterium
CCGCACCCGCGCCGAGGGGTCGGCCCGGGCCGGCAGGAGGGCCGCCGTCGCCCGGGGGCCGGGGACCCCGTCCAGGATCCCGATGGCCTTCCGGCGGACCGCGGGGTCCCCGTCGGCGAAGGCCCGCCGGAACCGCAGGAGGGCCGCCTCCACCCCCGGGGCCGCCCCCTCCCCGGCCCCCGCCCCTCCCGGGGCGAGGGCCAGGAGGACCGCCGCGACCGCCGCCAGCAACCGTCCGGCACCCAGGGAGCACCGCCCCGGGGTGCGGGGAGGCGGGGGGGGGTCCATCCGGGGGGGCGCGGCGCGCCGGCCCCGCCCCCGGGCTCAGGCGTACCGGGAGGCCAGCCTCAGGAGGTCCTCGTCGAAGCCCATGATGTACAGGAGGTCCCCCTCCCGGATCACGAGGTCGGCCGAGGGGCGGTGGTTCATGCCCGCGTCGGGGGAGGAGGTCGCCGCGGGAACCTGGTGCCGGACCGCCACGGTGAAGGCCCGGAAGCGGGTCCCGAGCTTCAGCTCCCCGAGGGTCCTCCCGACGAAGGCCTCGGGGGCCCGGTAGAGGACGACCGACCTCCCCCCCTTCAGGCGCGCGTAGTCCTCCACGCTCGGGGTCATGAGGATCTGCCCCATCTTCCGCGCCTCGTCGAGGGTCGGGGTGATGACCTGATCGGGCCCCAGGGCCTCCAGGATGTCCGCCCGCTCCTCGGTCGTGGCCCGGACGATGATCCGCTTCGCCCCCAGCTCCTTGAGGTGGATGACGCAGACCTCCGACGCCTCGAAGTCGTCGCCGAGGCAGATGACGACGGCGTCCGACGAGGCGATCCCCATCCCCCGGAGGGCCTCCCGGTCGCGGACGTCGGCGACGAAGGACTCCGCGGCGAGCCGCTTCACCTGCTCGATGAGGGCGGGATCCCTGTCCACGGCCACGACGTGGGCCCCCAGGCGGGCCAGGGTCCGCGTGATCTGGAACCCGTAGATCCCGAGGCCGAGGACCGCGATGCGGGTCACGGGTGCGCCGCCTCGCGGAGGCCGTGCCCCGCGTGGGAGGAGGGGGGCGGCTCGTTGACGGGGCTCGTGGCGAGGGAGCGCGCGAGGGCGTAGACCTCCTGGCGATCCAGGATCTCCTTCTCCACGAGCCTCCGCTGGAGGGCGTCCAGGGCGGCGCGGTTCGCGCGCAGCAGGGCGTCCGCCTTGACCGCCGCCTCGTCGAGGATCCGCTTCACCTCGAGGTCGACCTCCCGGGCGGTCTGCTCGCTGTACTCCCGCTTCGCGCCCCACCCCTCGCCGAGCATCGTCTTCTGGGATTCGTCCAGGGCGACGGGGCCCATGCGGTCGCTCATGCCGAACTCCTTGACCATCTTCCGGGCGATGCGCGTGGCCACCTCGAGGTCGTTGTGCGCCCCCGTGGAGACCTCCCCGTAGACGAGGGCCTCGGCGGCGCGGCCCCCGAGGCTGACCGCGATGCGCGCCAGTAGGTCGGAGTGGGAGACCAGGTACCGCTCCTCCGTGGGGAGCTGGAGGGTGTGCCCGAGCGACCCGAACCCGCGCGGGATGATGGAGACGCGGTGGACGGGGTCGGCGCCGCTCGACAGGACGGCGACCAGCGCGTGGCCGCACTCGTGGTAGGCGACGATCTCCTTCTCCCGGGGGCTCATGAGGCGCGCCTTCCGCTCCAGGCCGGCCACCACGCGGTCGATGGCCTCCTCGAAGTCCGTGGCCTCGACCTCCTTCTTCCCCCGGCGCGCCGCGAGGAGGGCCGCCTCGTTCACCACGTTGGCGAGGTCGGCGCCGGCGAAGCCGGGCATGCGGGAGGCGATGACCTTGAGGTCCACGCCGGCGCCCATCTTCACCTTGCGCGCGTGGACCCTCAGGATGTGCTCGCGGCCGGCGATGTCCGGCTTGTCCACGACGATCTGGCGGTCGAAGCGGCCGGGGCGCAGCAGCGCCGGGTCGAGGATCTCCGGGCGGTTCGTCGCCGCCATGATGATGACGCCGGAGTTGCTCTCGAACCCGTCCATCTCCACGAGGAGCGCGTTGAGGGTCTGCTCCCGCTCGTCGTTGCTCACGGGGGAGGAGCCCCGCACCTTGCCCAGCGCGTCCAGCTCGTCGATGAAGACGATGCAGGGGGCCTGCTGCTCCGCCTGCCGGAAGAGGTCCCGGACGCGGCTCGCCCCGACGCCGACGAACATCTCCACGAAGTCGGAGCCCGAGAGGCTGAAGAAGGGGACCTTCGCCTCCCCCGCCACGGCCCGCGCGAGCAGCGTCTTGCCGGTGCCCGGCGCGCCGAGGAGCAGCACCCCCTTGGGGATGCGGGCGCCGAGGGCCTGGAACTTCTTCGGGTCGCGGAGGAACTCCACGACCTCCTTCACCTCCTCCACGGCCTCGTCGATCCCGGCCACGTCGGCGAAGGTGACCTTGATCTCCTTCTCGGCGTAGATCTTCGCCTTGCTCTTCCCGAAGGACATGACGCTCTGGGGCGGCCCCATGCGCCGCATGAGCCACATCCAGAAGACCACCACGATGACCAGCGGGAAGGTCCAGAGGAGGAGCTGGGCGAGGAAGTCGTCCTCCTCGACGAAGGAGACCTCCACGTTCTGCTCCCGCAGCGAGTTCACGAGGTCCTTCGGATCCATGGTCGCGACCAGGATCACCTCGTACCGCTTCTCCGCGGGGGGCCCGCCCTCCTTGCCGGGGGACTCGACGAAGGCGACGAGCCTCTTGCTGCCCACCTCCACCCGCTTGACCTTCTCGGTCGCCCCCGGGACGTTCCCCGCGGCCACCTTGGAGAGGAACTCCGTGTACTTCATCTTCGACCGCGTCCCCTGCAGGAAGAAGAGGTTGGCCAGCAGGAGGAAGCCGAGGGCCACGAAGACCCACAGGACCGAGGAGGGGAACTTCCTCCCCGCCCCGTCGGCGTCCCCGCCGCCCTCGCGGCGCTGCCTGCCCTCGCGGTTGTCGTCGCTCAACGGCGGCCTTTCTCCGCCGCGGCGCGGCGGGCCTTCTTCTGCTCGCGGTTCCGGAGGCGGAGCGCGCGGCGCTCCTCGGCCCCGGCGTACCGCCTCCTCTCGTCCTCGGTCTCCGCCAGCGCCGGGGGAACGGGCACGGGGTTCCCCTCCCGGTCCACGGCGACGAAGGTGAGGTAGGCGCTGGAGGTGTGGAGCCGCTCCCCGGTGCGGGGGTTCTCGGACCAGACCTTCACGCCCACCTCCATGGAGGTGCGGGAGGCGAAGTTCACCGACCCGCGCAGGAGGAGGAGGTGGCCCACGGGCACCGGGTGGAGGAACTCGATCTCGTCCACCGCCGCGGTCACCACGCCGCTGCCGGAATGGCGGTTGGCGGCGATGGCCCCGCAGATGTCCACGAGGTGCATGACGCGCCCGCCGAGGACGGAGCCGTGGATGTTGGCGTCGTTGGGGAGGACCATCTCGGTCATCTCGACCGTGGACAGGCGGACGGGACGGGGCTCCAACGCTCCTCCGGGGGACGGGGGGCCGGGGGTTCCCGGCCGGGGATTTGCAGGGGAAGGGAGAGACTAACCCGCACCGGCGGGTGTTCCAAAGATCGCGCCGAAGGCGGTACGATGGAGTGCATCCCCCTGCGCACGCATCCCCTTGTCCCCGCCCGGGTTGGACGCCCCGGGGGGGGCCCCGATCCGGAGGCGACCCCATGAAGCCCTGGCTGACCGCGTTCCTCGCCGGTGCCGCCGTCACCGCCGCGTGCCTTCCCCCCGCCGCCGCCGCGGCCGCCGAGGACGCCGCCGCCCTCGTCGCGAAGGGGCGCACCCTCCTCGGTAAGAACGACTACCCCGCCGCCCGGGACGCCTTCCTCGCCGCGGTGAGGGCGGAGCCCGGGAACGCGGAGGCGCGGAGGGGCGCCGCGGAGACCCTGCTCGGCCTCGGGCAGTCCGAGGACGCCATCGCCCACGCCATCGCCGGCCTCGACGCCACGGCGGACAGGGACGCGGGGCTCTGGCTCCTGCTCGCGAGGGGCTACGAGCAGAAGGGGGACCGCCTCCCCGCCACCGAGGCCGCCGCGATCTCCGAGGCCTACGCCGACGCCAGGGCCAAGGCGGCCCAGGCCCTGAAGTTCGACCCCTCCCTCAACGCCGCCCGCTCCATCGTCGCGAAGGTATCCCGCATCCAGGGGGACCTCGACCTCGCCCGGTCCACGCTGGAGGAGGGGCTCGGGAAGAGCCCGCGGGACTTCGGCCTCCTCTTCGAGCAGGGGATGCTCCGGTTCAAGGAGCAGAAGTACGCCGCGGCCCTGGAGAGCTTCTCGAAGGCATGCGAATCCGACCCGGGGAGCTCCGAGGCCCAGCTCCAGAGGGGCCACGCCTTCGCCTTCACGCGGGACTGGGAGTCCGCCTACGCCGCCTACGCCCGCGCGGCCATCCTCGACACGGCCAACCGCCGCCCCCTCCAGGCGCTGGCGAAGTACGCCAAGGACGGGAGCCCGAAGTGGTTCCGGGCGATCCTGAAGGAGAAGCCCGACCACGCCTGGGCCCACGCCTACCTCGCCTACTTCCTCGCCTGGGCGAAGGCCAAGGACGAGGCCGGCGCCCTGTCGGAGATGAAGGCCGCCCTCGCCCTGGCGGAGGGGGACGCCGAGCTCGTCGCCTGGTCCGGCCTCGTGAACGAGGGCCTCGGCCGCGGGGAGGAGGCGCTGAAGCAGTACATCCGGGCCTTCCAGGCCGACCCCATGGTGAAGATGTCCTACGACAAGCTGGTGGAGAGGGCCACCGCCCCTCCCCCCTACTCCAACGCGAAGCCGGACGAGAGGAAGGTCCTCGTGGAGCTCGTCACCTCCAAGCGGGAGGTGGACGGGGTCTTCTGGAACAACCTCGGCCTCTACCACCGGGACGTGACGAAGGACTACCGCGAGTCCCTCGAGGCCTACCTGAAGGCGGCCGAGCTGTCCCCCGGGGACCAGGGGATCCAGAACGACACCGGGCTCGTCTACCTCTACCACGGGAAGTCCATCGGCGAGGACCAGCGCAAGGGGCTGCCCTTCTTCATGGCCTGCTTCGCGCTCGTGGACGAGGAGGGGCAGACCCCCCAGATGGGCTACCGGGACACCCTGGAGAACCTCTCCGTCTACTACATGGAGGTCGAGAAGGACCCGGAGAAGGCGCTCCTCTACGCGACGATGCGGAACGACCCGGACTTCCTCCGGAACCTCGACCCGTCGCTCGCGACGCCGAGCCAGCGCGCCGCGGCGGTGAAGGCCTGGGCGGAGGGGGCGCGGAAGAGGTAGCGGCGCGGCCCGCTACTTCTCCTTCTCCCTCTGCTTCGCCCTCCGCGCGGCGCGATCCTCGAACTCCTGGAGGGTGGTCTTCACCTTGGCCGGGAGCGGGAAGGGAAGCTCCTTCTCGTGGGCGACCATCCACCTCATGAGCTCCGTCGGGGTGGAGAGCTTCTCCCCCGTGATGGCCGCGACCGCCTCGACGATGGCCTGGAGGTAGGTCTTGAGCATCGTCGGCGGGGCGCCCTTGCGCCCCTGGTGGCCGTACTTCTTCTTGTACTCCGCCTCCGCCGCCTTCTGGTCGGTGTCGCCCGGGGCCCCGGTGTCCACCTTCACCTCGCCCCCCTCCCAGGAGTAGCCCTGGGGGTTGACGAGCCAGAGGTCGAGGATGGGGAGCAGGGCCGCCTTGTCCTTCATCTTCCGGAAGGACTTCATCACCTCGATCTTCACGAAGACGTCCCCGTTCTTCAGGGCGAGCTCCCCCATGTCGGGGATGGCGGGGCGGTAGTCGATCCGTCCGAGGGAGAGGCAGATGGTCATGAGGACCTCGGCGACGTCCTCCTTCTTCGAGGCGATGGCCTTGCGGAGGATCTCCCCGCAGAGCTCGACGTTCTGGTACTGGCCGTCGAGGCACATGGCCGCGCCGGCCCGGATCTCGGGATCCGGGTGGAGGAGGAGCGTCCCCAGCTTCTTGGCGACGAGGTCGTTCTTCGTCGCCGCCAGGGAGTGCATCGCGTTCATCTTCTTCCCCTGGTCCGTCGCCTTGAAGTCCCGCTCGAACCGCTCGATCGCGGCCATGGCCGCGTCGTCCCCGGAGACCGGGCGGGTGTCCTTCGGCTTCGCGGGCGCGGGGGCCCCCGCGCCGTCGCCCGCCTTGCCGTCGCCCGCCTTGCCGTCGCCCTCCCCCGCCGCCGCCGCGGGAAGGACGAGCGCCGCCGCCGCCAGAACCGCCGCCCAGCGAAGTGCTCTCATGGCGTCCTCCTCACTCCTTCTCACTCCTTCTTCTTCGGCTCCCCGGCCTTGAAGAACCGGTAGTTCCCGCCGGTCACCGCGGCCAGCTTCTGCATGAAGGGCATCTTGGAGGTCCCGATCTGGGCGACGTGGATCTTCACGCGCCGCACCTTGTGGATCCGCTCGATGGCGTCCACGATGGCGTCGGGGTCCTTGATGTCGCCGACGGAGGGGGCGCCGTCGGACATGAAGTAGATGGTGTCCGCTCCCCGGGAGTAGTTCTCGTCCTGGGTCCCCTTGCCCACGAGGTTGAGGGCCTTCGTCAGGCCCCCCCAGATGTTGGTGGCCCCCTCGCACTTCTGCTCGTCGAGCCACTGGATCGCCTTGAGCTTCACGCCGGGCTTCGCGGGGACGAGCCCCCCCTGCCAGGCGACGACGGAGTCGCTGTACCAGATGACGTCGAAGTACTGGTCCCGCTTGAGCGTGCTGATGACGTACTTGAGCTGGCTCCGCGCGAAGTCCATCCGGGTGCGGATCTTCCACCACTCGATGGGGACGACCTCCCCCTCCTTCGGGGCCCCCTTCGCCTTCGCCTCCTCCTCGCTGCCGGTGACGACCGCCCCGGTCTCCCGGACGATGGTCTCCCGGTCGATGATCATCTCCTCGTTCATGGAGAGGGAGAAGTCGACGACGAAGACGACCTTGTCGGAGACGACCTTCTCGCCGTAGTAGGTGGGCTCGACGGGCGCCGCGCCCGTGGCCACGGCCCGGCCCCCGCCCGCGGCCGCCGGGTCGGGGGCGCCCGCGCCCGCCTTCTCCGCCGCCTCGACGCCCCCCGCCGCGTAGGCGCGCCACTTGAGGGCGTCGTCCTTGTAGTCCCTCCCGGTGACGGCCTTCAGGGCCTCCACCACCTCCTGCTTGAGGCGCCCGTCCTCCTCCTCCAGGCGGTCGCAGAGGAGCGGGACCGTGGTGATGTCCTCGAGCCGCGCGAGGAACTCCAGCGCGGCGAGGCGGACCTGCCACTGGGAATGGACCAGGGCCTTCTTCACCTCCTCGAGGGCCTCCGGGGGGTGGCGCTCGGCCAGGGCGAAGATCGCCGAGGCGGCGGCCATGGGGTCGGCGTCCTTCGCGAGCTTCCGCAGGCCCGCGAGGGCCGCGGGGTCCTCGATGCCGCCGAGGGCGTCCACCACGACGCCGCGGATCGACCAGGGGGCCTTCTTCTGGGCCTGGTCGAGGAGTTCCTTCACGCAGGAGGGGTCCTTGACCGTGCGCAGGACGACGGTGGCCGACCGCTGGACCGCGGGGGCGTCGTCCCTGGGCAGGACCCCGTCCAGGATGAGGGAGACCTTGAGGGAGTCGGGGGCGTCCCGGAGGAGCTCGACGGCCTTCGACCGCGCCTTCGGGTCGGCGGAGGCGGCGGCGTAGGCCGACCGGAAGGCGGCCTCCGCGGCGGCGGCCTTCGCCTTCTCCTCCTTCTCCCCCGCCATGGCCGGGAAAGGGGCGGCGGCCAGGAGGGCCGCGAGGAGGAATCCGGAGCGCAGGACGGAGTGCCTCATGCAACGGTGAGTCTACACCGGGAAGCCCCGGGGGGCTACCGGCCGCGCCGCAGGACGACCTCCGTCGCGCCGTCCCCCCCGTGGCGCGGAAGGGCGTACTTGTAGTCCTCCACCGCGGGGTGCTCGGCGAGGAGGTAGCGGACCTCGTCCCGCAGCGCGCCGGTGCCCTTCCCGTGGATGATGCGGAGGCGCTTCGTCCCGGCCCGGCGGGCGCTGTCGAGGGCGTCGAGGACGGCGGCCCGCGCCTCGCGCCGCTGGAGCGCGTGCAGGTCGATCTCGCGGACGCCGGGGGCGATCTCCCTCCACATGACCGAGATGGTGTCAGACACCCATTCACCACCCGGTAGGATTCCCGGCGCACGCCCGGGGGCGATTAGCTCAGCGGTAGAGCATCTCCCTTACACGGAGAGGGTCGGGGGTTCGAATCCCTCATCGCCCACCGGGGGCGTCCCGGCTCGCGTCCCTCCCCCTAGACGGCCGGGCTCCCGACGAGGGCCTCGGTCAGCTTCCCCGCCCCCTTGCGCGTCCTGCCGCCGAGGACGATGGAGCCCTTGCCCTTCGCCTTCAGGACCGCCTTCAGCTCGTCGTTCTTCACCTTGCCCTTGATGCTCCAGGTGAAGGTCGCGACGTCCACGGACTCCGCCCCGGTCAGGAACTGGATCTGCTCCTCCACGTAGACGCGGAGGTCCTCCACGGAGGACGCGTCGGGGGTCCCGAGGAAGCCGGTCTTCCCCTTCGCCGTGACGGTCCCGCCGTAGAACGTGTCCTCCTCGGGGAGGTAGAGGGAGAAGTTCCCCTCGCCGTCGAAGGAGAGTTCGATGCCGGAGTACTCGTCCCGCGCCGCGGGCGCCCCGGAGACCTTCAGGGTCTCGCGGGTCGAGCAGGCCCAGTCCGTGTTGTCCGTCACGATGGCGTCGGACCGCGCCGCGGCCAGCAGCAGGCCCGCGGCGAGGGCGGAGGCGAAGAGGGTGCCGGTGCGCATGGGCGGGGCTCCTTTCCGGGAGATGCGGGAGAAGCGGTGGAGATCCCGTACCACGCGCGCGTGTAGGGTGTCAATGGGGCGGGCAGTCGGGGATGGACGGATCCGGAGGCGGGGCGACAGGGGATCGGAGAGGGGCTTCCATTCCCGAATGGAGAGATGGGGGGTCGCCCAGTCCCGGCGGGGGTGCGCGGGTCGGGTCCGGGGGATCGAGGCCCCCCCCCGCCCTCACCGGCCCGCCCCCTGCTCCCAGCGCACCTCGACGCCCGCCGCCGGGGCCTCGAAGGGCCCGAAGGTCCGCGCACCCTTCGACGAACTGTCGTGGTTGACCCGCAGCGTATGGGGCCCCGGGGCCAGGCCGCGGAGGAGGAAGGACCCGTCCTCGCGGACCCCGGCGTAGGTGATCCCCTCCTGGTTCCCGTCCGCGGGTTCCGCGTAGATGAAGAGCGGGCGCTCCCAGGTCCCGAGGACCCGGCCCTCCAGCGTGGCTCCCCGGCGGAGGCGGAACTCGACCGGGCCCCCGCTCCCGGAAGACGCCTCGAGGACGGCCGGCGCCCAGTCGGTGCCGCCGGTCCGCACCACGATCCGGAACCGGAAGCGGCCGAGCCGCTTCAGGACGAACTCCCCGACCTCCATGCCCTTCGACTCCTCGCTCTCCACGGGTCTCGGGAAGACGTGGTTGGTCGGGATGAAGGGGGCCTTGCTCCGCGCCGTCGACCGGATGCCGTCCTCCACCCCCCGGGCGTCGAGGGCCACCGCGATCACCTCCATCCCCGCGACGGGCGCCCCCCCCTCGTCCAGGACCCTCCCCCGGAGGGCGACCCCCTCGTCGAGGACCAGGGTCACGGCCTCTCCCCCGGGGGCGACGCCGCGGAGGACCCCGCCGACCCCCGCCCGTCCCCCCTGCAGCACCAGGTCCCAGGCCCTCCCCGGGTCGACCCCAGCGAAGAGGAAAGTCCCGTCCGCGGCCGCCTTCGTCCGGCGGACCTCGTCCTCGGGCGGCTTGCCCGGACCCTGCGGCAGCAGCGCCACGGACAGGGCGAGGTCCCCGGCCCGCCCCGTCTCGTCCACGATCCGCCCCCGGAGATCCACGCCCCTCGAAAGGCGGAGGGCGAGATCCTCCCTCCCCGCCCCGACGTCCAGGACCTCCGTGGGCACCGGCGCCCCGGATCGATCCTGCCCGCGCCGCCACTCCTGCGGGAAGGCCGCGACCCGGTAGCGCCCCTCCCGGAGGGGACCGAGGCGGAAGGAGCCGTCGGCCGCGGTCGTGGCGTGTTCCGAGGGCCGCTTCCCGGCCGCTCCGGCGGAGACCCGGGCGGACGCGACGGGCCGGCCCTCCTCGTCGAGCACGCGACCCGCGATGGAGTACCCCCGTTCGAGGTCGACGAGGAGGGGATCCACCCCGGCCTCCCTCTCCGACGCGGGGACCGGCAGCCAGGAGGGCCCGGTCGCGACGGAGACGGAGTGGAGTCCCGGACCGAGCCCCTCGATGCGGAACCGGCCGTCGGCGCCGGAGGCGCCCCTCCCCCCGGGCCGTCCCCCCGAACCGTCCTTCGGGGAGGCCGTGACCTCCAGCCCGGGGACCGGGCGGCCGGTCCCCGCCTCCCGCAGGATCCCCCCGATCCACCGGGGCCGGAGGAGGACGAGGCGCACCGCCTCCCCCTCGGAGGAGCGGGTCTCGGGGAGGAATCCCGGCGCCGTCGCGCGGACGACCCGGGGCCCCGCGGCCAGCCCTCCCACGACGAAGCACCCCGCCCGGTCCGTGACCGCCCGCACCGTCCCGTCCGGGCCGACCCGGTAGGCGCGCATGGGGGTGTCGCCGCGCTCCCGCAGGAAGCCGGCCTGGATCGACGCCCCGGGGATCGGCCGTCCCTCCTCGTCCACGACCTCACCCCGGAGCGGGGACTCCGGCGCGAGCCGGACCTCCAGCGGCCCGCGATCCTCGGATTCGCCGAGGGGCGCGATCTCGATCACCGCCTCCGCCCTCCCGGGGGCGCGGACGACGAGGACGAGGGGAAGGGAGGCGTTCAGGTCCTCCATCCGGAAGGACCCGTCGTCGCCGCAGGGGTGGTCCTCCACCGCCGGGCCCGGGTCCTGGAAGGAATTCGCGGTCCCGACGAGGATCCGGACCTTCGCCCCCGGCGCGGGCTTCCCGGCATCGTCGAGGACGACCCCGTGGATCGAGGGCCCCGGGGGCGCGGTCACGCGCAGGCCCTCCAGGACGGCGCCCTCGGGGAGGTCGAACCGGGGGAGGCACTCCCTGTGCCCCCCCGCCCCCACCTCGGCGAGGACGAGGTCCTTCCCCGGGCGGATCCCCTCCAGCGTGAAGGTCCCGTCGGGGGCGGTGAGGACCCCGAGGGGCATCGTGTCCCCCGGCCGCTGGAGGAGGATCAGTTTCCCGCCCCGGGGGTTCCCCGCGGGGTCGAGGAGCGTCCCCGAGACGAGGCCGCCCCGCCGGAGGACGAGGTCGAGGGCCGCCTCGCCCCCTTCGGGGACCTCCACCGAGCCGGAGGGGGGGAACTCGATCCTCCCCTGGCGCGGCATCCCCTCCATGGCGGGGTAGCCCGGCTGCCACCACCCCCGGGCGGAGGCGCGGACCAGGGCCGGGCCCGGACGGGCCCCCGGGAGGGAGAAGGACCCGTCGGAGCGGACGGGGACGGAGGGGCCGAGGGAGAACGACCCCGGCCCCTTCGACTGGCCGAGCTGGACCCGGGCGCCCGGAATCGGTCGGCCCTCCTCGTCGAGGACCCTGCCCCGGACGGTGAGGGACCGGTGGAGGAGGAGTTCCAGGG
>JAKLKS010000131.1:0-2210 GCA_023150535.1 Planctomycetota bacterium
GCCGCGCCGCCACCGCTCACGCGGCACCGCAGGGGTGGAGCGCGCCGTCGTCCCCGGGGGCGGGGCCCGGCGGCGGGACCGGTTCCGCTTCCGCCGCGGCGGAGGGCGGCGCACTCCCCCCCCCCGCGATCCGGTTGGCCACGGCGCGGGTGACGATGATGCCGAGGGTCGGGGCGGAGAGGACGGCGAAGGCGACGAGGAAGTCCCGGGTCCGCCCGTACTCACCCGCCGCCCTGCCCGCCAGGGCGAGGAGGATCCCCCAGCCCATGCCGCCGCCCACGCCGCAGAGGTAGGAGACGAGGGCCGCCGCGGCCCGGCGGGAGAGCGAACCGGCCCGGGGATGCGCCCGGGGAGCCCCGCCGCCCCACCAACGGTTGAACCGGTCCCCGATCCACCGGCCGAGCAGGGCGCCGGAGCACGCGATCGACCCGAGGAGGAGCATGGCCAGGAGGACCGGGGTGAACCACCCGTCCGGCGCCGGATGGAACGCCACCCGGGCCAGTCCCTCGATCGCGAGGGTGGCCATCCCCCACCCGAAGAACAGCGTCAGCCCCGCCCCCGCCGCGAGCGCGACGATCACCGCCCCGAAGGCCGCCGCCCACCTCCGCACGTCGCCTCCCGTCTCCTCTTTCCGCATGGAGGATACCCCCCGCCGCCGCCCCGTCCAGCCCTCACCCGAAGAGCCACCGGAGGAACTCCTCGATCCCCTTGACGGGAAGGGCCGCCGCCACTCCCCCGACGAGCGCCCCCCCGATCACGCAGACGCCGAGGACGGCCATCATGGCCTGCCCGTCCGCGGTCTCGGCCTCGAGCAGCGCCTCGACGCCGAGCCACCCCCCCGCCGCGGCGCCGGCGATCATCCCGAGCCACCCCGCGAGGAACAGCGGAGGGTTCTCGCCGATGGAGACCTCCCCCAGCGGCTCCGGGAGGAGGTCGTCGAGGAACCGCGAGGTGGAGGATCCCGCCCCGGACTCCCCCGCCGGGGCCGAGGCGCAGGACGCGAGGAGCGGGAGGACCAGGAGCATCGGGACGAGGAGCCCGACCCGGGGAGAAGAGTATCGTCCCATGATACACTCCCTTCGAGTCCCGCCGCCGGTCCCTTCCCGGAATCCTAGGCCCCCTCCGACCCCCCGTCCAGACCCGGGTTCCCGCCCCCCCGCACCCGGCCCGCCGCCAGGGCCCCCGCCGCCGCCCCCAGGGCGAGCAGGGCCAGCAGGTAGAGGAGTTCCCTCCCCCCCGAGACCCGCAGCCCCGCCCACTCGAGGAGGTCGGCCGCCGCGGCGGGGAGCGGGACCCCGACGAGGAGCCCCGCGTAGAGCGCGGCGGCGTTGCGCACCGGGCGGGGCCGGCGGGCCGCGGGGCGCTGGAAGGGGAGCCGCGCGTTCCCGAGGCGGGCCGCCGCGAACCCGGAGAGGAGCAGCGCCGCCGCCGCCGCCGCCCCCTCGCGGAGGCCGAGGGAGAGCAGGAACCCGTGCCAGGAGGCGCCGAAGGAGCGGGCGGAGAGCGCGAGGAGGAGTTCCCAGGAGACGAGGCAGAGGAGGGTGCCGAGGAGGCAGGCGGCGACCAGCCTGCGGGAGCCTCCTCGCTCCCGGCAACGGACATCCGCCCCCGCTCCTGCCATGGGAGGTTGGACGACGGTGGGGGGTGGTGCCCTGCCGGGAAGCGCGGGGGGGGGAGGCCCTTCGACCCCCTGCAGGGCGAAGGAGAGGAGGAACCCATGCGGATCACCATCGACATCCCCGCCGCCCTCGGGGACCGGCTCAGGGAGCGGGCGGCCCGCCGGGGGATGGGCGGCCTCTCGAAGGCCATCGCCGATGCCATCGAGGGCTGCCTGCGATCCGAGGAGGGAAGGGACGCGAAGGTCCGGGACGCGCTCGCCCTCAGGGGCTGCCTGTCCGAGGCGGCCGCAAGGAGGCTCCGGAACAGCGTCCGCCGTCTCCGCACCAGCTGGAGATGAACGTCAGCCCCTCTCCGCCGCGATCAGCGCCCCGCCGGTGAACCGCGAGGATCGGAAGGGGGTCCGCGCGACGAGCCGCGCCCCCGCGAACCCCGCGCGCGCCAGCATCCCCAGGAGGTCCCCCACGGGGACCGCGCCCTGGATTCAGTCCGACCAGGCCCCGAGGCGCGCCGCCGTCGCCCGGTCCACACCGTCGTCGAGCACCACGTCCGCCGCGCGCAGCCGCCCCCCGGGCCGCAGGGCGCGGAAGGCC
>JAKLKS010000131.1:2220-11511 GCA_023150535.1 Planctomycetota bacterium
GGTTGAGCACCCCGTTGGTGATCACGAGATCGGCCCAGCCGTCGCGCACCGGGAGCGCCTCCAGCGCCCCCGCCGCCACCCGGGCCCCCGCCGACCGCGCCGCCGCGAGCATCCCCGGGGTCATGTCGATGCCGAGGGCGCGGACCCCCCGGACCCGGGAGGCCCTGAGGAGATCCACCCCCGACCCGCAGCCGAGGTCGAGCACCCCCTCCCCCGCCGCGACCCCGCCCATGGAGGGGGCGAGCGGGTCCCCCACCCCGGCGAACCGGGCCACCGAGGCGGCCGGGAGCGCGTCGAGGTCCGCGGCCCCGTACCCGAGGGCGAGCGCGCTCGCCCGCCCGAGGGGGAACCGCCGCTCCGTGGCCGGGTCCCGCGCCACCGCGGCGAACCGATCCCGCACCGAGGCCCGGATCGCGGCGGCGTCGGGCTCCACGCTAGGGGGCCCCCCGGCGGAGGCGCTTGAGCAGCTGGATCTGGCCCCCGTGGTGGAGGTCGTGGGCCGCCACCCCCTGGATCACGTCCGAGAGGAGGAGCGGGCGGTTCGGGGTCGGCTCGTCGAGCCGGGCCGGGGGGAGCGCGGCCAGCGCGGCCCGCAGCCGCCGGTGCTGGTCCCCCAGCAGGCGGAGGTCGCGGCGGAGCGCGGCGGCGTCCGCGGGCTCGGGGAGGCGGGGCCAGTTGGAGGGCTCCCGGGGGAAGGAGCCCTTCTCCCCCTCCGTCAGCCACCGCCGCACCACGTACTTCCAGTAGGCGCAGTGGAGGAGGAGGTCCCAGGCGCAGCGCTGGCCGGGGGCCGGCCGCCAGAGCGCCGCGGCGGGGTCCATGCCCCGGAGCGCGCCGCGCAGCGGCGTCCCGTGCCAGGACTTCCGGTCGAAGGACCCGTCGAGCCCGCGGAGGAGGAGGGCGATGCGGGGATCGGGGCCGCGGGGGGCGCGGGTCCGGGAGGCGGCGCCGCGGGCCGTCATGCCGGCGGCTCCAGGGGCTTCGTCTCCAGCGTCCCGTCGGCGCGGCGGGTGAGCGCCTCGATCCGCTTCTCCGCCGCGTCGAGGATGGCGTGGCACTGCTTCAGCGCCCCCACCGCCTTCTCGTAGCGGGCGATGGAATCCTCCAGCGGCAGGGAGCCGGATTCCAGCTCCCGCACGATGGCCTCGGCCTCCTGCAGGTGCTCCTCGAAGGACTTCTCCGGCTTCTTCGCCGCCATGGCGCCTCCCTCGTTCCCCGTCACTCCCCGATCCCTTCCGTCCCGCCGCCGGCCCCGCCCGCCGCCCGCAGGGCGAGGATCGACCGCGTCGCCCGGTACACGTCCCACGCCGCCGCCGCCGCCGTCAGGCCCCCCAGGAGCGCGGCATCCTCCGAGAAGAAGTGCAGGGAGAGGAGGGCGAAGAACAGGGCCATGACGAGGTAGAGGACGATCCGCACCCTCACGCCCCCTCCCCGCCCGCCGCCGGGCCCTCGACCACGGAGCGGACCCGCCCGCGGAGGAGCCGGGTCTCGAGGCGGTCCCCGGGCCGGAGCGCCGCCGCGTCCAGGAGAGGCGCCCCCTCCCCGGCCCGCGTCGTCACGCTGAAGCCGCGGGCGAGGACGCGCAGCGGCGAGACGCTCTCCACGAGCCCCGCCGCCGCGGAGAGGCGGTCCCGGCGGCGCGCGGCGTCCACGGCGGCCGCCCGGTCCAGGCGCCGGCGCAGCTCGTCCACCCTCTGGGCGAGATCCTGGACGCGGTCCTCGGGGCGGCGGAGGGCGTGGCGGTTCCGGAGCGCCTCCACCCGCTCCCGCGCGAGGCCGAGGCGGGCGCGCAGGCCGTCGTCGAGGCGGGAGCGGTGGTGGGAGAGCTCGCGGAGGATCTGCTCCCGCACCGGGGCCGCCATCTCCGCCGCCGCCGTGGGCGTGGAGACGCGGAGGTCGGCCACCATGTCGGCGACGGTCCAGTCCCCCTCGTGGCCCACGGCGCTCACCACGGGCGCATGGCATGCGGCGATGGCCCGGGCCACGGCCTCGTCGTTGAAGGCCCCGAGGTCCTCGGCGGAGCCCCCCCCGCGCCCGACGATGACGACGTCGAACCCCCCGGCCTCGTCGAGGTCGCGGAGCGCCGCGGCGACCTCGGCGGCCGCGGTCTCCCCCTGCACGCGCACCGGGCGGAGCGTCACCCAGGCCCGGGGGTCGCGCCGGAGGATGTTGCGGAGGAGGTCCCGGATGGCCTGTCCCGTGGGCGAGGTGACGATGCCGATGCGGCGCGGGAGGAGAGGGAGGGGGCGCTTGCGCGCCTCCGAGAAGAGCCCCTCGGCGGCGAGGCGCTTCTTCAGCTCCTCGAGCGCGAGCGCCGCGGCGCCGGCCCCGACGGGGTCGAGGGAGGAGGCGACGAGCTGGTACTTCCCGTGGGGGGCGTAGACGTCGACGTGGCCCGCGGCGACGACCTCCATGCCGTCCTTCACGGGGAAGCGCAGGCGCGCCGCCTGGCCGCGCCACATCACGGCGCCGAGCGAGGCGCCCGCATCCTTCAGCGAGAAGTAGACGTGGCCCGAGGCCGCGGGCCGCCAGTTGCTCACCTCGCCCCGCACGAGGACGTCGGTGAAGTGGCCCTCGACCAGTTCCTTGAGGGCGGCGGTCACCTCGGAGACGGTGAGCGGGCGGGGCATGCCCGGGAGCCTACCCCGCCCCCCCCTACCGCGCCACCTCCGTCACGCGGGTCTCGCGCACGCAGGTGACCTTCACCTCGCCGGGGTAGGTCAGCTCCGCCTCGATGTGGCGGGCGAGGTCGTAGGCGATCTTCCGGGCCAGCCGGTCGGAGACCTTGCCCGGGTTGACGATGACCCGCACCTCGCGGCCCGCCTGGATGGCGAAGGCCTGCTCCACCCCCTCGTAGCGGTGCGCCAGCTCCTCCAGCGCCTGGAGCCGCTTGACGTAGCGCTCGAGCGAATCGCGCCGCGCCCCCGGCCGCGCCGCGCTCACGGCGTCGGCCGCCGCGGTCAGGACCGAGTAGACCGTCTCCATCCTGATGTCCTCGTGGTGGGCCGCGATGGCGTTCACCACGACAGGGTCCTCCCCGCAGCGCCGCGCGATGTCCCCGCCGATGGTGGCGTGGCCCCCCTCCACCTCGTGGTCCACGGCCTTGCCGATGTCGTGGAGGAGCCCGCAGCGCGTGGCGAGCTTGACGTCGAGGCCGAGCTCCGCCGCCATGACGCCGGCGATGGCCCCGCACTCGGAGGAGTGGACCAGCACGTTCTGCCCGTAGGAGGTCCGGTACTTGAGGCGCCCGAGCAGCGAGATGATCTTCGGGTGCACCCCGTGGAGGTCGGCGTCCTGGACCGCCTTGCGGCCGGCCTCCTGGACGACCTCGTCCATCTCCTCCCGGCAGACGCGCAGCGTCTCCTCGATCTTCGCCGGGTGGATGCGGCCGTCCTTCAGGAGCTTCTCCAGGGCGCGGCGCGCGGTCTCCCGCCGCACCCCGTCGAAGGCCGAGACCACGATCACACCGGGGGTGTCGTCCACGATGACGTCCACGCCGCTGGCCTTCTCGAAGGCCCGGATGTTGCGGCCCTCGCGGCCGATGACCCTCCCCTTCATCTCGTCGTTGGGGAGGTCGATGGAGGCGACGGTGATCTCCGCGGAGTGGTCGGCGGCGACCCGCTGGATGGCGGTCCCGACGACCTCCCGGGCCCTCTCCTCCGCCTCCTCCTTCGCGCGGTCGAGCATCCGGGTGACGAGGTTGGCGTGCTCGACCTCGACCTCCTTCTCGATCTTCTGGAGCAGCATCGCCTTCGCCTCCTCCCGGGTCATCCCCGCGAGGTTGGTGAGGATCTGCTTCTGCTCCTCCACCAGGGCGGCCGCCTCCCGCTCCTTCTCCTCCGTGCGCGCCCTGCGGGCGGCGATGTCCTTCTCCGCCTCCTGGCTCTGGCGCATCTTCTTCTCGAGGGCCTGGTCCCGGTCGGCGAGGGATTCCTCGAGCCTGCCGAGGCGCACCTCCAGGTCCCCGAGCTCCCTGCGGCGGGCCGCCTCCTCCGCGGCGGTCCGCTCCCGCCGCTGGAGGGACTCCTCCTTGGCCCGGAGCTCCGCGTCCTTGAGGAGGGATTCCGCCTCGATCCGGGCCCGGGCGAGGAGGGCCTCGGCCTCGGCGTCGGCGTCGCGCTGCTGCTGGCGGGCCCGGGACTTGAGGAAGAGGTGGGCGATGACGGCACCCAGGAGGATGCCGAAGACGGTGCCCAGGGCCCCGGTGAGCTCCGGCGGAAGGGCCGCCGGCACGAGAATCAGGCGAGTCGCATCTCCCAGCATCTCCCAGCCTCCCGTTGTTCGCGTCGGAGGGCCTTGGCGACCGGCCCCGGACGGACCCCGTCCACGGGGAGGTGAGGGCGTCCCCCGCGGACGCGGAGACCGACGGGCAGGGCAGAGCGGGGGCGGCCTAGGAGCCCGGGTTCAGCGGTCCACGGACGGGGAGCGGCGGCGGCCCGAGGGCCTCCACCGACCATCTTCCCCGTCTGCAACTCCCTGCTATCAAGGGGGTTCCGCCGTTCCTGCTGGTTCGCCGGATGGTGCCGCCGGCTGCTCCGGAAAGGACCGCTTCGTTCGCTCGGGTGAGGCGGGGCGCCCTGCCGGGCGGCCTCCTGTTTCCATGTCCGCGCCGCCCGGTGGCGACGCGGTTTGTGAAGAGATTGTGGAGAACATGGTAGCGGACCGGGAGCCCCGGATCAAGGAGGTGCACCGGGATTCGGCCCCCCCCGCCGGAGGGCCGGGGCGGCCCCCCCTAGCGCAGGGTGATCACAGGGTTGCCGGAGGTCCGGAAGGGGGCCGGGTCGACCTCGAGGTAGGCGGTGTGCTCGTCGTCGAGGAAGCGGACCGTCCTCTTCCCCAGGTAGGTGACGGAGCCGGACCGGAGCCGGATCTCCAGGCTGCGGGAGGCGGCCATGAGGACGAACCGGGCCTCCTCCGCCTCGAAGGAGCGCCGCACCGCCCCGTCCGGTCCCCGGGACTCGATCTTCGCCGAGACCAGCCGGTCGCCGTCCACCGCCGCCGCCTCCGTCACCCTGTAGAGGTCCCTCCCCCCCACCCCCGCCAGGAGGGCGTTGAGGTCGTCGAGGACCTTCCGGACCTGCCCCCGGTCCGGCACCGCCTGGGGTCCGAGGAGGGGCGGGGAGGAGGGGGGGGCGGCGGTTCCCTTCCCGGAGGGGGAGGGGGAGGGGGAAGGGGAGAGAGTCCCGGCGGCGGCGGCGGGCGCAGGGGAGGCGGCGCCGGGGTCGGAGGCGGCGGGGGCCCCGGGGGAGGCCGGACCGGGGCCCGGGACCGGGGCGCCCCCCGCGGCCTCCCGCTCCCGGAGGCGGTTCCCCGCCTCCTCGGCGGCCCTCCGGGCGGCGGCGGCCTCCCCGCGGAGCGCGTCGTTCTCCCGGCGGAGGCGTTCGACCTCGGATTCCAGGGCCCCCCGGCGCGCGGCGGCCGCCACCCCGTCCCTGCGCAGGGCCTCCAGTTCGTCGCGCCGGGCGAGGAGCTCCCGCTCCTTCGCCCCCCGCTCCGCCTCGGAGAGGTAGGTCTGGCGGGAGAGCGCCTCCACCCGGTCGAGGAGTTCCTTCTCCGCGGCCCGCCGGCTCGCCTCCCAGGACTCCCGGTCGGCGGTGCCGAGGCCGGCCCGCAGCTCCTCGATGCGGCCCCGCAGGTCGTCCTCGCGGTGGAGGAGGAGCCAGCCCGCGGCGGCGGCCGTCCCCCCCACGAGGAGCGCCGCGGCGAGCCCGTACCGGAGGGGCCGGCGCTCCTCCTTCTCGAGGCGCTGGACGAGGGCGTCCTGGGCCGTCCGGACCCCGCGGAAGGTCTCGTTGAGGGCCTGGGTCGACTGGATCACCGCCTCGGTCCGGTCGGTCCTGTCCACGGTGCGGGCGATCCGCTCCTGGGTCTCCTGCACCGCGCGCAGGGCCTCGGCGTTCTGCTGGAGGGCCGCGGCGAGATCCCGGAGGGGCCCCGCCGAGGCGGCCCGCTGCTCCGCCGAGACGCGGGCCTCGAGGAGGACGGAGCGGATCTCCGCCACGACCTCCGGGGGCAGCCGATCGGGGACGCGGATCGCCCCCGGGGAGGGGGCGGGGCCGGGACCGGCGGTCCCGGAGTCGCCGGCGGGGTCGACGCCGCCGCTCACGGGCGCCCCCCGCCGGGGGGGACCGCCAGGATCCCCGCGAGGAACAGGGCGAGCAGGGTCTTCCCGTCGAGGATGCCTCCCCCTCGGACCTCGGCCGCGATGGCCGCCCCCGTGAGGATCACCGGCTCCACGAGCTCGTCCTCCTCCGGGGCCGCCCCGGCCTCCGTCAGGCCGGTGGCGTGGAACAGGTGCATGGTCTCGTCGAAGATCCCCGGCGACGGGTACCAGGAGCCGAGAGGGCGCAGGGCGGCCGCCCGGTACCCGGTCTCCTCGACCAGTTCCCGGGCCGCGCAGTCCACGGGGTCCTCCCCCGGCTCCAGCGTCCCCGCCGGCACCTCGAGCATCCACCCCCCCGCCGCGTGGCGGAAGACGCGCACCAGGACCAGCCGGCCGTCGGGCAGTTCCGGCAGGACCACCGCGGCCCCGGAGTGGCGCACGATCTCGCGGGAGATCTCCCGGCCGTCGGCGAAGCGCACCCGCTCCTCGGCGCAGCGGTACTTCCGCGCACGGTGGATGGGACGCCGGGAGAGGACCTCGAATTCCCCCTTTCCCCGGGCCCCCGTTCCCCCGGGGGAGGTTCCGCCCCCCCGCCTCACCGGCCGCCCCCGCGGTCGGCCCGAGCCTCCGGGGGGTCCGCCTCGGCCAGGCGCTCCACGCGGCCGTCGAGGAGGGCGGTGCGGAGGGACTCCACGGTCACCTCGCGCGGGAGGAGGCGGGGCCCCCCGGGGAGGTCCAGCCCGGCGGCCTCGCCGGGGGGCTCCTCCCCGGGGAAGGCCACGAGGATCCGCACGAACTCCCCCGGGGGGACGGTGACCGAGGGCTCCGGCACCCGCGCGACGCGCAGGTCGAGGAGGCGGTGGGGAGAGAGGGATCCGCGCCGGGCCTCGAAGGCGGCGGCGAGGTCCGCCGAGGCCCTCCCCCCGCCGCCCTGGAGCCGCAGGGCGCCCCCCCCGACCCGGACCGTGAAGGGCTCCCCGCCGGGGGGGTTGGCGACCAGCAGGCGGGCCCAGCGGTGCGGGGGCCCCCCGGGGAAGAGGGCCGCGTCGAGGATCCCCTCCTCGGGTCCCGAGGGCCCCCCGTCCTCGCGGAGCGGGAGGAGCGCCGCCTGGGGACCCGTCCCGCCGAGGGTCGCCAGGACGCGGACCGGGCCCCGCGCGTCGGCCCCCGTGGCGAAGCCCTCGGGCGCCCGGCCGGGCCCCGCGGACCGGCGCAGGAACCGGTCGTGCGGGGCGGGTGCACCGGCGGTGGTCCTCAAGCGCGGGTCCCGGCGCGTGGCCCGGGCCCCCTACTTCGCCGGTTCGGCGTCGGCCCAGGTCCGGGGGTTCTTGCCGCCGCCCTCGCCCTTGTCGTTGAACCACTTCCGGAACTCCGGGGGCTTCGTCCAGGAGGTGTGGGTGACCTTCTGCATCGCCTCCACGACCTCCGTCCCCCAGATGTTCCACCGGCGCTTGGCGGGCTGGTCGTTCGCCTCGCTCTTGCTGAAGACCCCCTCCGACATCTTGAGCATCTCCTCGAAGATGTCCCGGCGGATGGCGCCCGGCGCCTTCGCGTAGCCGGCCAGCGCGCGGGCCGCGTCCCCGATGAACTCGTCGTCCTTCTTCAGGAGCTCCGTCAGGAACTTCACGTCCGCCGGCTTCGGGCTGGCGATCTTCCCGAGCGATCCGAGCCCCGCGCGCACGATGCCGGGGGAGGGCACCTTCTGCTCGATGGCCCGGCCCGTGACGAACTTGAGGAGGTCCACCGCCTTCTCCCCGAACTCCGCCATGGACTTGGCGGTGGCCTCGACGAGGGCCTCGCGGGTCCGCAGGTCGCAGACCTTCTTGTAGGCCGCCAGGATGTCCTTGCGGACGTCCTCGGAGGTCTCCGGGTGCGCGTACCACCCGCGCAGCTTCTCGACGCCGGCGATGGCGTCCTCGTCGGTCATCTTCTTGAGCGTCTCCTCGAAGGTCTTGAGGAACTCCTTCGCCTCCTCCTCGGAGGGGGCGGGCGGGAGCTCCTTCTTCGGCTCCGCCTTCTTCCCCTCCTCGGGCTTCGCGTCGGGCTTGGCGGGGTCCTCCTTCTTGTCCCCGGCGCCGTCCTGCGCGGCCGGGACGGGGACGCAGGGGAGCAGGAGGGCCAGGGCGGCGGCGAGGGCGGCGCGAGGGAGTCGGTCGATCACGGGGGAGCCTCCGATCGGTCCCGGGAGAGACCCGGGCGCACCGTCCGCGGGAAGCCCTGCCGGGACCCCGGGGGACGGATGGACGGGATTCTAGTCCAGGGGGGCGCCCGCGGCAACCTTGGGGGCGGCTAGACGGGACCCGACCCGAGGGCTGCCGCCAGGGCCGCCCCCTTGTGGACCGTCTCCTCCCACTCGGCGGCGGGGTCGCTGTCGGCCACGATCCCCCCCCCGACGCCGAACCGGACGCGGTCGCCCTCGACGGCCAGGGTGCGGATGAGGATGTCGAGGTGGGCGCCGCCGTCCCACCCGAACCACCCCGCCGACCCGGTGTAGGGCCCCCTCCGGACCGGCTCCAGCTCCTCGATGATCTCCATGGCGCGGATCTTCGGCGCCCCCGTGACCGATCCCCCCGGGAAGAGGGCGGCGAGGAGCTCCCGCGGGCCGACGCCGGGGCGGAGGTCGGCCTCCACCGTGGCCACGGTGTGGAGGACCGTGGGGTGCTCCTCCAGCTCCCGCGCCGCCGCCACCCGCACCCCTCCCCAGCGGGCGACGCGCCCGAGGTCGTTGCGCTGGAGATCCACGATCATGGCCAGTTCCGCGCGCTCCTTGGCGGAGGAGAGCAGGTCCTCCCGCGCCCGGGCGTCCCGCAGGGGATCGCCGGTGCGGGGCCGGGTCCCCTTGATGGGGCGCGACCGCGCGAGGCCGTCCCGGACCTCGAGGAGGAGTTCCGGGGAGGAGGAGAGGATCCAGCGCCCGCCGCCGAGGGAGCCCACCGCGCCGCGGGGGGCGGGGTTGCGGCCGCGCAGGCGCAGCGCCGCCTCCACCGGGTGGAGGGCGAGGACCCCCTCCACCCGGCGGGCGAGGTTCACCTGGAAGAGGTCCCCCGCGTGGACGTACTCCACGCAGCGGGCGACGGCGGCCATGTGGGCCCCGCGGTCGAGGTTGCTGCGGAGGGGTCCGGCGAGGGCGGGCCCCTCGGGGCGGGGGGGCAGGGATCCGCGCAGCGCCGCGTCGGCGAGGGCGCGGA
>JAKLKS010000132.1:0-3866 GCA_023150535.1 Planctomycetota bacterium
CCGCCGGAGGCGGCGCGAATCCGTGGAGCAGGGGTGGACCGGGTCCTCGCCGGGGAAGCCCGGGGTCCCTCCCCCCTCCCATTTCTCCCCCCCGGCCCCCCCCGGGACCGCTAGGATGGCGCGTTTCCCCGGGTCCCCCATGTTCGAATCCCTGTCCAAGTCCCTCCAGTCCGTCGTCCGGCGCCTCTCCGGCCGCGGCGCCCTCACCGAGGGCGACGTGGACGAGGCGCTCCGCGAGGTGCGCACCGCGCTGCTCGGGGCGGACGTGGCCTTCAAGGTCGCGAAGGAGTTCTGCGCCCGGGTCCGGTCGAAGGCCGTGGGCGTCGAGGTCCTCAGGGCGGTCCAGCCCGGCCAGCAGGTCATCAAGATCGTCCACGACGAGCTCGTGGCCCTCATGGGGGAGAAGCACCGCGGCATCGCCCCCTCCGGCGGGGGGAGGCCCGTGGTCATCCTCGTCGCCGGCCTCCAGGGCTCCGGCAAGACCACCACCTGCGCCAAGCTCGCCCGGCTCCTCATCAAGAAGGGCCGCCGCCCCCTGCTCGTCGCCGCCGACCTCCAGCGCCCCGCCGCCATCGACCAGCTCGAGACCCTGGGGAGGCAGATCGACTGCCCTGTCCACGTCGAGCGGGGCGGCAGGGCCCCGATGGTCTGCCGGAGGGGCGTGGAGCAGGCGAAGGAGACCGGCCGGGACGTCGTCATCCTCGACACCGCGGGGCGCCTGCACGTCGATCGCGAGCTCATGGACGAGGTGAAGGAGGTCGCCGCGAAAACCTCCCCCGACGAGGTGTTCCTCGTCTGCGACGCCATGACCGGGCAGGACGCCGTCGTCTCGGCGAAGGCCTTCGACGAGGCCCTCCCCCTCACCGGGGTGATCCTCACCAAGCTCGACGGCGACGCCCGGGGCGGCGCCGCCCTGACCGTCCGCGAGGTCACCGGCAAGCCCATCCGCTTCGCGGGCACCGGCGAGAAGCTCGAGAACCTCGAGGAGTTCGACCCCGCCCGCATGGCGGGCCGCATCCTCGGCATGGGCGACGTCGTGGCCCTCGTCGAGCTCGCGCAGGAGCACATGGACCGCGAGAAGTCCGAGGCGGCCATGGAGAAGGCCTTCTCCGGCACCTTCACCCTCGACGATTTCCTCGACCAGATGACCATGGTGGAGAAGATGGGGGGGCTCACGAGCCTCCTCTCCAAGCTCCCCGGCGCCGGCGGCATCGGCGAGGAGATGGAGAAGGCCGGCTTCAACGAGAAGATGCTCGTGCACAAGAAGGCCATCGTCCTCTCCATGACGCCGGAGGAGAGGGCGGAGCCGGAGCTGATGGACGGCAGCCGCCGCCGCCGGATCGCGAAGGGCTGCGGGCGCCCGGTCGAGGAAGTGAACCGGATGCTCAAGGAGTTCCGGGACGCGCGGACGATGATGGAGAAGCTCGGGAACGCCCAGGGGGGTGCCCTGGGGCGCATGTTCGGTGGACGCAGGGAGAAGCGGAAGGGCGAGCAGTTCCGCAACCTCCGGAAGCGCGGCTGGTCCCTCCGGCCGGGGAAGCCCGGGGAGCAGGGCCGTCAGAAAGGATCGTAAGTGGCAGTCCGCATCCGCCTCACCCGCACGGGGAGGAAGAACCTCCCCTCCTACCGCATCGCCGTCTACGACGGCAGGACCCGCCGGGACGGCCCCTCCCTCGGGGTCATCGGCTGGTACAACCCCCTCAACCGCGAGGAGGGGAAGGGCTTCAAGGTGGACGCCGAGGCCCTCCGGAAGTGGATCCACGACGGGGCCACCGTCACCCTGGCCGTGCGCCAGCTCCTCGGCAGGCAGGGCGTCGAGGTGCCCGCCGCCCCGAGGACCGGCAAGGGGCCGGCGAAGGACGGGGGGAAGCGCCCGACGAAGCGGGCGCTCTTCAAGTCCAAGGACCGCCAGGCCCGCCTGAGGAAGAAGAAGGCCAAGCAGGTCGGCCGCAGGGCGCTCCGCGCGAAGCGGGCCGCCGCTCGGGAAGGTCCTCGAGAAGCTGTCGGAGGTCTACGGCCGGGAGGGGGCGCGCAACCCCGGCACGAGCGCCCTCGACCACCTGGTCTACGGGGTCATGGCGGGCAACTCCCCCCAGAGGGCGGCCCGGAAGGCCTTCGAGAACCTCCAGGGGGCCTTCGTCGACTGGAACGAGCTCCGCATCGCCGAGACGAGGGAGATCGCCGAGCACCTCGCGGGGCTCGGGGAGAAGGAGGAGATGCGGGCGCGCGCGGAGCTCCTCCGCCGCACGCTGCAGTCCCTCTTCGACGCCCGGGACACCGTGCGCATCGTGATGGAGACCCCGGAGGACGAGCAGGAGGTCCAGAGGGCGCTCGGCACCGTGCCGGGCCTCTCCCCGGGGCTCGTGGCGGCGGTGATCGCGAGGGACCGGCCCGAGCCGCCCGTGCGGCTCCTCCCCGGCATCTCCCGGATGGCCCAGCGCCTCGGGGTCGTCCCCCGCAGCGGGGGCGAGGCGAAGCAGGCGGCGGCGCTGGAGGCCGCCACGGGCACGGGGGAGGCGAGGGTCCTCATGCACTTCCTCCTCGCCGGGCACGCCGAGGCGGTCTGCGTCCCCAACCGGCCGGCCTGCGAGTCCTGCCCGGTGCTCGACCTCTGCGAGCACGGCCGGAAGAACGCCGGGAAGAAGGCCTGACGGGGGGATCCCGCGGAAGGGGGGGCGTCCTGCGTCTCGTCCTCGCCTCCGCCTCCCCCCGTCGCCGCGCCCTCCTCGAGGCGGCGGGGCTCCGCTTCGAGGTGCTCCCCGCCGGCGTCCCCGAGGAGGCGCCCCCGGGCGTCGACCCCGCGGCCCTCGCCCGGGACCTCGCGGCGCGCAAGGCCCGGGCCGCCGCCGCCGCCCTGCCCCCGGGCGCCCGCGCGCTGGTCCTCGGCGCCGACACCGTGGTCGCCCTCGACGGGGGGCGGATCCTGGACAAGCCCGCGGACCGGGAGGAGGCCGCCTCCCACCTGCGGTCCCTCTCGGGCACGACCCACTCCGTCATCACCGGCGTCTGCCTGCGGGAGGAGCCGGGGGGCGGGGAGGAGGTCTTCCACGCCGAGACCCGGGTGACCATGCGCCCCCTCTCCGCGGAGGAGGTCGCCGCCTACGCCGGTTCCGGGGAGGGGCTCGGGAAGGCGGGGGGGTACGCCCTCCAGGAGAACGGGGACCGGTTCGTGACGCGCCTCGAGGGGAGCCGGTCCAACGTCGTCGGGCTCCCGGTGGAGGAGGTGCTCCTCCGCCTCCGGGCCCGGGGGATCCACCCGTGAGGGGGGCGGCGGCGCTCCTCCTCCTCTGCCTCGCGGCCCTCTCCCCGGGATGCGCCGGCTGCGGCCGGCCCCCCTCCGGCCCCGTCGGCCCCGGACCCGCGGGGTCCGCGGCCGGCCCGGCCCTCGTCCTGCTGCCCCTCGGGGCGCCGCCCTCGGGCCGCGGGCTGCCCGAGGCCCGGGTCGAGATCGCCGCCGAGGAGCCGGCCCGGAGGCGGGGCCTCATGGGGAGGGAGTTCCTCCGCCCCGGCGAGGGGATGCTCTTCGTCTACCCCTCCGACGCGGAGCGGGAGTTCTGGATGAAGGACTGCCCCCTCCCGCTCGCCGCCGCCTTCATCGACGCCGCCGGACGCATCCTCAACATCGAGGAGATGGCCCCGGGAGCCGGGCTCCCCGAGGACCGGGTCCCGAGGGCGGCCTCGGCGGGGCCGGCCCGCTACGTGCTCGAGATGGAGGGAGGCTGGTTCGCCCGCGCCGGGATCGCCGCGGGGGACCGCGTGGACCTCGAGGCGGCGCTGCGGGGGGTGGTGGCGCGGTGAGGACGGGGATCTGGATCCTGGCCGGCATCGGGCTGGCGGGCATCGGGCTCCTCGCCTGGATGTCCGGC
>JAKLKS010000132.1:3876-11500 GCA_023150535.1 Planctomycetota bacterium
TGCGCGTGGCGCGCACCCTGGGGGCCGGCGGGGCCGGGGAGTTCCGCTGGCTCGTCACGGCCGATCTCCTCCCCGGCCTCGACCCCGAGGGGGCGGCGGCGCGGACCTGGCGGGAGCGGGTGAACGCCCGCTGCCTGTTCACGCGCATCCGCGGGAAGCCCCCCGCGGGGGTGATCCTCCGCCTCCGCCGGGAGGGGGGGGCGGACCTGCGGTTCGAGGTGGACGGGAGCGGCCGCCCGGTCCGCGGGGCGGCGCCGGTTCCGGCGGCCCCCGCACCGCCCCCCCCTCCCTCACCCGCGCCCTCCCCGCCGCCCGCCCCCCCGGAGCCCCCCCGATGAGCGACGCCCCCATCCCCGTGGTGGACCTCCACGCCGACCTCGGCTGGAGGATGGAGACCCACCCCTACGACCCCCTCTCCGACGCGCCCGGGGAGCACATCGACCTCCCGCGGCTGCGGCGGGGGGGCGTGGCGCTCCTCGGGACCGCCCTCTACACGCCCGCCGAGAGCGCGGCGCCGGAGGCGGCCGCCGCCTACGCCGCGAAGGTGCTCCGGATCCTCGAGTCGGTCGTCGACCGGTCCGGGGGGGCCCTCCGCTGGGTCCGCGGGCGGGCGGAGACCGCGTCGGCGGTCCGCAATCCCGACCCCCGGGGGCCGGCCTTCCTCCTCACCATGGAGGGGGTCGCCCCCCTCGGCTCCGACCTGTCCGCCCTCGACCGCTTCCACGCGCTCGGCCTGCGGGTCGTGGGCCTGACCCACAACCCCCGCAACGCCGCCGGGGACGGGACCGGGGTGCCGGCCGCGGAGCGCCGCCGGGGGCTCACCCCCTTCGGGCGGGACCTCGTCCTGCGGATGGGGGACCTCGGCATCGTGCCGGACATCGCCCACCTCGCGGAGGAGGCCTGCGGGGACGTCTTCGGGAACGCGGCGGGCCCGGTCATCTGCACCCACGGCGGGGTGCGCGCAGTGAAGGACCACTGGCGCAACCTCTCCGACGACCAGGTGCGGGCGGTGGCGGCCTCGGGGGGCGTGGTGGGGGTGGACGCCTACCCCGGCCACGTGGCCCGGTCGGGGCGGGGGACGCTGGAGGACGTCGCCCTCCACATGGAGCACGTGGCCGCCACGGGGGGCCCCGGGGCGGTGGCGGTGGGGGCGGACTTCGCCGGCTTCGACGGGGACACCGTCGAGGGCATGGAGGACGCGGCGGGCTACCCGGCCCTGGCCCGGTTCCTCCTCGGGCGGGGGTGGACCCGGGAGCAGGTGGAGGGGGCCTTCTGGAGGAACACGCTGCGAGTGCTGGAGGCGGTGCTGCGGTAGACAGGGGGGGACGGGCTCCGGTTCCACGGGTTTCGCCGGACTTCCAGGTCGTGGCCGGCCCCACGGGGCCTTCCCGGCGAAGACCGGAAAACCGAAGGCCGTCCCCCCCGCGAAGAACTTCCTCCGGCGCCCGCGCCTCCCTAGACTGGGGTGTTTGCGCTCCGGAGGTTGCCCATGAAGCCCAAGATCCACCCCGAGTACGTCGACTGCAAGGTCTCCTGCGGCTGCGGCGTCACCTTCATGACCCGCTCCACCCGCAAGGAGATCCACATCGAGGTGTGCTCCGCCTGCCACCCCTTCTACACGGGCCGCCAGAAGTTCATGGACACGGCGGGCCGCATCGAGAAGTTCAACCGCAGGTACGGGAAGGGCAAGGGCGCGGAGGGGGCGCCGGACGCCGACAGGGCCGCGGAGGCCTCCCCGGCCCCCGCCGGCGGCTAGATCCCCCTTCCCGGTCCGCATCCCGGTGAAGCGATCCGCGCCCGCCCGGCCCCGCCTCCCCGCCTCCCCCCGGTGACGCCATGAGGGTCCCCCTCGAGACGCTGCTCGCCGCCCTGCGCGCCCGCGAGGCCCGGTACGCCGAGGTGATGCGCGCCCTGGAGGACCCCGCGGTCTTCACGAACCCCGCGCGGATCGCCTCCCTCCAGAAGGAGCGGGGCCTCCTGCGGGACTTCCACGAACTCCTCCCGAGGCTCGAGGCCACCGCCCGGGGCCTCGAGGAATCCCGCGAGCTCGCCGCCGGCCCCGACCCGGAGATGGCGGAGCTGGGGAAGGCGGAGATCCCGACGCTGGAGGCCCGCCTGGACGCCGAGCGCGCCCTCGGGGAGGACCTCCTGCTCGCCGACGACGGGTTCAGCCACCGCGACGTCATCCTCGAGGTGCGCGGCGCCACGGGCGGCGAGGAGGCGGCGCTCTTCGCCCGGGACCTCTTCCGGATGTACTGCCGCTACGCGGAGCGGCGGGGGTGGAAGGTCGACGTCATGGACTCCTCGGCGTCGGAGCGGGGGGGGCTCAAGGAGGTCATCGCGGAGGTCACGGGGCCCTCCGCCTACCGCTTCCTCCGCTACGAGAGCGGCGGCCACCGGGTCCAGCGGGTCCCGGAGACCGAGACCCAGGGCCGCATCCACACCTCCATCGCCACCGTGGCCGTGATGCCGAAGGCGGAGGAGGTCGACGTCTCCTGGAAGCCCGAGGAGGTGCGCATCGACACCATGCGCGCCGGCGGTCCCGGCGGCCAGAAGGTGAACAAGACCGAGAGCGCCGTCCGCATGACCCACCTTCCCACGGGCATCGTCGTGAAGTGCCAGGACGAGAAGTCCCAGCACAAGAACCGGGCGCGGGCCGAGGAGATCCTCCGGTCCTACCTCCTCGAGCACGAGATGCAGAAGCGCCACGCCGAGCGATCCGCCTTCCGGAAGAACCAGGTCGGGTCCGGGGACCGCAGCGAGAAGATCCGCACCTACAACGTGCCCCAGGACCGGATCACCGACCACCGGGCCGGCGTGACGGTCCACGGCATCGTCCGGCTCATGGACGGTGAGCTGGATCCCCTCCTCGAGCGGATCGCCTCCTGGGACCGGGACCTCCGCCTCCGGGAGATGGCCGCCGAGGAGGAGGACCGGGCGGCGGGTCGGTCCGGCGCACCCGCCGGTTCCTGACGAACCCTCCGCCGGATCCGGCGTTTCTCGCGGTGGGCCCCGCGGGAGGTTAGAAATCCCCCTTCCGACGCGGGCAACGGGCAGGCCCCGGGAGGACCCCATGGACGACCAGCCGCTGAACGCCGGCGCCGCCTCCACCGGGGGTGAACCCGCCCCCGGCGCCCCGTCCACCGCCCCTGCCCCCCCGGCGGAGCCCTCCGGCGCCGCCCCCGCGGAACCGGCCGCGGAGGGGAAGCACTGCGTCTGGTGCGGCGAGGTCCTGCCGATCTTCGCCGACCGCTGCTCCCACTGCGCCGGGTTCCTCCCCATCGCCGAGGGGAGGGCCTTCGGGCAGCACTTCTTCTTCTTCGTGGCGAGCCTCGCCATCTTCCTCGGCACCCTCCTGCCCTGGGAGGGCGCCTGGTACGACTCCTACGGCTACCGCTCCACGCTGGGGGGCTTCCTCCTCCTCCTGTCGGGCTACGGCATGGTGGCCGCCTTCTTCAACATCTTCCACCGCCAGATGATCGTCTGGCCGGTCATCCTCGCCGCGCTGGAGGGGACCTGGCTCGGCTGGAAGCGGGTGCTGCAGCTCGCCTCCTCCGACGCGGCGAAGGCCATCGACTGGGGCGGCGACATGCCCCAGAAGAAGCGGGCCCTCACGGAGTTCTGCCAGCTCTTCGGGCCGGGGCTCTGGCTCGTGGTCACCTTCTCGACGATCTTCTGGCTCGTCTTCGTCATCGCGGTCATCCAGGGCGGGAAGGCGTCGGCCGCGCGCAAGGAGGCCGAGAAGGCCGCCCGCGCCGCGCGCCGGAAGTAGCGCCGGGCCGGCGATGGGGGGGCCCTCCATGGGGGGCAGGCGCCGCCCGGCCGTCCGGGCGGCGCTCGAGGAGGGGCGCCTGCTGCTCGCCCCCTCGGGGCTCGAGGATCCCCTCCGCGAGGCGGAGCTCCTCCTCGCCCACGCCCTCGGGTGCGATCGGCTGACGCTCCGGGTGGACCCTCCGGAGCCCTCCCCCGAGGCCCTCGCCCTCTACCGCTCCCTCCTCCTCCGCCGCGCCCGGAGGGAGCCCTACGCCTACCTCACCGGGCGGGCGGAGTTCCGCTCCCGGGAGTTCCGGGTGGGGCCGGGGGTGCTGGTGCCCCGGCCGGAGACGGAGCACCTCGTGGAGGAGGCGCTGCGGCTCCTGCCCCCGGACCGCGCGGCGCGGGTGGTGGATGTCGGGACCGGGAGCGGGTGCATCGCCCTCTCCGTCGCGCTGGAGCGGCCCCGGGCGGAGGTGATCGGCGTGGACCGGAGCGAGGCGGCGCTCGGCTTCGCCCGGGCCAACGCGGCGGCCCTGGGGGCGGGGGGGAACCTCTCCTTCGTGGCGGGGGACCTCCTGGAGGGGATTATCGGACGCTTCGGCCTCGTCCTCTCGAACCCTCCCTACGTCGCCGAGGGGGAGGAGGTGGACCCCGAGGTCCTCCACGAGCCCCGGGAGGCGCTCTTCGCGGGGGCGGACGGGATGGAGGTCTACCGGCGGCTCGTCCCGGCGGCGGCGGCGGCGCTGGCCCCGGGGGGGTGGCTCCTCCTCGAGGTCTCCCCGGAGCGGGCCCGGGAGGTGGAGGCCCTCGCGCGGGCCGCGGGGTTCGCGGTGGAGGAGGCGCTCCGCGACCTCGCGGGCCGGGAGCGCGTCCTCCGCCTGCACAAATAGGTGTCAGACACCTTTTCATCACCCGCGGCCGCCGCCACCCGGTGCAAGGGGCCTGTACAATCGCCGGGGTGAGGAAGAGCGACCGGATCACGGCGGCTGCGGTGGCGGCGGTGCTCGCGGGCCTCGCCTGGTGGGTGCTCGGGAGCGGTGGTGGGGAGGCCCCGGCCCCGGACCCGGCCCCTTCTCCACCCGACCGCCCCGTTCCCGGACCGCCACCCCCGCCCCCGCCCCCCCCGGCGTCCCCCGCCCCCGCGGTGAAGGAGCCGGCGCCGCCGGCCCCGGGCCCCGCCGCTCCCGAAACGCCCTCGCGCACCCTCCTCCTCGCCCGGGCGGGAGGCTCCCGGACCCCCGTCCCCGGGGCGCGGGTCTGGCTCTGCGCCTTCCGCGTGCAGGGGGCCGACGGCCCCCTCGGCGCCGGCGAGGCCGACCCCGGCCACCACCCGGCCTGCGTCGCCGGGGAGCCCCTCGGGGTGACGGGGGAGGACGGGCGGGTCCTCCTCGACCTCGCGCGGGACCGGTTCGTCCACGTGGGGGCCTCGGGCTACGCCTGGGCGAAGATCTCCAGGGAGGCCGACGGGAGCCTCGAGGCCGACCTCGGGCCCGGCGGGGCCGTCCGGCTCGTCGTCCGGCGGTGGGGGGAGCTGGAGGAGCCGGTCCTCGTCGCCTTCCCGGGGGATGCGGAGCCGGAGGACGTCCCCGGGGGAACCGTCTCCAGGAGCGCCGGGGCGGTCGAAGCGGTGCCGGGGGAGGCGGCCTCCACCCTCCTGGCCGAAGGCGAGGTGGAGGAGGAGATCGTGGAAGGGGAGCGGGTCCTCGACGGCCCGACCTCGGGGGAGGAGGTCCTCGTCGAGGGGCTCGAGGCGGGGACCTGGACCTTCCTCGTGGAGCGGGGGGCGCCGGGAGGGGAGGTCTACGCGCGGGGCTCCGTCCTCCTCCCCCCGGGCGGGGAGGCGAAACTCGTCCTCGACGCGGTGCCGACGACGGCGGGGCCGCGGAGTCCGGTGACCGCGACGGTGCACGTCGCCCTCGGGAAGTGGGGGGAGTCCGCCTACGTCTCCTACGTCGCCGATTTCGACGTCGAGGTGGCCTCGCCCTCCTTCGTCGCCGATCCCGGGCGGGAGGCCTTCCTCGTCCTGCAGGGGCTCGACCCGCGCAACGCCCACCTGGAGGGGAGGGGGGCGCTGCCGAAGGCCGCGGGGGAGGACGTCTGGACGGTGACCGCGGCCCCCGACCTCCCGCCCGGCCGCTACCGGGCGACGGTGAACCCGCCGGGGTGGTCCACGGAGGTGGAGGTCGCGGAGGGGAACCGGGCCCTCACCCTCCGCGTCCCCGACCCCGCGGAGACGGAGGTCGTCCTGACGGACAGCCTGACGGGGAGGCCCGTCCCCGGGAGGATCCTCTGGACCCCCTTCGGGAGAGGCAGGCACCAGTGGGCCGAGGCCGATGCGGAGTCGGGGACGCTGCTCCTGCGGGCGCCTCCGGGGACCTACCGCTGCTCGGTGACCTCCCCGGCCCACCGCAACGTCGAGCGGACCCTGGCCCTGGCCGCCGGACCCCGGGGGCGGGTGGGCATCGCCCTCGACCCCGCCGCCTCGGTGCGGGTCCTGCTCCGGTCCGGCGGCGCGCCCCACGCGGGGGACGCCTACGTCCACGCGGAGATGAAGCTCTCCGAGGAGGAGATGAAGCGGCTCTTCGAGGACCCCGAGGCGCAGGAGAGCGGCATCGTGACGGGGCAGTCGGGCGGCGTGTCGAAGGGGGAGGTCGTCTTCGACAACCTGACGCCGGGTCCCTGCGAGATCCGGGTGGACCGGATCCCCGGGTTCGCACCGGTCCCGCCGCGGACGGTCACGGTCCACGCCGGGCGCGTGGAGGAGGTCGTCATCGAACTCGCGCGCGAGTGACCGGTACGGAGCCAGGCTCCCTTTCTTCACCCCCCCCCCGGGGGGGTGAAGAAAGGGAGCCTGGCTCCGTACCGGTCAGCGGGGAAACGCCTCCTTCAGCCCCGCGTCCACGGGCAGCCACGCGCCGGTGATCCGGCTCGACCGCTCCGACGCGAAGAACAGCGCCGCCTCCGCGACGTCCCGGGGCCGCACCTCGAGGCCGAGGAGGCTCCGCTTCCGGTAGGCCTCCGGCACCGCCGACGGGTCGATCCCCTGCGCCTTCGCCCGGTCCGCCCGCAGTTCCGGCGACCAGAGCCCGGAGTCCTCGAACACGGCGTCGGGGTGGAGGAAGTTCACCCGCACACCGTGGGGCGCCCCCTCGAGCGCGAGCACCCGCGCGAGCTGCGCCTGCGCCGCCTTCGCCGCCGAGTAGGCGCCGAACTCCTTCCCCGGCGCCGGCACGTTCTTGCTCGCCACGAAGACGAAGGCCCCGCCGGTCCCCTGCTCCTTCATCACGCGCATGCCCTCCCGCGCCACGAGGAAGGAGCCCGTGGCGTTCACCGCGAGCGCCCGCTCCCAGTCGGCGAGGGAGAGGCGGTCCACCGCCCCCGCCGGGGCGACCCCCGCGTTGGCCACCACGAGGTCCGCCCCGCCGAAGGAGAGCCGCGCCGCCCCGAAGAGCGCCCGGACGTCCCCCTCGGACGTCACGTCCCCCCGCACCGCGACCACCCGGTCCGGACCGTGGCGCTTCCCCAGTTCCGCCGCCGCCGCCGCGAGCCGGTCCCCGTCCCGGTCGTGGAGGACGACCGACGCCCCCTCCGCGAGGAAGCGGTCGGCCACCGCCTTCCCGATCCCCCGCGCCGCCCCCGTCACCACCGCCACCCGCCGCGCCAGCTCCTTCTCCGGAGGGAGCAGCGTCCGCTTGTAGAGTTCCAGTTCCCAGTACTCCGCCCGGAACTGCTCCTTCGGCGGGAGCGACCGGAACCCCCCGAGCCCCGCGGCCGCCGCCATGATGCCGACGGTGTGCCGGTAGATGTCCCCTACGACCCGCGCCTGCCGCGGGTCGCGGCCCGCGGTCCACATCCCGAGCCCGCGCAC
>JAKLKS010000133.1 GCA_023150535.1 Planctomycetota bacterium
AAGGAGGCGCGGAACCGCAGGGGCGAGCGGCCGTGCGAGGGCGGAGAGGCATCACCCACACGAAACAGCGAAGAGCCCGGTCACCGGCCTCCGCCGCCTTTCCTTCCCGCGCCCCCGGCGCCCCTGTAGCATTCCCTCTTTCCGCGCCCCGATCCGGTCGAAAACCGCGGACGGGGCGCCCGAGGGGAGGCCGCTTGGCGCGCGAAGACCTCATCGAGTTCGAAGGCAAGGTGGCCGAGGTGCTGGCCGGGGGCAACTTCAAGGTGGCCCTGGACAACGGGCACGAGGTGCTCGCCCGCCTCTCCGGCCGCATGCGCCGCTTCCACATCCGCGTCGTGATCGGCGACAAGGTGACCGTCGCCGTCTCCCCCTACGACCCCACCCGCGGGTTCATCACCTTCCGTTCCTGAGGGCGGCCGCCCGGCGCCCGGCCTCTCCCCGCCCCCCGCCCCCCCCGCCCGTCCCACCCCCGCCGCGAAACCCCCCGCCCCCTCCGCGTGTATCAGGGGGCGAGGCGCGCACGCAGGGGCGCCGGAAAGGAACGGACGCCATGACCCTCCCCCGTCTCCGCTGGATCGCCGCGGGCCTCGCCGCCGTCGTCCTCGCCGCCGCGGGCATCGCCTTCGCCCAGGACCGCGCCCGGGGGGAGGGGCGGAGGAAGGGGGGCGGCCGGGAGGAGCGGGCCGCCCGGTTCCTCCGCGAGAGGGCCCGGGACCGCCGCCACGGGGCGATGCTCCGGATGAAGCGGCTCATGGACCTCCCCGGGGAGCAGGTCCGCGCGGCGCTGGAGGCGGCCGAGGCGGCGGGCAGGGTCCGGGACGGGGCCCGGGAGAAGGCGGCGGCCCTCCTGGTCGATGCCTTCCGCGAGGCGAAGGACGCGACGCCGGAGAGGAAGGCGGAGATCCGCGCCCGCACCCGGGAGAGGATGAAGGCCCTCCGGGACGAGGCGAAGGCCGGCATCGCGGAGGCCGGCGCGAAGGCGGCCGCCGCCCTCACCCCGGAGCAGCGGGCGAGGATCGAGGAGCGCGCGAGGGCGAAGGGCCGCACCGTGGACGGGAAGCGCCTCGCCCTCGGCCTCGGGTGGCGGCTCTCGAACCCCCGCGTCCGCGCCGTCCTCCGCGCCCGGGCGGGCGACTGACCGCTACCGCCCCTTCCACCGCCCGAGGGTGGTCTCCAGGGCCTTCACGTGGGCGGGGATCCAGTGGGCCTGGGTGTCGCGGAGGCCGACGGCGTCCACCACGTTCATGATGGAGCGGCTCGATTCCGTGTCGTGGCCGCATCCCGCGACGTGGCCGAACTCGTGGGCCCCGGTCATGGCGAAGAAGGAGGCGTACCCGTCCACGAGGGCCCGGATCCGCCCCGATCGCATGTTCTGCTCCAGCGTGGTCCCCCAGGGGTAGGAGCCGTCGAGGTAGGGCTTGTCGTCCCGGTTCATCTTCGGGTAGAGGCGGTTCGCCTTCCCCAGCGCCGGCATGTGGTTGCGCATCCAGCGGCTGTAGATGGCCACCCTCCCGCTCCCGATGACCTTCCCGCCCGGGGCGTTGGGGTCGTCCGACTCCTCCCCCGCGATGATCCCGACCCAGACCTTCGAGGCCTTCAGGTGGACCGGCCTCGTGAAGGTGAAGTGGATGTCGTAGGAGACCCCCGGCACGAAGGTTCCGTCGTAGTTCTTGAGGAAGAGCCCGTTGATCTTGCCGAGCGTCCGGCACTGCAGCTCCTCGAGGAGCCACTGGTCCATGTCGGCCTCGTAGCCGCGGGAGCCGAGGCCGAGCGCCCCGAGGTCCTCCTCGATGGTCCGGGCCGGGTCGGACTTCACCTCCGGCTCCTTCTCCCCGAAGGTGAGCCAGACCACCCGCGTGTCGGGCCCGATCTCCACCCGGTCCCAGTCCGTCGGCCGCTTCATCCGCAGCGGCGGCCCGAGGTCCCCCGTGGGCAGGTAGAGCGGGTTCACCGCCTCGGGCCCCTTCTCCCCCATGGTCCAGGGGGCCCAGAGCCACAGCGCGGCCCGCCCGGCGTCGTCGAAGTAGGGCCGGAGGCGCTCCTCCTCCCCGTAGTGGATGGTCCGCAGCGCGCCCAGGAGCCCCCCGTTCGCCGGCTTCGGGCCGGCGGCCAGGGCGTGCTGGAGGAGCCTCCCCGCGAACCAGGCGTTCACCGATCGCGTGAAGACCGGGGAGCCCCCCGCCGCGGTCCCCGCGAAGGCCCGCAGGACCTCCGGGGAGGGGACGCTCCCGGGAAGGGTCTTGGCGGCCCCCCCGTAGAGGAAGTTCGCCCGCTTCACCGACCCGTCCCGGAGGGACCTCGCCGCCCCCGAGAGCATCCCGTCGGCGCAGAGGAGGGGGACGTCCCAGTCCATGGCCCCGAGCGCCGCCGCCGTGGCGTCGAGGAGGTCGGGCTCCCCGAGCAGGATCAGCCGGTCGCAGCGGGAGGCGCGGAACTTCGCCAGGGCCGCCGGGTCCGGCGCCCCGTGCGGGGGGACGAGGAGGCGGCGGTCCCGCAGCACCTGCCGCTGCCCGACGTTGCGGGCGACCGCGTCCGCCATCTCCCGGCCCCGCGGCGTGTCCTCGGCCACGATGGCCGGCTCGTAGCAGGCCCCGTTGAGCCCGAGGGCCTTCTTCTCAGAGTGGAGCCCGAGGAGCCCCGTCAACTGGAGGGCCTGGTCCACGGGCCAGGGGCCGACGAAGAGGACCGGGTCGGCCGGGTCGGCGGAGGCGGGCGGCGGGGCGGTGCCGACGAAGAGGACCGGCGTGCGGGAGCGCCGCGCCCGGGCGGCCAGCGCCTCCACCGTGACCCCCGTGGCCGCGCAGACCACGGCGGAGCACTTCCTCTTGATCGCCAGGTCGAGGGCCTCCACGGCCGCCTTCGCGTCGTCGGCGTCGTCGAGGGGGAGGATCTCGAGGGGCCGCCCCCCGGAGGAGCCCGTGGCCGCCAGCCGGAGCCCGAGGAGGGATTCCTCCCCCGAGGCCGCCAGCGGCCCGGAGAGGGGGCCGACGAAGCCGACGCGGATCGCCTCCCCCTCGTCCCGGGGAAGGGCCGAGGCCCCGCCCGCGGGGGCGAGGCAGAGGGCGGCCAGGAGGATCGCGGCGAGGGCCCCTTTCACGGCGCCATCCTACCGCGATGGTTCGGCGGCGGAGGAAAGCCGGTTAGGATCCCCCCCCTTCCCGGGGACCCGTCGCGTCCCCGGAACGGAGGATCCCCTTGCCCGACCCCCTCGCCTCCCTGCGCACCCTCCTCGGCCCCCGCCTCCTCGAGGAGGCCGCCGTCCTGGAGGAGAACGCCTCCGACTTCGGCCGCCTCCACCGCATGCGGCCCCTGGCCGTGGCCCGCCCGGCGGACACGGCCGAGGTCGCCGCCGTCGTGAAGTGGGCCCGGGGCGCGAAGGTCCCCCTGGTCACCCGGGGGAAGGCCCACAGCCAGAGCGGGCTGTCGCTCCTGGCCGGGGCGGTCGTCCTCGACCTCTCCGGGATGGCTGCGGTGGGGGCGCCGGACGCCGCGGGGCTTCGGATGGAGGTCGGCGGGGGCGCCGCCTGGCGGGACGTCGTCGCCGCCGCTCTCCGGGCCGGCCTCGTCCCCCCCGTGCTCACCAACAACCTCGGCGTCTCCGTGGGCGGGACCCTCTCCGTGGCGGGCCTAGGCATCGCCTCCTTCCGGGAGGGGTGCCAGGGGGACAACGTCCTGGAGATGGAGGTCGTCACCGGCGCGGGGGAGGTGGTGACCTGCTCCCCGGACCGGGAGCGGGAACTCTTCGACGCGGTGCGCTCGGGGCTCGGGCTCTGCGGGGTCATCACCCGGGCGACGATCCGCCTCGTCCCGGCGAAGCCCATGGTGCGGACCTTCTACCTGCTCTACGACGACCTCTCCTCCCTGATGAAGGACTCCCAGCGGCTCATGACGGAGGAGCGGTTCGGGTACCTGGAGTCCTGGTGCGTCCCCTGCCCCCAGGGGTTCCGGAAGGTGGCGGGGGTGCCGACCCCCTTCGCGCAGTGGTTCTACCCCCTGCACGCGAGCCTGGAGTTCGACCCCGCCTCGCCGCCCGACGACCGGGCCCTGACCGCGGGCCTCTCCCACTACCGCTCCGTCCACGTCGAGGACCGGACCATGGCGGAGTTCGCCCTCCGGCTGGAGCCGCTCTTCGAACTGTGGAAGCGGGGGGGCTACTGGGCCGCGGCCCACCCCTGGATGGAGGTGGTCATGCCCTGGGAGTCCACGGCCTCCTACATCACCGCGATCCTCGCCAACCTCCCCCCCCACCTCCTCGGCGGCGGGCACATCCTGCTCTGGCCCTCGAAGGGGTCCACCTCGAAGGTCCCCCTCTTCATGAAGCCGAAGTCGGAGTTCGTCATGGGCTTCGGGATCCTCCCCGGGCTCCCGCCCCAGGCCATGGCCGTCGCGGGGCCGATGCTGGCGAAGGCCAGCGACCTGGCCATGAAGATGGGCGGGAAGCGCTACCCCTCGGGCTGGCTCGAGTTCGACGAGGCCCGCTGGAGGGCCCAGTTCGGGGAGATGTGGGAGCCGCTCCGGGCCGCGAAGGCCCGCTTCGATCCCGACGGCGTCCTCCACCCCGGCCTCGTCCCGCTCTAGGACCTTCAATACGGAACCCGTCCCGTTTCCAGGACTCCGGGGGACGGGACCCCCGCCGCCGCGAAGATCTCAAGAAGGGGTCGGGTTCGGATTTCAAACGAAGGAGCCCGGGGCTCGCGCCCCGGGCTCCGTTTGATTCTCAGGAAGTCCGAACCGCAACTACCAGTTCGGCTGCTCCATCAGCTTGTTGCCTTCCTTGTTGGTGCGGCCGTTCGGCGCGTTCTTGTGATCGACCGTCGTGCCGGTGCCGTTCCAGATGTCCGCGCCCCACCACGCGACGTTGTTGAGGACGATGAGGTCGACGATGGAGCCCAGCCACATGCCGATGGGCCACACGAAGACGTAGACCACCGTGCCGAGCAGCGTGTTGTCGGCGTAGGTGTTCGCGGCCCAGTCATCGACGGCCTCGCGGGCCGTCCACGGACCAGCCATGCAGCCCGACGAGACGACTGCGAACGCCAGCAGCATCACGATGAGAACGAGGTTCCGCTTCATCGCAAACCCTCCCTGCCACCGCAAGCCCCTCGGCCGGAACCGCTCCGCCCTCCGAAGCCTGCCCTGTCAAGTCAGCAAGTATTGAACAACAAGGGGGCGACAAGGTCAAAGGCCATCGCGGCGGTGCCGGAGGGGGTCACGGGAACCCCGGGCCCCCGCGCTACTTCGGACCGCCCCCCGTCGTGGGGCTCGAATCCGCCGGCTTGGCGGGCTCCGCCCCCCCGGCCGTGGACGGGTCCCCCGACCCCGGACCCTCGGAGGAGGGGCTCGCCCCGCCCGCCGTCCCCTGGCCGCCCGTGGGGGCGCCCGCGCCGGGGAGATCCCCGGTCCGGGCGCCGCGGCCCGCCAGGGGACCGGAGCCCGCCCCCCGGAGGATGGAGGCGTGGAGGACCACGCCGCCGTTCAGGACGCCGGAGCCGAGGAGCCCCCCCTCCAGCGCCAGGACCCCCACCTCGGGGGAGGGGCCCCCGAGGGTGCCGGGCCTCGCCGGATCCAGGGACGGACCGCCGCCACCCGGGGCCCCGAGGAAGGAGGTCCCCCGGGACGCGGCCCTGATCATCTCCTCCACCGCCGAGGGGAGCGGGGGGCGCCCGCCGCCCGCGTAGGTGGAGGACTCCAGCGCCGCCCCCTCCAGGACCCGCCGGGCGTGGGCGAGCATCAGCCCGTGGCTCCCGAAGACCTCGACCGACAGGAGTTCCGGTCCCTGGGCCACGGCGAAGCCCACGACCTCCGGGTCCTGGAGCACGCGCAGGAGTTCGGCCACCTGGGGCCGGACCACGGTGCGCAGGACCGGGGCCGCGGGCCCCCTGTCCGACCAGGCGTCCGCCAGGGAGCGCCGCGAGGAGGTGACGAAGAGGAGGTCGAGCCGGGAGCGGACGTAGGAGGCGACCTCCTCCTCCGGGGCGCCCGCGACGGCCAGCCCGCGCAGGCGCGCCCCCGCGACCCCCGGGGCCCCCCGGAACCGGGTGCCGAAGGGACGGTTGGCCGCCCGGCTGACCTCGACGTCGAAGACGGGGACCGGGCTGTGCCGCTGGCCGGGGGGGACGAGGACGTCCCGGGCGACCATCCGGTCGGCCCGCCCGCCCTCCAGCACCTCGCCGGCGAGGAGGAGGAGGGGCCGCTCGGGATCGAGGTTGGAGACGAGGATCGTGCCCGCGCTCCGGCCGGGGCTGTCCCGGACCTCGGCGCGGCGGGAGGCCAGGGCCTCCGCGAGGGAGAGGGGTTCGCCCGGCAGGGGGGGGAGGCCCTCCGCGGCGAGTCGGGGCGAGGCGAGGAGGGGGTAGACGACGATCCCGCCCCAGGTGGCGGAGCCCCTGCCCCCCGAGGGGGGGCCCACGGAGAGGGACCCGAGCAGGCGCGAGAGCGGGTGGGGAGGGGCCTCGGGGGCGCGATCGGCGGCCACGGTCACCGGCCCCGCGGGGTGGGCCTCGGCGCGGGCGGCCAGGGCGAGTTCGAGTTCCCGGGCCTTCTCCCGGTAGTCGAGGTAGCGGTCGAAGGCGCCCGCGAGGGAGAACCGGCAGGGGCCGGCCCAGAGGTCCCGGAGGTCCCCCTCGTCGGCGGCCCCGGCGCCGGGACCGCCCCCTCCCCCGCTCCCGGAGGCGGCGGCGGAGCGGGGCGGCGGCGGCGCGTCCCCCTCGAGGGGACGCTCGAGGGTGCCGGGGTCGAAGCCGAGGGAGGCCCGGAAGGCAGCCCTCACGGAGGGGTCGGAGGGGGAGAGCCCCCAGGCGGCGAGCACGTCGCGGCGCTCCTCCCCGGTCCTCCCGGCCGCCCGATGCTCCGCGGCCGAGGCGAGGAGGTCGGCGGCGGAGGTGCGGAGGTCGCCCGCCGCGGAGGGGAGGCCCCCGGCCGGGAGTCCCCCCTCCCGGGGAACGGGGCGGTCGGGGGAGAGGAGGAGCGCCGCCCCCGCGACGGCCGCCATCGAGGCGGCGGCGGCGGCCGCGGGCGCCCAGCGGAGGAGCCGCGGCGTCCCGGGGGCGACCTCCCCGGCCGGCGCGAGGAGCGTGGCCGGGGAGCCGGCGGAGGCGGGCATCCCCTTCCGCCGGGGATTCCCGGCCCTCTCCCGGGCGACCTCCGCCAGGAGGCGCGCGCGGAAGCCCGCGGAGACGGCCACGGGGGGCTCGGCCCCGTCCCAGGCGCGGAGCGCCCGGCTCACGCCGGCGAGGTCCCGGGCGAGGGCGGCGCAGGCGGGGCAGGACCGCAGGCGGGCCTCGACGGCCGCCGCCTCGGGGGCGGCCAGCTCCCCGTCCACGAGGGCGGAGAGGTCCGCCTCGTGGTCCCCGCATCCCGGATCCCGGTGCACCGTGCCTGCCATGTCAGCCTCGCATCACCCGCCGCAGCTTCTCCGCCAGGGCCTTGCGCCCCCGGTGGATGAGGACCTTCACCTCGTTGAGGTCGCAGCCGAGCGTCTCGGCGATCTCGCGGTACTTGAGCCCCTCGAACTCGCGCAGCGCCACGGCCTGCTGGAGGTGGAGGGGCAGCGACCGCACGGCCTCCGCCACCAGGGCCCGCCGCTCCGCGGCCAGGACCTCCTCTTCCGGCCCGGGCATCCTGTCGCCCGGCGCCACCGGCTCGTCCTCCCCCTCGCCGAGGGGGCGCGCCGCCCCCTCCTGGGGCCTCCTCCGCAGGCGCCGCAGGTGGTCCCTGCAGACGTTGCCGAGGACCGTGTAGAACCAGGTGGAGAACCGCGCCGTCGGCCGGTACTCCGCCGAGGCCCGGTGGACCCTGAGGAAGGCCTCCTGGGCCGCGTCCTCCGCCGCCTGCCAGTCCCCCAGCAGCCGCCAGGCGTAGCGCTTGGCGGGACCCTCCCAGCGGTCGAGGAGCACCTCGAACGCCTCGGAGTCCCCCCCGGCCGTGCGGAGGACGAGATCTTCGTCGGTGGACGGATCCATCCGGTACCCACCCTTGGAAACGCCGATTCCACCCCCCATGTTACAGGAAATCCGCATCCCCCCGGGCGGCGCCCTAACCTGAGGGGCGCCCCGGGGTTATGATCCCGGCTCCGGGCCCCTGGAGGAGACCATGGCGGAACCCGCCGGCCGCATCCTGGTCGTGGACGACGAGGCGGACATCCGGGACGCCCTCGAGATGGTCCTCCGCTACGAGAAGCACGAGGTCGCCACGGCCCCCGACGGCGACCGGGCCCTCGCCGCCATCGAGAAGGACCCGCCCGACGTCGTCCTGCTGGACGTCAAGATGCCCGGCCGCGACGGCATCGAGGTCCTCGAGGAGATCCGGCGCCGGCGGCCGGGCCTCCCGGTGGTCATGATCTCCGGCCACGCCGACCGCTCCACGGGCTGGGAGGCGGCCCGCCGGGGGGCCTTCGACTTCCTCGACAAGCCGCTCGACGAGGGGCAGGTCCTCGTCACCGTGCGCAACGCGCTGGCCATGCGCCGCGCCGAGAGCGAGGTCGCCGCCCTCCGGGGGAAGGTGGCCGAGCGCTGGCGGATCCTCGGCACCACCTCCGCCATCCGGGACGTGCTCGCCACCGTGGAGAAGGTCGCCCCCACCCAGGCCCGGGTCCTCCTCACCGGGGGGAACGGGACGGGGAAGGAACTGGTCGCCCGCAACGTCCACGAGCGCTCCCACCGCTGGCGCGGCCCCTTCGTCGAGGTCAACTGCGCCGCCATCCCCCGGGAGCTCGTGGAGAGCGAGCTCTTCGGGCACGAGAAGGGCTCCTTCACCGGGGCCGTCGCCTCGCGGCCGGGGAAGTTCGAGCAGGCGGACGGGGGGACCCTCTTCCTCGACGAGATCGGCGACATGGACCTCTCCGCGCAGGCGAAGGTCCTGCGCGCCCTCGAGGAGGGGACCATCGAGCGGGTGGGCGGCAGGGGGCCGGTGCCCGTGGACGTCCGCGTGGTCGCCGCCACCAACAAGGACCTCCTGGAGGAGGTCGCCGGGGGCCGCTTCCGCGAGGACCTCTACTACCGCCTCGCCGTCGTGCCGATCCACCTCCCCCCCCTCTCCGCGCGCCGCGAGGACGTCCCCCTCCTCGCCCGCCACTTCCTCGAGGAGGCCTGCAAGCGCAACGACCTCGAGCCCCGCCGCCGCCTCTCCGAGGAGGCCCTCGCCCTCCTCTCGCGGCAGGAGTGGCCGGGGAACGTCCGCCAGCTCCGCAACCTCGTCGAGCGGGTCGCCATCCTCTGCCCGGGGCCGGAGGTCGGGTCGGCCGACCTGGAGCCCTACCTCGCCCCCCGCCCCCAGCGCCCCGGGGACCCCTTCACCGGCTGCGCCACCTTCGAGGAGTTCAAGGAGCAGGCGGAGCGGATGTTCCTCCTCCAGCGCCTCGAGGAGAACGGCTGGAACGTCAAGCACACCGCCGAGGTGCTCGCCATGCAGAGGAGCAACCTCTACAAGAAGATCGAGAAGTACGGGCTCCGGTGAGGGGCCGGGGCTCGACATTTGCGGAACCCTCCTCCATGACGGCCCCCGCCCCCCTCCGCGGCCGCGCCGCTGTCCTCTCCCGGGGACACCGCGGGGCCTCCCTCCTCCTCCTCGCCCTCCTCGCCCTCCTCCCCTGCGGCCCGGGCGGCGCCCTGGCGCAGGACGGCGGGGAGCCCCCTCCCGCCGGCGTGAAGGAGGATCCGAAGGCGAAGGAGACGGAGAAGGCGAAGGAGACGGACAAGGAGAAGGAGAAGGAGAAGGAGAAGGACAAGGAGAAGGGAAAGGGGAAAGGGAAGGAGAAGGAAGGGGGGAAGGGCAGGGGCGGGAGCGGGAAGGAGGAGGCCGGGGGCGCGAGGAAGGGCGGGAAGGAGCGCGAGGAGCCCAGGGCGGGCGAGGGGAAGCGCACCGAGGAGGAGGTCCTCCTCGACGCCCTCGCCGCCGCCTGGAAGCGCGGGGACGCCGCCGCCCTGGCGGGGAATCTCCCCGGGACGCGGCGGGTCTCCCTCCGCCTGCCCGGCATCGAGGCGGGCGACTACCGCACCGAGCAGGCGCGGTCCCTGCTCGAGGGGTACTTCGGGGAGCGCTCCTTCACGAAGGTGGAGCGGAAGTCCGTCAAGGAGGCCGCCGGGACCTTCTCCGTGGAGTACGTCCGCTCCTCCGACCGCCGCGTCGTGAAGGCGGAACTCCTCCTCGTCCTCGGGATCGAGGCGGCCGCCGGGCGGGGGGAGAGGCGGGTGCTCGTGGGCGCCCGCGAGACGCCGTGACCGGTTCCCCGCCCCGCCGCCCCGCCGGACGGTGGACGACGGCGGCCCTCGCCGCGGCCGCGGCCCTCGCCGCCTGGGAACTCCTCGACCGCCCCCCCGCCCCCGACGCCCCCGCCCCCGTCGACTCCCCCGCCTCCCTCGCCGCCCGCATCGAGGGCGGACTCGCGGGGGTGGAGCGGCTGTTCCTGGCGTCGGAGAGGAGGGCGGTCGCCGTCGCGGAATCCGTCGCGCCGAGGGTGCTGGAGGCGGTTCCCCGGCCCACCGCGTCGCGGGAGGACCGCGCCGCCCTCTTCGAGGTCCTCGGGAGGGCCCTCGGGGAGGAGCAGGACGGGATCTCCGGCGCCGCCGTGGTGGACGGCGCCGGCCACCCCCTCGCCTGGTGGGGGCGCATCTTCCTCGGCCCCCGGGCGCCCCCCCCGGGGGGGCGCCCCTCCACCCGGGTCATCCAGACCAACGTCTACAAGGTCCTCGCCGCCGAGATCCCCCTCACGGGCCCCGGGGGGGAGACCTCCGCCGCGCTGCGGGTCTACGCCCCCTTCCACTCCAACCTCCCCCTCCACAACCGGTTCCTGCGGAGGTGGGACTTCGAGGACGAGGCCGAGGCGGCGCTCGGCCTGGAGCGCGTGAACGTCCGCTACGGGGAGCGGGCGGAGGAGACGGAGCCGCCCCGGGACCCCCTCTCCGGCCACGCCCCCCTCCTCGGCTCCCTCGGCGACCTCCACGGGCGGATCGAGATCACCCTGCGGCCGGCGGCGGAGCGGGAGGCCCTCGCGCGGGGAGAGAGGTCGCGCTGGCGGCGCGGCGCGGCCGCGATCCTCCTCGCCGCCCTCCTGCTCGGGGGCCTCCCCCTGCGGCGCCTCCCGGCGGGGGCCCCGAGGGAGGCGGCCCGGGCCGCCTCCGTGCTCCTCCTCCGGCTCGCCCTGCACCTCCTCGGGGTCCCCTCGGGGCCCCGGGGCGGGGAGATCCTCGACCCCTCCGCCTTCTCCGTGACCCTCGCCGGGGGGCTCCTGAGGACGCCGCTGGACGCGCTCCTCACCGCGGCGGCCGGCGGCGCCGCGGCCCTCTTCCTCTCCCGCGCCCTCCCCCGCCCCGGCGCCCCGCTCCCCGCGCCGGCCCGGGCGGCGGCCCTCCTCGGCGCGGCGGGCGTAGCGGCCCTCGGCGGCGCCGCCTGGATCGGGCTCTCCCGGCTCGGCGCCTGCCAGTCGCGGG
>JAKLKS010000134.1 GCA_023150535.1 Planctomycetota bacterium
CCCGGCGCAGGCCGGGAGGGCCAGCGCGAGGGCGGCGAGCAGCGCGGGCGCGCGGCGGGGGGCCATGGCGGATCGCATCCTACGGGGGGGCCGCCCCGCCGCGGGAATCAGAACGGGCGCCCCGCCGGGGCGGGGCGCCCGTGGAACGATCGCGGCGGCTACCTCTGCGCCTCGAGGCGGATGGCGTCCTTGAGGGCCCGCTCGGCGGCCTTCGTGCCGTCGTACTTCTTCGCGATGGCGCGCATCATCTGGGCGGCCTGCTCCGGCTTCATGGAGCGGGCCTTCTCCTTCGACTTCTCGTAGACCTCGCCCGCGTCCACCTCGCGCTTCTTCTCCTTGTCCTTGAGGATCCCGTCCAGGGTCTCCTTCGCCTTCGCCGCGGGCTCGAGTCCCTTGAAGGAGGCGATGACCTTGTCGAGCGTCTCGGAGGCGGCGTACCAGTCGCCCCTCTGCCCGTCGGCGTCCGCGGAGGCGAGCATCCCCGCCCCGCGGTCGTCGATCCACTTCAGGGCCTCCGTCGCGGCGGTCTTCTCCTCGTCGGAGAGTCCTGTGCCGGCGATCTGCCCCTCCAGCGACTTGCGGGCGCCGGCGAAGTCCCCCTTCTCCATGGACTTCTGGATGGCGGCGAACTTCCGGGGGAGCGCGGGCACGAGGCGCACGTCCTGGAGGAGGCGCTCGATCTCGGCCTCGAGGCCCCCCTTGTCGTCCGTCCAGGCGATCTTCCCGTTGGCGTCGATCAGGAAGGACGTGGGGAAGCCCTGGATCCCGAAGGTCGCCGCGCTGTCACCGTCCTCGATGAGGATCGGATGCGTGGCCTTCGTGTCGGACACGAACTTGTCCACGAGGCCGCGCCCCTCGTTGGTGACGGCCAGCACGACGAGGCCGCGGTCCCTGTACTTGGAATACAGCTCGTCCAGGTGTCCCACCTGGCTCTTGCAGGGTCCTCACCAGGTGCGGAAGATCTCGTAGAGGACGACCTTCCCCTCCACGTCCTTCGGCGCGAAGGACGGGAGGTTGACGGCCTCCTTCGCCGTGGGCAGCGGGGCCTTGTCGCCGATCCCGAGGCCCGCGAGGGCCGCGGGCGCGGCGAGGGCCAGCGCGGCCAGGGCGGCCGGCAGTTTCCATCGCATGGGGGGCTCCTTTCCGGATGGGGTCCTTCGTTCCCGTCCCCCGGGGCGGTGCCCCGGGCGGACCGGACCAGCCTACTCTCCCATGGGTGCCCGGGGCAACGCCCACCCGGCGGAGCGGGGGGGCGGACGGGAAGCGGGGAGGCGGCGCCCGTCCTCTCTTGAGACCCGGTCCCATCGTGCTAGCATGCCCGTTTCCAGGGGGGAACCATGCCGGTCCGCCGCATCGGACGCGCCGCCTGCCGGGCCTACCTCGTCTCCTGCGGTCGCACGGGGGAGGCCCTCCTCGTGGACCCCGTCCTCGACGACGCGGCGGCGGTCCACGAGGCCCTCGACGCCCGCGGGCTCCGCCTCCGCGGGATCGTGGACACCCACACCCACGCCGACCACGTGAGCGCGGGCGCCTCCCTCTCCCGCGCCCTCGGGGTCGAGTACCTCCTCCACGAGGCGACGGAGAGCCGCCTGCCCACGGGGCGCCTCCGGGACGGCCGGCGCATCGAGGTGGGGGACGAGCGGGTGGAGGTCCTCCACACCCCCGGCCACACCCCGGATTCCATCTCCCTCCTCTGCGGCCGCGACCTGCTCACGGGGGACTTCCTCTTCCTCGCGCAGGAGGGGGCGGGCCGCCTCGACCTCCCGGGCGGGGACCCCGGCGCCCACTGGGACAGCCTCCGCCGGCTCTCCTCCCTCGGCGACGACCTCCGCGTCCTCCCCGGGCACGACTACCACGGGCTCGAGGACGGGACCCTCGGCGAGGAGCGCCGCCGCAACCCGCGCTTCCAGGACGTCACGCGGGAGGAGTACGTGGCCTGGCAGAGGGCGGTGGCCGCCCCGACGCCGGACTGGATGCTGGAGGTGATCGCGGCGAACCTCGGCACCGCCGCGGCGCACGCCGCCCACCACGGCGGCGCCGCCCCCGCGCCGCCGCGCCGCGGCCTCGACCTCGGGCTCCCGGCCGGCGCCCCCGCCTGCTCCTCCGGGGGATCGGCGGGGGCCTGCGCCACGGCCGCCTCGGGCCGGGTCCCCCTCCTCTCCCCGCAGGAGGCCTTCGAGCGCCTCGCGGGGCCGCGCCCCCCGGTCCTCCTCGACGTGCGGGACCCCTGGGAGTACGGCGGCCCCCGGGGGCGGCACGCCCGGGGGGCCCGGAACCTCCCCCTCGGGACCCTGCCGGCCGCCCTCGGCTCCCTCCCGGGGGAGGCCGGCGAGGAGGTCCTCGTCATCTGCAAGATGGGGGGGCGCTCCGCCGCGGCGGCCGAGTTCCTCATCGAGAACGGCCGCCGGCGCGTCTTCAGCATCGAGGGGGGCACCGACCGCTGGGCGGCCGAGGGCCTCCCCCTGGACCCCTGACCCCGAGGGCGCCGCCCCGGGACCACCGAAAGGAGAACCGCCGCCATGTCCGACGCCGCCGCCGCCGCCGCGAAGCCCTCCCTCCCCACCATCGGCTCCAGGGCCCCCTCCATCGACGCCGCCTCCACCCACGGGCCCCTGTCGCTGGACGCCTACGAGGGGAAGTGGGTGATCCTCTTCAGCCATCCCTACGACTTCACCCCGGTCTGCTCGACGGAGTTCCTCGGCTTCGCCCGCCGCGCCGCGGAGTTCGAGGAGCGGCAGGCCCAGCTCGTCGGCCTCTCCATCGACAGCGTCTTCTCCCACATCTCCTGGGTGCGGACCCTGGAGGCCCAGCACGGCGTGAAGATCCCCTTCCCCGTCATCGCCGACCTCGACCGGAAGGTCGCCTCCGCCTACGGGATGGTCCACCCCTCGGAGAACGACATGGCGCCGGTGCGGGCGCTGTTCTTCATCGACCCGAAGCGGATCGTGCGCGCCTGCATCTACTACCCCATGACCTGCGGGCGGAACATCGACGAGGTCCTGCGCCTCCTCGACGCGCTCCGCAGCGTGGACGCCAACGCCGGCACCGCCTGCCCCGCCGACTGGAGGCCGGGGGACGAGATCATCCTCCCGCCGCCGAAGACCGCCGCCGAGGCGGAGAGGCGCGTCGCGGAGAACAGGGACAACCCGGGGGCGAAGGACTGGTTCTTCGTCAAGCGGAAGCCCTGATTCCCGTCCGCGCGGGGCCGCCGCCCCCGCCGTGACACCCGTCACGGGGCCCCTCCTTCCCGGGATCCCCCCGGCGGGCCCCCGCCCATAGATTCCGTTGATTCCCGTCATCAAGGGAACCAGCGCATCGTCCGCGCCGGCGCGCGGGCGGGAAGGACGGAACCATGGGCGGCCTGCGTGCCGTCGCCTGCGGCGCCGCGCTCCTCCTCGGGGCGGGCGCCGCGGCCGACGCTCAGGAGGACCTCCGGGGGGAGCTGGAGCGCACCCGGGCGGAGATGCGGAAGCTCCAGGAGAAGGTCGAGCGGCTCGAGGGGCTGGTGGGAGGGGACGGGGGGGCGGTGGCGAAGGAGGTCGAGGCCTACCTCGCCGCGCGGCCGCCCGGCTCCCTCGGCAACGTGACGGCCCCGAACTCCCGCGGCCTGAAGTTCTCCGGGCAGGTGGTCCTGTGGGTCGAGCGGTTCGACGACGTCTACCGCCCCGCGGAGCCGACGGGGGACGACGTCAACGACATCGCCCGGCTGCGCACGGCGATCCAGGCGGACTTCGACGTGGCCGAGGGCCTCAAGGCCCGGGTGGAGATCCGCGACGCCCGCTACTACGGGTCGGAGCCCTCCACGATCTCGCAGCTCCAGACGACCACCGGGGGCACCGACCTCAAGCAGGGGTGGTTCGAGGCGACGGACCTCCTCGGCAGCGGGGCCGACCTCCGGGCGGGGCGGCAGGTGCTCGCCTACGGGGACCAGCGGCTCGTCGGCCACCTGGAGTGGCACACCCTCGGGCGCTCCTTCGACGCCCTGCGCTTCGCCCGGAAGTGGGGGGACACGCAGGTGGACCTCTTCGCGGCGAGGACCGTGGAGGGCGGCCCCTGGCTCGCGGGCTTCGCGCCCCCGGTCGCCGACGACGGGGATTCCGATCTCTACGGGCTCTACACCGCGACGCCGAAGGGGCTGGCCGGAGGGGACCTCGACGTCTACCTCCTCGGCTTCCGCAGCGGCGCCGCGGCGGCGGGCGAGGCCGGGGGCTCGGGCAACACCTTCTTCGGCACCGGCGGCCTCCGCTGGTCGCGGGCGGGCGAGGAGTGGGACGGGGGCTTCGAGGGGGCGCTCCAGCGCGGGCACCTCGCGGGGGACCCGCTCTCCGCCTTCGCCCTCCACGGCCACGCCGGGTACACCTTCGCGGACGCGCGGGGGAAGCCGCGGATCGGCGTCGAGGCGAACTGGGCCTCGGGCGACCGGGATCCGGGGAGCGGGGAGAGGCAGTCCTTCCAGACCCTCTTCCCCACGGACCACCCGCTCTACGGCCCCATGAACCTCACCACATGGAAGAACCTGCGCGAGATCGCGCTCTTCCTCTCCCTCCAGCCCGCCGAACGCTGGACCCTCCGGTTCGAGTGCCACCGCTTCTGGGTGGACCAGGACGCCGACGCCTGGTACGGCATCCAGGGGATCCCCATCCGGCCGGGAGACCCGTCCTACTCGAACTTCCTCGGCACGGAGGTCGACCTCATCGCCACCCACCGGGTCTCCGAGCGGATGCGCATCGACGTCGGGGCCTCGCAGTTCTTCGACGGGGGGTTCGTCCGCGACTCCGGCCCGGGCGGCGACGCGCTCTGGCTGTGGACGCAGTTCACCGTGACCTTCTGAGATCCGCGTCCGGCGGGGGCCCGCCCTGGACCCCCGCCGGGAATCCCGGGGCCCCGCCGGCCGCGCGTCCGGCGGGGCCCCTTCGTTCCACGGGGGAGGGCGACGCCCTCCCGCTAGGGGGGTCAGCCCCCCGCCGCCTTCACCGAGGCGAAGTCCCCGGCGCGGATCTTCAGGGCGAGATCCGCCGGCGCCATGTAGCCGTCGAGTTCGAAGACGACCGTCCCCCAGCGGTCCAGGAGCGCCAGCGCCGGGGTCGCCTTCTGCACGTGGAAGCGGTAGACCGCGCCCGCGGGGTCCCGGAGCACCGGGATGCCCGACGCCCGGATCCGCTCCCACTCCGCCTCGTGCTCCCCGAACTCCCCCTCGAGGACGGCGGCCGTGCGCACGTGGAGGGAGCGGAGGTCGGGCAGCACCGCCTCCAACTCCCCGAGGAACCGCCGCGTCCACTCGCAGGCCGGGCGGCTCGCCACGACGAGGAGCCAGTCCACCCGATCGATGGACTCGGAGGGCCTCCCGTCCCGGGTCTCCGAGAGGATGCGGTCCTGCAGGAGGTCCCCGAGGGGGTAGGGCCTCCCCTCCGCGTCGAGGACGGGGGGGAAGATCCCCGGGGCGCCCACCGCCTCGACCGGGGCGGGCGCGGGGGCCGTCCCCGCCGGCGCGGCGCAGCCTCCGGCGAGGAGGAGGAGGGGGGCCAGGAGGCGTGCCCGTGCCACGGGGCGCCTACCGGGTCGCCGTCGCCCGCAGGCGGATCCAGACCGGGGTGCCGACCGGGGGCGCCTTCGTCCAGTCGAAGCGCACCACCGGCTTGGGGTTGTAGATCGGGTAGCGGTTGTCCGCGATGATCCCCCCCGCGCAGTCGCAGGGGCAGGCGATGCAGCCCGTGGCCGAGGCGTGGATCGCCCCGCTCCCGTGGAAGACGAAGTGCGGCGTCCAGGGCTTCACCACCTCGGCCCCGTCGACGAGGATCTTCTCCTGCGCGAAGTCCTCGTAGGGGAGTTCGCGGCGCGCGCCTCCCTCCTCCCAGAGGATCGAGATCACCACCGAGTCCCCCTGGAGGTAGTGCTCCGGCTTCGTCTCCGGGACGAGCCCCGGGAGCTTCTTCCCGTCGGCCATGGTGATGTGCACCCGCGGCGCCGCCCCCACGGAGAGGAGCGCGTCGTGGACCTCCTCCGTGGAGAAGGGGGAGAGGAACACGAACCAGTCCCGGAACTTCGCCTCGCCGCCGGCGGCGAGCCGGCAGCCGGCGAAGGCCTGCACGCGCTGGCCCCAGTCGTCGATGCAGGGCTTCCCCTCGGGGTGCTGCACGACGGCGGGGACGACGACCTCCCCCGCGGCGGCGTCCACGGAGATCCGGTCGGCGGGCGGGAGGGCCCCGGACGGGGCCCCGGGGGAGGCGCAGGAGGCGGCGAGGGCGGCGGCGGCGAGGGCGGCGGCGGCGGGCGCGAAGCGCATGGCTTCCTCCTCGGTCGGCGGACCGGGGAGATCCTCCCGCGGGCGGGGAGCGCGCCGCCATCAAAGAGCGACTTCGATGATGACCGGAATCACATCCGTCGATGTCAGGGATCCATCGGGAAGAGGAGCCTCTCCTCCCCGGGTTCCCGCCCCGGGGGGCGGCGGCGCCGCCGGGGGCGGTCGGGGGGCCCCGGGGAGGGGACGGGATCGGGGCCCTCCGCGGGAGGGGGGGCGTCGGGGGCCGGGTTCCCCCGGCTCCCCAGCGGCCCCCGGTCCGTCGCCGGGATCGCCGCCCCGGTGCGGGCGTGCCACTCCGCGCCGTCCAGGAACCCCTCCACCCAGTCGGCCCGGGGGTCGGCCTTCCGCAGCAGCGCCCGGAAGCGCGGCCCGTGGGTGCGCCAGCGGGCGTGGGCCAGTTCGTGGGCGACGACCCCCTCGATCACCGGGGGCGGCATGTGGAGGAGGGCGGCGGAGAGCCGGATGGTGCGCGTGGCGGGGTGCCAGGTGCCCCAGCGGGAGGGCCTCCCCGGCACCCACTCCACCCGGTCCACGCGCGGGGGCTCGGGGAACCGCGCCGCGACCCGCCGGGCGAGCGCCAGCGCAGCCCCGTCCCGGTTGAGGTCCCGGCGCCGGCCGCGGCGGAGCAGCCTCCGGGCGAGCTCCGGGATGCTGCGGTCGATCCACTCCCTCGGGGCGCGGAGCGGGGCGCTGACGAGGAGGACCCCGTCCCGCAGGCGCGCCGTGAGGTGCTTCACGCGCCGCCGCTCCACCCGGAGGGGGAGCGAGGGCCCGTCCACGTCGGTCCGCCCGGGGGAGGGGGGCTCGGGGGCCGGACCCGCCATCAGAACCCCCAGGCGAAGGAGGCGGTGAGGGAGGTGTAGGAGTGGTACCGGCGGTCCTCGCGGAACTGCGGGCTCACGAAGTTCTGGACGAAGGAGACCTGCAGGGGGCCCCAGCCGGCGGCGATGCCCGCGGAGGACTCGTAGACCAGGTTGGCGGGGGTCACCGAGGGCCCGTCGCGGAAGGTGCCGCCCTCGAGGAAGAGGTCGTGGAGGACCCCCCGGGCGTCGAGGGAGCCGACGAGGGCGATCCAGGGCGGGGGCGCCGCCGCCCCGACCTCGAGCCCGGTCCCGTCCACGGTCCGCGGCCCGAAGTCGCGCGGCAGGCGCCACCCGATTCGGCCGAGGGCGCCGACCGACGCGTCCACGCGGACCGTGCCGAGGCGGGCGCGGAACCCCGGGAGGAGGTCGGCCCCGAAGCCCTCCCCGAGGTCGGGGGCGAGCACCCGGTACCGCCGCTCCCAGGCCGCCTGCAGCCCCGGCTCGTTCCCGAGCTGGTGGTCCCAGCCCTCGGCGTCGGGGATGTCGAGGAGGCCGTGCACGATGTTCTGGGAGGGCTCCGCCAGGGAGGCCGGGCCGACGACGCCGACGTCCAATTCCAGCGAGTCCATGCGGTCCCTCCGGGCGAGGGGGTCCTCGTCGAGGACCCGCCCCTGGAGCGCGAGCCCCACGTAGAGCCAGCCGGCGTAGGGCCGGTCCTCCGGGTCGGGCACCTCCCGGGAGATGTCCACGGGGGTGTAGATCTCCTGCCCGAGGAGGAGGCCGAGGTTCACCCGGGAGCCCTCCGCGAAGAGGGGGAGCGCCCGGGCCGCGGCGCGGGCCCACTCCGGGGTCCCGTCCTCCGGGAGGGTCAGGGCGGCGACCCCGCCCTGGGTGTAGTCCTGGTCGGTGTCGAAGCCCCGGCCGATGTTGAAGACGTCGTTCTCCTCGCGGACGACGACCCGCCCCGCGCGCGACGAGCAGCCGGAGGCGGGGAGCGCGGCGGCGAGGAGGGCGAGGAGCCCGAGGAGGGCGGCGTCGCGGCGTCCCATGGGGGGTCTCCCTTCGCGGGCAGAGGGTAGGGCGGGGGGCCCCGCGGCGCCAGCGAGGACCGGCCGCGGCGCGGCGGCCCGGGAATCAAGGGGCCCCGGGGGCTCGCGCCCCCGGGGCCCCGGGCGGGTCCTGGGATCGCCTAGTCGATGGGGACGACGTTGGCGGCCCGGAGGCCCTTCTCGCCCTGCTGGACGTCGAAGGTGACCTTCTGGCCGTCCCGGAGGGTCTTGAACCCCTCGGTCTGGATGGCGGAGAAGTGGCAGAAGACGTCCTTGCCGTCGTCCCCGCTGATGAACCCGAAGCCCTTCTGATCCGAGAACCACTTCACGGTGCCCGTCGCCATCGCCAACCTCCCGAACTCCCGCCGTCGGCGGGTGCAGAAATGGAAGAAGCACCGCGCCCCCCGCGCGGGGGGCCTCGGTGCTTCCTTCCGTCAGGCTCGAAGCGGACGTCCCATGGGACGGATTCAGGGTACGTCCGCGGCCGGGGAGGCGGCAAGGGGAAACCCCGAAGGGCCGTGCCGCGGCGCGCCCGGGTCGGGGCCGCTCCGCGGTGGAGGCCCCCCTTCGCGCGCCCTCCGCTGGGAGGGGCGATCCGGGGGGCCCCGGCCGCCGTCGGGCTAGTCGAGGGGGACGACGTTGGCCGCGCGGAGGCCCTTGTCGCCCTTGGTGACCTCGAACTGGACCTTCTGGCCGTCGCGGAGGGTCTTGAAGCCCTCCGTCTGGATCGCGGAGAAGTGGCAGAAGACGTCCTGCCCGTCATCCCCGGTGATGAACCCGAAGCCCTTCTGATCGGAGAACCACTTCACGGTGCCCGTCGCCATCGATGAGACCTCCTGTAAAACGCATCCCTCCCTCGAACCACCGCGGTCCATCGGGAGGACGCCCACTCAAAAGAAAACCGCGGCCCCGCTGGCGGGGTCGCGGTTTCGCGTGACCTTCCGTCGCACTCGGGTCGCGTCAAGACGGGATCAGCCTAGCCCTCGCCGCGAAGGCCCCGCAAGGAAAGCCGGGGGAAGGGAGGGGGCGCGGAGAGGGGGGGGGCGGGGGCGCCCCGTGACGGCGGTCACGGGCCGCGGCGGGGGAGGCCCCGCCGCGGCCGGGGGGCGGGGGGCGCCTACCCGTCGGCGTTGACGGCGGCGATGATCTCCTCGAGGATCCGCGCCGCGTTTTCGTTGGGGACCTGGCAGGTGCCCGCCGCTTCGTGGCCGCCGCCGCCGTACTTCAGGCAGAGGGCCCCGACGTCGGTCCTCGAGGAGCGGTCGAGGATGGACTTCCCCAGCGCGAGCACGGTGTTCTGCTTCTTGAGGCCCCACATCTCGTGGATGGAGAGGTTGCACTGCGGGTAGAGGGCGTAGACGATGAAACGGTTGCCCGCGTAGATGGGGTCCTCGTCGCGGAGGTGCAGGACGACGACGTTCCCGTGCACCGTGGCGCACTTCTGGATCTGGGCCTTGTGGAACAGCTCCTGCTCGAAGTAGAGCTCCACGCGCTCCTTCACGTCGGGGAGGTCGAGGATCTGCTGGATGGTGTGGTTGCGGCAGTACTCGATGAGGTCCATCATGAGCTGGTAGTTGGACACGCGGAACTCGCGAAAGCGCCCGAGCCCGGTGCGGGGGTCCATGAGGAAGGAGAGGAGCTCCCACCCCTTGGGGTCGAGGATGTCCTCCTTCGTGAACCGGGCCGCGTCGGCCTTGTCCACCGCGGCCATCATGTCCAGCCCGATCCGGGGGAAGGCGTTGCGGCCGCCGTAGTGGTCGTAGACGACGCGGGCCGCCGAGGGGGCGTCGGGGGAGAGGACGAGGTTGGCGGGCTTCTCCGCCCCCCCGCGCGCCTCCTCGCTGGAGTGGTGATCGAAGGAGAGGTGGACGCCCGGGACGTAGGGGAGGTTGGTCGTGATGTCCCGGTCGGTGATCTCCACCTTCCCGTCCTGCATGTCCTTGGGGTGGACGAACTTGATCTCGTCGATGAGCCCCATCTCCCGCAGCAGCACGGCGCAGACCAGCCCGTCGAAGTCGCTGCGGGTGACGAGGCGGAACTTCCCCTTCGGCTCGGCCATGGCGCCCTCCTTCGCGAACCCCGTTGCCCCTCCAGCCTACCGACGCGCTCCGGAACCCGGCACGGATTGCGGCCCCGGGATCACGGTCCCCGCGCGCGGGCATTCGCCGCGCCCGCGCCGCGGTTCCCGTACCATTCCCCGCATGGAGAGGCGACGGCTCGGCCAGGGTCTCGAGGTCTCGGCCATGGGTCTCGGCTGCATGGGGATGAGCGACTTCTACGTCCCCGGGACCGAGGCGGAGTGCATCCGCGTGATCCACCGGGCCATCGACCTCGGCGTGGACCTCCTCGACACCTCCGACGCCTACGGGCCCTTCACGAACGAGGTCCTCGTCGGGAAGGCGATCCGGGGGATGCGGGACCGCGTCGTCGTCGCGACCAAGTTCGGCTACGTGAGGGACGGCGACGGGGCCTGGCGCGGCGTCTGCGGGCGGCCGGAGTTCGTCCGCGAGCGCTGCGAGGGGTCGCTCCGGCGCCTCGGCGTCGGGGAGATCGACCTCCTCTACCAGCACCGCGTGGACCCGGAGGTGCCCATCGAGGACACCGTGGGGGCCATGGCGGACCTCGTGCGGGCGGGGAAGGTGCGGCGCATCGGCCTCTCGGAGGCCGGGCCGGAGACGATCCGGCGCGCCCACGCCGTGCACCCCGTGGCGGCGCTCCAGACGGAGTACTCGCTGTGGACGCGCGACGTGGAGTCCGGGATCCTCTCCCTCTGCCGGGAGCTCGGCATCGGCTTCGTGGCCTACAGCCCCCTCGGGAGGGCCTTCCTCGCGGGGGCGTTCCGGACGCCGGGGGAGATCCCGGAGAACGACGTCCGCCGCAACCACCCCCGGTTCCAGGGGGAGAACTTCGCGCGGAACCTCCGGCTCGCGGACGGCATCGCCGACCTCGCCCGGGAGAAGCGGGTCACGGCGGCCCAGGTGGCGCTCGCCTGGGTCCTCTCCCGCGGGAAGGACGTCGTGCCGATCCCGGGGACGAAGACGCTCCGCTACGTGGAGGAGAACGCCGGCGCCCTGGCGGTCCGCCTCGGCCCCGCGGACCTCGCCCGCCTCGACGAGATCGCCCCCCCCGGCGCCGCCGCCGGCGACCGCTACCCCGAACGCGGCATGGCCATGCTGAACCCGACCCAAAGTGGCGGCCGAATCGGTGAAAATTCAGCGATCTCCCGGGGGCCGAACCGGCC
>JAKLKS010000135.1 GCA_023150535.1 Planctomycetota bacterium
GGCCCCGGCGACGCGGGCCCCGGGAGGTCGGGGGGCGGAGGGGATTCCCCGGGGGGGGCGGCGGGTACAGCGGGAGGCGCCTCCACCCGGGGTGGGGGAGGGTGCTCCCCGCGGAGGAGGAGGAAGGCCCCGCCGGCGGCGAGGAGCACCAGCAGCGCGGAGACGGTCGCCCGGGATGCGCGCATTCCCGCTTCCATGTTCGTGGCCCCGACCGCCAGTCTACCAGAGACGCCGCCGGGGGCCGGGGGAGGACGCACGAATGTCTCACATCAGGATACTGTAGCGCCCGGGGGTGGGCCCTCCCCCCTCCGCCCCCCGACCGGCGTAGAATGCCGCCATGTCGAAGAGGCGCGTGCTCCTCGGGACGGCGGCCGCCGCCGCGACGCTGGGACTCCTCGCCTGGTGGCTCCTGGCGCCCGGCCCCGGGCCGGCGCGTCCGGCGGTCCTCCCCGGGGCCCCGCGCGCCGCGCCCCCCGCCGCTCCTCCGCCCCCGGCCGCCGCGAATCCGGCCGCCGCCCCGCCCGCGGGGACCGGGCCGGAGGCCGTCACCTCCCCGCCCGCGGGGACTCCCCCCTCCGACCTCCCCCCCGCCGGCCCCGGGACCATCGAGGGGAGGACCGACTACGCCGACGGGGGCGGGGTTCCGGCGCCGGGGATCCTCGTCCTCCTCAAGCGTGGGGAGGAGGGGCGGGGGCTCCCGGAGGCGGCCCGCACGACCTCCGGTGCCGACGGCGGCTTCCGCTTCGACGGCCTCGCCCCGGGCACCTGGTGCTTCTCCACGCAGACTCCCGGCTCCACCACCTGGGACCACGACCACGGGACCGTCACCCTCGACGGCCTCGCCCCGGGGGCCGCCACCCTCCACGTCGAGCGCCCCGTCCCCGAGGGGGAGGGCCTCCTCGTCCGCGGAACGGTGCGGTTCGAGGACGGCTCCCCGGCGCCCTCCTTCTCCTTCACCCTGCGGGCGGCGGGAGGGGTCTGGCTGGTGGAGGGGGTCGAGGGCCGGTTCGAGCGCCGGCTCCCGGCCGCCGGGGAGTACCACCTCATGGCCCTGCTCGTCGGCGGCGCCCCCCACGCGGGCCCCGGCGAGGGACCGGTCCGCGTCGGCGCCGACGGCACCCTGGCCGTCGTGCTCCGGGAGAGGCAGTCCTCCTCCCTCCGCGTCCTCGACGCGGCGACGGGGGCCGCCCTCCCCTCGGCCCGCGCCTTCCGGGAGGAGTGGGAGGAGGGGAGCCACGCCTACGATCACCACCCCAATCCGGCCACCCTCGGGGGGAAGCCCCTCCCGGCCGACGCCGAGGGCGTGATCCCGCTCGGGAAGGGGGGCCGCGAAGAGGTGTTCTTCGTCGTGGCCGACGGGCACGCATGGCGGAAGGTGAGGGCGGTCTTCGACGGGGGACCTCCCGCCCCGGTGCTGCTCAAGGAGGGCGGGACGCTCCGCCTGGAGATCGCCCGCTGGCCGGAGCTGCAGGACGCGACGGTCTGCCTCGAGGGGGAGGACCACCGGGATCGGCGCCTCCTGCCGCCGCCGGACGCCGGCGGCGCCGCCGTGCACGCCGGCATCCCCGCGGGCTCCTGGACCGTGGTGGTGCGCCGCGGAGCCTGGTGGGACGACGGGATCGTGTACGGGCGGGCGGCCTTCACCCTGGAGGCCGGAGGGGAGGCGACGCTGGTCGTCGGGACCGACCCGGGGACCGTCGGCGCCCCGGCCCCCGTGACTCTGCGGATCTCCGCCCCCTCGGGCTGGTCGAAGGGGCCCGTCTCCGTCGAGATCGAGGGTACGCAGCCGACCAACGCCTCCGTGGAGCAGAGGGGGCAGGTCACCCTGCCCGCCGACGGGAGCGCCGCCTCCTGGACGACCGGCCCCATCCCCCCGGGCCGCTACTCCGTCACCGTGGAGCCGCAGTCCTACCACGACATCGTCGTCCCCCCCGGGGGCGGGACCTTCGACCTGGCGCTCCCGGAGACCGTCGAGGTGCGGGTCCGCGTGGTGGACCGGGAGACGGGGAAGCCCATCCCCGGGGCCTCCGTGAACTGGAACTCGGTGGTCCCCGGCAGGAACAGCTACGGCCTCGACTCGGCGGAGGCGGGGGAGGCGCCCGGGGAGTGCCGGTTCCGGGCCCCCCCGGGCCGGGTGGGGATCTGGGCCACGGGCCCCGGCTACGAGAGCGACACCGACATCGAGTTCGACGTGGCGCCGCCGGGACCCGTCCTCCACGAGGCGAGGGTGGGGAGGGCCGGGGTGCTCGTCGTGAAGTTCCGCTGGGAGGGAGGGGCCCCTCCCTTCGAGGACTTCGACATCCACTTCGAAATGGGGAACACGAGCTACGGGATGAACGTCGAAGGAGGACGGTGCACCCGGGACGAGCTCCCCCCCGGGACGGGCACGCTGGAGGTGAAGGTCCCCGAGGAGGAGTTCGAGAAGGTGGAGGACCGCGAGGTGGAGATCCGCGCCGGGGAGACGGCGGAGGTCGAGGTGGTGCTGGCGAGGAAGGCGCGTTGAGGGGAGCAGGGGAGGAGGGACCTCGATGAGGAGCGCACCCGGGTGGGCCGCGGCGGTCCTCCTCCTGGCGGCGGCGCTGGCGCCGGCCGGCTGCGCCGGGAAGGACCCGCCGCGGTTCCGCGCGGAGTCCCCCGCGGGCTCCGGGAACTGGGTCGACGCCGGGGCGGAGCCGGCCTGGGTGGCGGCGCCGCCGCGGAAGGCGGGGACGCTGCGGTTCGTCGCCGAGAACCGCTCCAACCTCCACGGGATCGTCTTCGGCCGCGGGGCCCCCAGCGCCGAGGCGGAGGCGGTGGCGGCGGTGCGGTCCCGCGTCGCCCCCGCGGCGGGGGAGGAGGCGGCGGCGGCCGCGGCGGCGGCGGTGCCGGGGGCGCTCGCGCTCCTCGAGACCGCCTGCCGGGAGGAGATCCTCTCCCGGGACCTCGTCCCCGGGAACACCCTCTGCACCGGGTGGGCGCTCTGGGAGCTCGACCTCGCGAAGGTGGCGGCGGCCGTCCCCGAGGCCGATCGCGCGAAGGCCCGGGCGGCGCTGGAGCGGTAGTCCGCGCGGCCCGTCCCTACCCCGCCTCGTCCGCCCCGGGCGCCCCCGGGTCCTCCCCGGATCCGCCGGCGAGGGCCGCGATGAAGAGGAGCACCTGCGCGGGGAGGACGCCGAGCCTCGACCCCTCCTCCTCGTACACCTCGCCGGGATCCAGGCCCGAGAGCAGGCGGTTGACGATCCTCCCCGCCGCGGGGGAGATCCGCGCCGTGGACGCCTCGTCGAGCCGGGGCGGCTCCGCCCCCTCGGGGGGTGCCTTCATGGACTTCGCGGCCTCCCATTCGAAGACGGCCTGCGGCAGGGCGGCGAGGTTGACGAAGGCCGAGATGACCCCCACCAGCCCAGGGCGAGGTTGTGGAGAGCGACATCCCCGGCCAGGGACCGGAGGCAGGGCCCGCAGAACTCCCCCTCCAGGGTCTCGTGGCGGCGGAGCACCAGCATCCCCGTGTTCCTGGTCAGCGTGACCTTCCGCCGAGGCGCATCGATCCCGCACCGGGTGCAGCCCCACCCGAGCCGGGAGGGGAGGAGGGGGAGGAGCCCGTCCCGCAGCATCACCCGGAGTCCCTCCAGGTCCTCGGTGGGCAGCCTGCCCGCAATGGCATCGAGCCGGGAGAGGACGGGAAGAGGCAGTTCGTAGTCCCACTCCTCGGGGGCCGGGTCCCCTCCCGCGGGCAGGTTCCTCGCGCCCCCTCTCACGGGCCTCTCCTTGGGGGCCCCCCTCGCGTGCAGGGCGAGGAGACCCGCTCCCGCGGGGACCAGCAGGGCGCAGAAGAGGACGACGGCGTGGACCGACCAGGGGGGGACGCGCGCTTCCGCGCCGAACTCCAGGCCCGCGCAGCAGCCCGAGATCCCCACCGCCACCAGGGTCAGCCCCATCCACATCCGGTTCATGGAACCCTTGTACAGGAGGAGGAAGACCGGGCGGCGCGGAGATTCTCCCCCGTCGGCCCGGGTGGGGGACGGGGCCCCGATCGTCCCATGGAGGACGGCCTCGCGGGGGGCCCTCGCGGGGGACCACCATGGATCGCCGCCACCGGATCATCGCACCGCTGGTCGTCGCCCTCCTCTCGTCCGACGCCCTCGCCGGCGAATCCCCCGTTCCCGCTCCCCCGCCTCCCGGTCCGCCGGTGTCCCCGGCACCCTCCCCCGCCCCCCCCGCCCCCTCCCCCCTCCTCGAGCAGGCCCGCCGCGCGCTCGCCGCCGGCGACGCCGCCCTCGCCGCGCGCCTCCTCGACGACCTCCTCGCCCGGGAGCCGGAGCGGGGCCCCGCCTGGGCCCTCCTCGGCTCCGCCCGCGCGCAGGCCGGCGACGGGAAGGGGGCGCTCGCCGCCTACGAGCGGGCCGCCGGCTTCCCGGCCGTCCGTCCGCTCGCCCTCTACCACGCCGCCTGCCTCCGCGCGCTGGCCGGCGAGAAGGGGCCCGCCCTCGACGCCCTCGCCGCCGCCCGCGCCGCCGGGTTCCGGCGCCTCGGCCTCCTCGAGAGGGACCCCGATCTCGCGTCGCTCCGCGCCGACCCGAAGTGGGGGTCCCTCTTCCCGACCCCGGCGGAGAGCGCCGCCCTCTTCCGCGGCGGCGCCCGGGTGATCCGCGTCCTCCACGGGGAATCCCCGGGGGACTGCTTCGGCTGGGTCGGCCGCGCCGCCGGGGACGCCGACGGGGACGGCGTCCCCGACCTCGTCCTCACCGCCCCCTTCGCCGCCTGCGCGGGGAAGGGGTCGGGCCGCGTCCACCTCCACTCCGGCCGCACCGGGCGGGAGATCCTCCACGCCGACGGGGACCCGGGCGACGCGCTCGGCTCCTGCGCCGCCCCGGCGGGGGACGTGGACGGGGACGGCCGGGCCGACCTCCTCGTCGGCGCCCCCGCCTGGGGGACGGGCCGCCCCGGATCGGCGCGGGTGATCTCCGGGAAGGACGGGTCGCTCCTCCGCCGCATCGCCGCGCCGCCGGGTGCGCTCGAGTTCGGGGAGAGGGTCGCCCTCTCCGGGGACCTCGACGGGGACGGGGCGGCCGACCACCTCGTCGCCGCGCCGGGCCCGCGCGGGGGGACGGCGGATCCCGGCGCGGTCTTCGCCTTCTCGGGGCGGGACGGCCGCCTCCTCTGGACGCTGCGCGGCGGGGCCCCGGGGGAGCGGTTCGGGTCCGCCCTCGCCGGGGACCCGGTCCATGGATCGCGGATGGTGGTCGTCGGGGCGGAGGACGCGGGCCGGGAGAAGCGCGGGCGGGTCCTCGTCCACCGGGGCGGGGCGGAGGGGGCGGAACCGCTCTTCGCGGTCGAGGCGGGGGCGGCCTCGCGGGGGCTCGGGATGATGTTCGCCTCGGTGGTCGGCGACGTGGACGGGGACGGGACGGCGGACGTCTACGCCTCGGACTGGGAGGACGACTCCCTCGGCGCGCGGACCGGCCGGGCCCTGGCGATCTCCGGGAAGGACGGGCGGCGGATCCTCGACCTCCCCGGCGCCGCGGCGGGGGAGGGGTTCGGCATCGGCTTCGGGGCCGGCGGGGACGCCGACCGGGACGGCCGGGCCGACCTCGCGGTGGGGGCCTGGCAGAGCGGCGCGGGGGGGGCGGCGGCGGGGAGGGCGGCGGTGATCTCCGGGCGGGACGGGAGGGAGATCCTCTCCCTCGCCTGCCTCGTGCCCGGGGAGACCTTCGGCTTCGACGCGACGGCGGTGGGGGACCTCGACGGCGACGGGGGCGGGGACTTCCTCTTCACGGCCGCCTACTCCGGCTACGGAGGCCCGCGTACCGGGCGGGCCTTCGTGATCGCGGGGCCGGTGCCGACGCCGGCCCCGCCATCCGCCCCCGCCCGTTGATCCTCAGTAGGTCCGCGTCGTCCCCTTCGTCCCGAGGCGCACGGTGTTCCGGAAGGAGCCCAGGCCCCCGCCGGCGTCGAAGACGACGTCCAGGGTCGGCGCGGAGAGGTTCCCGAGGTCGAGCCCCTTCGTCCGCACCGTCACCTTCTCGCGGGAGTGGTCCACCTTCACGGAGATCGAGGTCGCCCCCTCCCGCGCGGTGTGGGTGAAGACGCCGTTGGATCCGGAGAAGGAGCCCCCCGGGATGGTCCGCGTGAAGGTCGGACCGAAGGAGAGGGTGACCGGCCCGGCGGTGGCCGGCAGGGGGCCCTGGGTGGCGAATCCGCCGGTGAAGGTGAGGCTGTGGGAGCGGCCCGCCGGGGCCTTCGCCTTCGCCTTGGCCGGGAAGAAGGCCGGTTCGAGGAGGGCGCCGCGGACCTTCCCGAGGCCGTAGATCCCCCGGGCGAGCTTCACCCGGCCGGTGCACTCCTCGAGGCCGTCCGCCTCGAAGGAGAGGGGCACCTCCCCCTCCGGGTCGAGGAGCCCCGAGAGGGTCGTCTTCGAGATCTTCAGCCGGAACAGGCCCCGGCTCGAACCGCGCAGGTTCGGCTTCACCGTCATGGCCACCCGGTTCCCCGTGAACTTGAAGGAGGTCCCCGCGGTGTTGGCGGTCAGCGTGAAGGTCTCCTCGAAGCCGCCGACGTTCAGGGTCACGGGGTCGCCCCAGTCGACCGTCGCGCCGCCGTCGTCGAAGAACCCGGAGGAGAGGAGGGAATCCCGCCCCTCGCCCTTGATCGAGAGCTTGAGCTTCTTCGGCAGGAACCAGGAGGGGATCGGCGTCCCCCCGCCGCCCCCCGAGGCGGCCACGAACCCCATGGCGACGGGGCCGGATCCCGTGGCCACCGTGCGGTTGGTGGCCTGCTGGTTCACGAGGCTCACCTCGCGGACGAGGTCCTGGTCCGCCATGGCGACCCAGGCCCGGGTCCCGTCGGGGGAGACGAGGATGGACCGGGGGGTGTTCCCGAGGAGCGGGATGAACAGGCTGAAGGTGTTGTTCGCCAGGTTGACCACCTGGATCCCCGCCGGCCCCTGCCCGCCGTCGCCCTCCTTCTCCTGGGTGACGAAGGCGAAGGAGCCGCGCACGGCCACGTCCCAGGCGGAGTAGAAGAGGACGTCCTTGGTGTTGAGCTCCGCGCCCGAGGAGGCGTCGAAGATGTCGATGGCCCGCTCGCCGGCGACGACGAGCTTGGCGCCGTCCTCCGACCAGGCCACGGAGCGGGGGAGGTCGTGGGTGGTGATGGTGGGGGCGACGGCGACGTGGTCGGCGGTGGAGAGGATGCGCACCCGGGAGGCGTTGCCGTCCACGAGGGCGACCTTCGTCCCGTCGGGGGAGACGGCGGCGTCCACGGCGACGAAGCTGCTCGTGCCCTCGGTGTAGATCTTCGAGGCGGCATCGCCGTCGTCGTCCACGAGCCACGCCTGGCGTTCCTCCCCGCAGGCGACGTAGGCCCCCGTGCCGTCGGGGCGGGGGCCCACGCCGGCGGGCTGGCCGCCCACGTCGGGGCTGCCGAGGACGGAGTCGAGCGCGGTGTCGAGGACGTGGACCCGGGTGGGGGTCTGGCCGATGACGGAGGGGATCGTCCCCTGCCCCGACTGGCCCACGCCGTCCACGGACACCCAGAAGCGGCTGCCGTCGGGGCTGGAGGCGCCGCCGCGCGGGTCGCCCTCGACCGGGATGGGCGCCCGGAGGACGGTCATGGTCTCGAGGTCCACGACGGAGACGTCCTGGGAACCCGCGTTGACGACGTAGGCCCGGCAGGAGGAGGCCCCCGTCCCCCAGACGGTCCCCGCCGAGGCGGCGGCGAGGGAGACGGACAGCGCGGCGGCGGCGCAGCGGACGACGAAGGCGCACTTCCCGGCCATGGCGGGTTCCTCCCCTTTTCGTGGGACGGGGGATGGTACCGGGGAGGGGGGGCCGGGGTCGAGATGGGGCGGCAGGTCCCCGGGGCTCCGCGGCGGGCCACCTGGAGGAGGACGGCGGCGGATGCCCTAGGATGTCCCCTCCGCCCCGCGCCGGAGGCGGGGCCCCCGGAGGAACCGATGACCAGGGACGACCTGCTCACCCTCATGCTGCGCGAGTGCGACCTCTGCATCCACCTGCACGGGAAGGTCCCGGCGGGGAGCATGGGGTTCCGCTTCTCCCCGCCCCAGCGGAGCACGGAGGAGCTGCTCCGCTACCTCTCCTTCATCGGCCTCGCCGCGGTGCGCTGCTTCGCGGCCGGGAGCTGGGACGCCTACGACGCCCTCTCGAAGGAGGCGGAGGGGATGAAGGCCGCCGACTTCCCGGCGGCCATGGAGCGGCAGAAGGCGGGGCTGCGCGCCGCCTTCGCGGAACTCACCGAGGAGGACCTGCGGACGAAGCGCTTCGAGATGCCCTGGGGCGGGGAGATGGCCCTCGGCCCCGCCATCCTCGCCCTCGGCTACGCCTCCCTCGTCGCCTACCGGATGCAGCTCTTCCTGCAGGCGAAGGCGGCGGGCAACGCGTCCATCGGGACGAGCAACTGCTGGGGCGGCATGGACGCGCCGCCGGGGTAGAGGAGGAGGCCGGGTCGGAGGGAGATCGTCGGGCCGGACGCTTCCGGCCGGGAGGGTGGCATGGCGGAGGAGGAGCTGCTGTCCCGGATCTCGGTGGATCCCCGCATCTGCTTCGGCAGGCCCTGCATCCGGGGCACCCGGATCTGGGTCTCCCTCGTCCTGGACCTCCTCGCGGCGGGGCGGACGGTGGAGGAGATCCTGGCGGACTACCCCCACCTCGTGGAGGCCGACGTCAGGGCCTGCATCGCCTACGGGGCGGCACCGCCTCCACGGCCGACCGGATGACCGAAGAACCGAAGCCCGTCCCCTACTCGATCCGGAAGCGGAAGAAGGCGTGGGGCTCGAAGGGGGTGTAGGCCCCCTCGAACCCCGGGCGGCGGACGCCGCCGGCGGGGCGCACGAGGAGGTGGATCCCCATCCGCTCCCCGGGCTCCGCGCCGACCCCGAGGGCCGGGTCCCGCCGCACCGCCGCCTCGAAGGTGAACGCGTCCCCCTCCCGCGACGAGGCGAAGGCGAACCCCTCCGCCGCCGGGGGCTCCGGGTCGTAGAAGGGCCACTTCCCCGGCACCCCGCAGTCGTGGAGGGCGACCCGGAGCGCGCCGCCGCCCCCCTCTCCCCCGAGGACCCGCCACTCCGCGCCGCCGCCCCCCGGCACCGGCGTGATCACGAGGTGGAGGTTGTCCCGCCCCACGTACCAGCCGTCGTCGTCGGCGTCGATGCGCACCTGGATCTCGTCCACCGCCGTCTCCATCCTCCCCGCGAGCAGGATCCGCCCCTCACCCGCGGCGAGGTGCAGCGTCCCGCGGCACTCCGGCTCGTCGAGGCGCAGGAAGGACGGCCACTCCCCCTCGGCCAGCCTCCCGTCGATCTCCGGCGCCGCCCGCGCGGCCGCCGCGGGCGCCGCCGCCGTCGGCTCCGGGTCCGCTCCGTCCTCCACCCCGTCCCCGTCGGAATCCCGCCGCCGCGGGTCGCAGCGGTGCGCCTCCGCCGGCCCCGCCCAGACCTCCTGGAGCCCCTGCTCGAGCCCCCGCGTCGCCAGCGCCTCGCGGAGGTCGTCGAGCCCGTCCCCGTCGGAATCCCGCCGCCGCGGGTCGCTCCCGAGGCGCCGCTCGTCCAGGGGAAGCCGCGGGTCGTCGTCGGGCACGAGGTCCCCGTCCCCGTCGGCGACCTCGACGGTCTCCCCCCAGCGGGACTGGAACCAGCGGAACCCCGGCGTCCCGCCGCCGCCCGAGGCCCCGCCGCGCTCCCCCTCCCCGAGCACGCCGCCCCACCAGCGGAGCAGCCAGGCGTTCCCGTCGAAGTGGTCCCCGTGCCGGTGGGCGGTCCCGTCCCAGGGCTGGAAGTGGTTGAAGAGGTAGTCGGGCGCGCCGGAGCGGTCGTAGAGGGCGTCCACCTGGTGGCCCACCTCGTGGACGTAGAGCCAGCCGGAGTCGTGCCCGCCCTTCCAGGAGGAGTTGCCGATGCCGAACCGCCCCTCGGGCCCGTAGGTCCCGCCGCCGGAGAAGGGCCGGATCCAGCGCGTCCCGTCCCACTCCCGCTGGAGGGTGACCCAGGCGACGGCGTCGTAGTCCGCAGGCGTCTCCCCGCGCGCCGCCAGGAGCGCGAGGAGCGCCTCCTCGTGCCCGCCCCCCGGCTGGAGGCCGACGCCGTAGTGCGCCCCCTCCGGCACGGCGCGGAAGGAGCGGTCCTCCAGGAACTCGTTGTCCATCCACAGGCGCATCCCGCTGTTGCGGAAGAGGAAGGCGGCCGCGTCCTCGCAGGCCCTCGCCGCGCGGGCGACCTCCTCCTCGGGGACGCCCTCCCGCGCCCCCGGCCGCCCCGCGTCCCGCTCGGGCACGGCGTTCGTGAACAGGACCACGGCGACGCGGAGTCTCAGGATCTGAGACACCCCCTCCGGCGCGAGGGTCCGGAAGGAGAGGACCCCCGCGGGGCTCCCGCCGTCCCCCGCGGGCTCGGCGAGCCAGCGGGTCCCCGGGGGGAGCCCCCCGACGCGCAGGCGGTGGCGGGTCCTCGGGAGGGGCTCCGAGACGACGAGGGCCTCGCCCCCCGGGTCGGCCGGGACCATGCGCTCCTTCGGCTCCTCCGGCGGGAGCGGCCGGGCGCGCCCGGGGACGGCCTTCCGGAGGACCACCAGCGAGGGGATCGGGTCCCGGGTCCGCCACTCGAAGGTGGCCGACTCCCGGTCGGCGTCCACGAGGCGGGGCCGCCCGTCCTCGGGCCCGAGGATCCGCGCCCGCCCGAGGGACCGGAGCCCCGGCACCGGGTTCCCCGCGCCGTCGTCGAGGGAGGCGGCGAAGGCGAAGGCCCCGCCCTCCTGGCAGACCTTGAGGGCCAGCGTGTTGACGCCGCGGCGGAGGGGGACCTCGACGGCGTCCTCCCCCGGCCGGCAGCCGCGGATCCCCTTCCACTCGTGGACGGGCTTCCCGTTCCACCGGGCGCGGACGGAATCGTCGCTGCCGAGCAGCAGGCGCGCCCTCCCCTCCCGGGCGGCGCGGAACCGGGTGGCGGCGACGACGGTCCGGCGGGACGCCCCGGCGGCGAGGGGGAGGAGGTCGACGACGCCGTCCGGGCCCTGGAGGGCCGGGTCGAGGAGGGTCCAGGGGGTCCCGCCCCGGCTGCGTCCGGGCTGGTCGCCGGTCATGGCGGGGAGGTCGGTCTCGGCGTCGAGTTCGATGTCGTGGAGCTCCCCGGGCCCCCCCTCGTAGGGGCCGGCCACCCACCAGGCGGGGACGCGGTCGATGCGGAGGTCCATCTCCATCAGGCGGGTCGGGCCGGCGAAGGCGCGGACGGGGAAGGAGGCGGTCCCGTCGGCGACGGGGAGGTCGACGACGACCTCGCGGGTGCGGGAGAGGCGGAGGTCGACGGGGGCCAGGC
>JAKLKS010000136.1 GCA_023150535.1 Planctomycetota bacterium
CGGGTCTCGGTGCGCACCCTCGCCGGCGCGGAGGTCGCCTCCGCGGAGGTGGACCTGCCGCGGGGCGCGGCCGTGGAGGTGCGCCCCCGGGACCTCCTCGCCTCCCCCGGGGACCTCCCGGACGGGGAGGGGCGCCTCCTCGTGACGGAGGCGGGGGGCGGGGACCTCCCGCGGGGCCTGCTGGCGGCCGCCCTCCCGGGGACGGTGACCTCGGGGGCGACCCCCGTCGCCCCCCTCTTCCACGCCCTGGCGGAGCCCGAGGATTCCGACCGCTCCGCGCGGATCGCCGCGCCCTACCTCCTCGCCCCGGACGACGGCGGCGGGGAGTGCCGCATCCGGGTCGGCTCCCTCGCTCCCGACCCCCTGGAGGTCCCGGTGGAGGTCCGCGCCCTGGACGGGACCCTGCTCCACGCCTCCACGGTCACCCTTCCCGCCGGGGGCACGGCGCGCGTGGACCCGGACGCCCTGGGGATGGACCTCTCCCTCCTCCCCGGGGGCGAGGGGCAGCTGACGGTGGGGGGGGCGGGGGGGATCCCGGTCCGCCGGTTCGTCGTCCACGGCGAGACCCGGCTCATCGGATCCCCGGACACCTTCTTCACCGCGCCGGTCCTCTTCGAATCGGCCCACGGGGACGGGGACCCCTTCCGGGTGGACCTCCTCGACGCCCAGGAGACGCAGGGCTCGGGGGCGGGCTCCCGGGACGCCTGGCTCCTCCTGCGCAACGGAGGGAGCGGCGCCCTCGACCTCGTCTTCCACGCCTTCCTCGACGACGACGCCCCCCTCGGTGTTCCCTACGGCGTCGCCCGCACCGTGCCCGCGGGCGCCTCCCTCCGGCTGTCCGTGGAGGACCTCCTGGCCGAGGCCGGCGTCCCCCTCTCCCCGGACCCGGCCGTCTTCCGGGGCACCGTCGTCCTCTCGGGGACCGCGGCCGGGCCGCTGGCGGCGACCGCGGTGCAGGTGCGCCGCAGCCTCGAGGACACCGGGGGGCGGGTCGCCCCCGCCCCGATCCGGTAGCGGGTCCTTGGGCGCCCGGCCGGGGGCCCGCTAGAGTCTCCCCCCGTGAGAAGCCGGAAGACCCCCACGCGGGAGCGGATCCTCGACGCCCTCCGGAGATCCGGCCCCTCCACCGCGGGGGAACTGGCCCGCCGCTTCCGGCTCTCTCCCATGGCCGTCCGCCAGCAGATCGCCCGGCTCTCCGCCGAGGGCTTCGTGCGCCCCGAGGGGGAGAAGCCCTCCCGGGGCCGGCCGGCGCGGGCCTTCGCCCTCACCCCCGCGGCGCGGTGCTGCTTCCCCGACCGCTCCGGCCCCCTCGCCCTGGAGGTCCTCCTCGAGGTGGAGGCGGTGGCGGGGCGGGAGGCGGTGGTGGGGGCCCTGGAGCGGCGGGGGCGGCGGACCGCCGAGACCTACCGCGCCCGCCTGGGGGGGAAGCCCCCCTCGGAGCGCCTCCGCGTCCTCGCCCGGCTCCGCGACGGCGAGGGCTACCTCTGCAACGCCGAGGAGGAGGGGAGCGGCTCCCTCGACCTCGTGGAGAGGCACTGCCCCGTGGCCTCGGTGGCGGAGCGCTTCCCCGAGGTCTGCCGCATCGAGAAGGAGGTCCTGGAGCGGGCCCTCGGGGTCCCCGTGGAGAGGAGCTACCGCCTGGGCGCGGAGGTATGAGGATCCTCTCGGGGACCCTCCCGTTCCTCCGGGAGGTGCCCTGGCGCCTCCACCTCCCCCGGGGCCGGGGGGGGCCCGTGCCGCTCCTCGTGGCGCTCCACGGGAAGGGGGACCGGGCGGAGCGGTTCGAGGCGGAGGCCCTGGGGGCGCTGCCCCGCGGCTGGGCCCTGCTCGTCCCCTCGGGACCGATCCCGAGGGACCGGCAGGGACCGGGGGGCGGCGCCGCGGGGGACTCCTGGTACCTCTACGACGGGGACACCCCCCTCTTCCGGGAGAGCCTCGCCCGGGCGGAGACCCACCTCCTGGGGCTCCTCTCCCTCCTCGGGAGCGAGGACCCTCCGGCCGGGTTCCGGGGGATCGATCCCGCCCGGGTCTCCCTGCTCGGGTTCTCCCAGGGGGCCTACCTCGCGGGGGTGGCCGCGGTGCGCCATCCCGGGGTCTTCCGCGCGGCGGTCCTCGTCGGAGGGAGGCTCAAGCACGAGATGCTGGGGGAGTCCTTCCCCGCGGCGGCGGCGGCGGGGCTCCGGCTCCTCGGGCTCCACGGGAGCGGGGACGCGGCGGTGGCGCCGGGGCCGTCCCGCGCGAGCCTCGAGGCGGCGCGGGCCGCGGGTGTGGAGGCGGCCTTCCGCGAGTTCCCCGGGGGGCACGCGTTCACCCCCGCCCAGCGATCCTTCGCCCGCTCCTGGCTTCGGGGCTGAACCCCTTAAGTCTGAACCCGTCCCCTTTTTATCGGGATGCCGGGCTGGTTCCTCCCTCCACGCCGCGGGCGGGAATCGAAGAGCCCGCCCCGCCCCCGCGAGGGGGACGGGACGGGCTCCTGTGCGCGGCGTCCTAGCTGGTGAGCTTGTTCTCGGGGCGGCGCGGGGGATCCGTCGGCGCGCGCAGGGGGGCCGGCGGGTTGTCCTTGAAGGAGGGGGTGAGGTCGGCGTTGATCTTGGCGTACTCGGGGTCGGCGTCCACCGAGTCCACGATGGCCCCGATGGGGCACTCCGGCAGGCAGGCGCCGCAGTCGATGCAGACCTCGGGGTCGATGATCATGAACTCCTGCCCCTGGTAGTCGCCGGGGTGGATGCACTCGACCGGGCAGACGTCCACGCAGGCGGCGTACCTCTCCCCGAGGCACTTGTTCGTGATGACGTAGGGCATTGGGTCCTCCTCCTGGAAAGCCGGTTGATGGGGTGCCGGACGCCGTCGCCACGGCGCCCCCCCGTGCCTTCGGCGGCCGAGGAATCGGGAGGATACCGGACCCCGGCGCCCGCCCCCCAATCCTTTCACCGGCCGCGACCGGGCCCGGTCACGCGACCCCCGTTGCTTGCCCCGCGGGCCGGGAACGGGGAGGATGGGGGGATGCACGAGGGGCGCCGCCGGACCGCGGAGGGAGGCTGGACCATCCTGGAGGTCCTCCTCGTCCTCCTCTTCCTCGGGCTCCTCCTCTCCATCTCCGTCCCGAACCTCCTGTCCGCCCGGCAGCGCAACGACGAGGCGGCGGCGGTGCGGTCGCTCCGGGAGCTGGTGGCGGTGCAGGAGATGATCCGCGCCGCCTCCGTGGTCGACGAGGACCGGGACGGGAAGGGGGAGTACGCCTTCCTCGAGGAGATCTGCGGCGAGCGCCACCCCCGCTCCTTCGCCTCCCGCGACGGGGGGACCGCCCCGGTCCCGCTTCCCCAGTTCCGCCACAAGCTGCTGGAGGACGGGGAGGCCGAGGTCTGCGGCTACCGCTTCCGCCTCTGGCTCCCCGGTCCCGGCGGGACCGCGGCGGGCGGGGGGAAGGGGGAGGGCGCGGGGGCCCCGGACCCGGCGCTCGCGGCGAAGGCCTGGTGCGCCTACGCCTGGCCGCTCCGCCGGGAGGGGACCTTCCCCCCCCCCACGGGGCGGCGGACCTTCTTCGCGAACCAGGCGGGGGAGGTGCTCTCCTCCGACGGCGCCTACGCCTCCCTGCCGCCGGGGGAGGGGGCGGCCCCGGTGCGCCCCGCTCCGGGAGCGGCCTTCCTCGCCCCGGGGCCGCTGGCCACCATCACCGGGGCCCCCGCGGTGGGGACCCGGGGGCGGGACGGGAACGTCTGGACCATGGTCGAGTAGGGGCGCGCGCCCTCACCGCGCCACCTCGTAGACGGTCCCGCCGATCTCCACCACCACGGGCCCGAGCCCGAGCCAGCGCTCCGCCTCCGGGCCGGAGCGGGAGAGGGCGAACCAGGCGTCGGAGAAGGGCTCGACCCGCGTCCGCGGCGCCGCGGGGTCGACGGACCCGTCCCTCCAGAGACCCCCGCGGAAGGTGAAGGCGCGGCCCGCGACCGTCCGCACCTCCCCCTCGGCGGCGGCGGGCCCGCGGCCGGCCTCCGTGCCGGTGGCCTCGGCGAGCCGCTTCGCCTCGAGGCTGCGGCGCACCGCCTCCTCCCCGACGGGGCCGGGGTCGGCGGCGGGGGCGGCGGAGAGCCCGGCCCCGAAGACCTTCGCGTAGCGGTAGTAGACCTCCAGGCAGAGCGTGTAATACACCGTCGTACGGAGGCGGGAGTCCGCATCGGAGGGCCCCTGCGGATCCCAAGAGCCCGTTTCCGCCATCCCCGCGTCCCTCCGCTGGACCCCGAGCACGGACCCCTTCATGGCCTCGTTCCACCTCTTCCAGCAGTCCCCCCCGATACGGAAGGCGGTCAGGGTGCCGAACCACCAGGCCTCCGCCCCCTCGGCAAGGGAGGGAGGGGAACCCAGGGCGGCGGTGAGAGCGGCGGAGGCGGCCGGATCCGCGGTGTCCGCACCGCAGAGGATCCGGGTGAAGAGGATCGCGCGGGACGTCGCGGGATCCCCTCCCGCCGCCGCTCCTTCGAGCCAGGTCCTTGCCGCGCCGAAGACAGCGGGGTCGACCTCCAGCCCGCCCGAACGGGCCGACCACAGCGCCATGACCGCCCATGCCGTGGTCCCGGGGTCGGAGTCCCCCGTCCGGACCCCGCTTCCCCACCCGCCGTCGGGACTGCGGGCGGCGAGGACGAAGCCGGTCCCCGCCCTCGCGCTGCCCTCGAAGAGGGGGCTGCGGGTGAGCCCGTAGGCCTCGTTCATGGCGAGGGCCGCCTGCAGGTGCCTTCGGAACCAGCCCTGGCCGGTCCGGGGGCCGAAGCAACCCTCCGCGTCCTGGGCCTCCTTGAGGTACTTCAGGGCGGTCCGCACGTTTTTCCCGTAGCGCGGGGTCCTGTGGGTCTCCCCGTAGCCTAGGAAGGGGAGGAGGGCAAGACCCGTGGTTCCGGGGTCCCCCCCGGCGTCCCCCCAGGTCCCTCCGGGGTTCTGGCTCCTCTTCAACCACTCGATGCCCGGATCCGAGGCGGCAGTGCACCCCGCCCCGCCCTCCATCCTCAGGTTGCGGTGGCCGCCGCGGCGCCCGCCGAAGACGCCCCCCGCGCCGCCGCCGATGCCGATGTCGGCGTTGCTCCCCGCCCCCTCGAAGGGGGCGTCGGCGTTGAAGCGGGGATCGCCGAGGTTCGCCGACTCCTCCATCACGTCCATCCCCGGCTCGAGCACGAGGCGGGCCGTGAAGGGGGTCACGATCCCGTGCCGCCGCCCGAGGGCGACGACCTCCTCCACCAGTTCCGCGCTCCTCCCGCGCAGGCGGATCTCGTCCAGCAGGAACCCGACCCGCCGCACCGCCCAGAGGCGGTCCACGAACTCCGCCCCCTCCGCCCTCTCCGGGAACTCGACCTTCCGCTCGAAGACCCGCTCCCCGTCCCGCCCGCGGGCCCGCACCCGCAGGGTCGCCGGACCGGAGCCCGCGTACCTCCCCGCGACCACGACCTCGCCCCCCCGGAAGAGGTCCGGCAGGGCCCTCGGCTGGAGCGAGGAGATCTCCACCCCCTCCACCGCGAGCGCGAGGTCGGTGAGCGCGGGGTGGCGGGTCTTGTCCACGAGGGAGGAGACCCTCCGCTCGATGTCCTCGCCCTCCGGCACGTAGTCGCGCGCCCCCCGGAGGGAGGCGGCCAGCGAGTCGAGGAGGACCGTGTGCACGTCGCTCCCGACCCCGAAGACGAAGGCCCGCGCCCGGGCGGGGAAGGCGGCCCGCGCCTGCGCGAGGATGGCGTCGGGGTTCGTCTCGCCCACGGTGGGGAGGCCGTCGGTGAGGAAGAGGAGGACGGCGGCCCGCCCCTCGCCGTCCCCGGCGGCCGCGAGCCGCCCGAGGGATTCGGACAGGGCGTCGCCGATCGCCGTCCCCCCGGAGGCGGACTGCCCGTCCACCCAGGCGAGCGCCGCCTCGACCACGGCGGGATCCGCGGCGACGAGCCCCGGCCGGAAGGAGCGCGCCTCCGTGGCGAAGGCGACGACCGCGAACCGCTCGTCCGGGGAGAGCGTCCGCAGCGCGTGGCGGAGCGCCGCCTTCGCCTGGAGGATCTTGTCGCCGGCCATGGAGCCCGAGGTGTCGAGGCAGAGGACGAGGTCCCGCGGCATCGGGCGGTCGGAGGCCTCGATGCCGGGGGAGAGGACGAGGAGGAAGGTCCCGAGGGGCTCGCCCGCGGGGCGGCTCGCGAGCAGGGTGAGGCCGAGCTCGTCCGCGGGCTCCTGGAGGACGAGGACGAAGTCCCGGTCCTGGAGCGGGCCGGAGGACTCCCAGGCGACCCGCGCCGACCGGTCGCCGGATCGCAGGACCTCCGCGGGGTGGCTCGGGGACCAGGCCGCGGAGAGGGGGCGCGCGGCGGCGACCTCCACCGCCACGGAGACCCGGGCGGGGGCGGCCCCGGAGCGGGCGGCGGCCCGGAGGGGGAAGGTCCAGGTGACGGAGCCTCCGTCGCCGGCGAGGAGTTCGCTCCAGGAGACCTTCACGCGCCGCTCGCCCCCCGGCGGCACCGGGTAGACGCGGACCCGGTAGAGGCGGCCCCCGGCGCACTCGAGGAGCGCCGGGTCCTTCCTCCGCCGGACGATGCCCTCGTAGACGCCGCGGGCCCGGGCGGCGTCGAGCAGTTCGCCGCCGGTCTCCCTGCCGTCGATCCAGAGGGAGAGGCCGTCCACGGCGGCGCCGTCGGGGAGGGGGAGGAGGAGGATCGCCTCCTCGTCGCGGGAGCCCGCGCAGGCGACGACCGCCTCCATCGTCACCCTCGCCGCCCGGCCCTCGACGGCGGCGGTCACGGAGACGGCGCGCAGGGAGACGGGGCCCTCCCCCCCGCCCTCGAGGGACTGGGCGGCGGCGGGGGCCGCGGCGGCGGCGAGGACGAGGCCGGCGAGGACGGGACGGGGAATCCACCGGGCGGTGGTCATGGGCGCCTCCCTGCGCGCGTCGGACGATCCCGGGAACGGACGGGGGGCGGGAGGGTTCGAAGGCGGGGGAGGGCGGTCCTACTTCGGCGTCGTCGGGGGGAGGGCGGGGGAGCCCCCCGGCTTCGCCTCGCCGATGTTCACGTAAACGCCGCCGTTCTTCTCCGCGAGCCCGGTCAGGAAGGGGATGTCGATCCCCAGGTTCCCGTAGGCGATGACGTGGACGCGGATGCGGGCGTAGCGGTTGAGCCCGGTGAACCAGGCCAGCAGCTCGTCGGCGTCGATGATCTCCCCGATGGTGGGCTCGCCGTCGGTGAGGAAGAACATCGTGTCCGGCGTCTCGGTGAAGTTCGGCGTGGGCGTCGCCCCCTGGGGCAGATCGAGCACCTGGCGGAAGGCGTCGTAGAAGCTCGTGAGCTGGACCTGCCCCCCGTTACCCGCGTCGGGGGAGGAGCGGCAGGACTTGAGGAAGCCCTCCGCCTTCCCGTGGTTGTCCGGAGTCGCCGGGACCAGGGTGTTGGACATGGTCCGCGGCTTGTTGGAGAAGACCGTCACGTTGAACCGGGCCCGCGGATCGAGCCCCTTCACCGACTGGACGATCTCCTCCCGGGAGATGTCGAACTTCGTGGCCCCCCTGTAGACCCTGCGCAGCTTCTTCACCGCCTCCGGGTCGGGCTCGAAGAGGTTGAACATCGAGTTGGACATGTCCAGCACGTAGCCCACCCGGTCCGAGAAGACCTGGAGCCCGTAGACGGGGGGCTTGCGGAGGCCGTAGCGCTGCTCGTCGATGGAGGTGTCGGGCGCGGGCTCCCCCTTGGAGGGGACGCCGCCGCCGACCCTCTCCCGCTCGCGCTTCCACCACTTCGCCCAGTTCTCGGGGTTGAGGCCGAGGTCGTCGGAGGTGATCTTCTTCAGGGCGTCGTAGCAGTCCCGCCGGACCCGCCCCGCCTCCGTCGTCATGCGGTCGATGAGGGGCTCCACGGAGTACATCGAGCCGATGCCCCCGAGCCCCTCGGCCGCGGCCGACCGCACCTGCCAGGCCTGGTGGGCGAGGTTCTGCGCCACGAGGGACTGGACCTTCTCCCCCCCCGATCCGGCGGAGGCGACCGCGTCCATGGCCGCGATGCGGACCTTCGCGGCCTGGTCGGAGAGGAGCGGCTTCACCGAATCCGCGATCCTCGGGTCCTTGATGCGCATGAGGGCGAGCGCCGCCTCCCCCCGGGCGAGCCAGAAGTCGTCCCCGACCATGGCCCGGAGGGCCTCCAGCGAGCCCCCGTCCCCGGCGAGGCCGAGCACCCGGGCGGTGTAGGCCCGGATCATCGGGTGGGCGTGGGCGAGCCCGGTCTCCCGCATGGCCTCCAGGGCCTTCGGCTCCGTCGTCTTCGAGAGGATGACCGTGAGCACCTCGCGGACGGCGTCGGAGTCCCGGCCGAACTGCTCCACGAGGACCTTCGCCGTGCGCGGATCGGCGCAGACGCCGATGGAGCGGATCTTCGCGACGAGGTTCTGGAGGTCGGTCTCCATGCGGATGGACCGCCGCTCCGCCGCGCCGGGTCCGTCGTCGTCCCCCCGGTCGGCGAGGGTCGCCCCCATGGAGGGCCTCTTCCCGAGGACCCGGTCCTTCCACCTCTGGTCCCACTCCGCGGGGGTGCACTTCATCCCCTCCATCCAGGCCTGCCGGGCGGGGAGTTCGGCGCGGAGGCCCCGGAGGACGGCGGTGAAGGCCTCCCGGTCCTCGGCGAGGCTCAGCTCGAAGTAGGACCAGGACCGCACGTGGTCGTCGAAGTCCATGAGCCCGATGGTGCTCTTCTCCAGGAGCCGCTCCACGGGGACCGTCTTCGGATCCCCGGCGATCTTCCGGGCGTCGTTCTCCCAGTCCTTGCCGCTGCCGCTGATGGGGGTCCCCTCGTCGGCGCACCAGACGACCTTGTCCCGGAGCAGCGGGTGGCGCTTGGCCAGCCAGTGCGCCGCCCCCTCGAAGACCCAGCGGGGGAGGGCCCGGTCCTGCCCGTTCACCCGGGTCCAGCAGGAGACCAGGAGGTGCCCGATCATGTGCCGGACGCCGTGGTGGAGCCCCTCGTCGTCGCTCCCGTGCTTGGACAGCGAGGTGCAGAAGCCGTTGAAGCAGAAGCCGTCGGCGACCCGGCCGTCGTTGGAGCCCCCGTAGAGCAGGTTGGTCCGGGCGCTGGAGAAGTACTGGGCCTGGATCTTCCCGGCCGTGGACTCCCTCTTCGGGAGGAAGATGCCGGCGGGCTTGGGCAGGCTCACGTCCGCGCCGAAGTTCTGCACGAACTCCCGGTAGGCCTTCTCCGCCCTCTCGGCGTAGACGTGGGCCAGCTCGTGGGTGGAGGCGACCCGGTAGGAGCCGCCCTGGGTGCGGATCTTGAGGCTCGGGATGTCGGTGACGACGTAGAAGTGCGGGCTCCAGACGATGACGATGCCGGCGGAGGCGAAGAGCGCGGTCTCCCGCTTCAGGCGGTGCACCAGCTCCTTCTGCCTCTCGGCGAGCGGGTGGGGGCCCAGGTCGGCGCAGCGGGGGCAGGCGTCGGGATTGGCGGTGTTGCAGCACTTCGCGTTCGTCGGGCACTCCGAGCAGACCATGTCCCAGGAGAGGGCGTGGCGCTTGAGGAAGCAGTCCATCTTCCCGTTGCTGGCGCAGATCTCGTTCCACCCCTCGGGCATGGCCCGGGTCCCGTCGTGGCGGGAGACCTTGACGCAGAAGTTGCACCAGCAGGCGTCGGCGGGCGGATCCACCGGCGCCCGGAGGTAGTGCCAGCAGGCGTTCCCCGCCTTGCAGCGGCACTCCCCGTCGTCCGCCACCCAGTCCACCGAACCCCCCTCCTGCGCGGGCGCGGCGAGGGCGGGGAGGGGCCCGGGCAGGGGGCCCGCCAGGGCGGCGAGGGCGGACAGCAGGAGGCCGCCGAGGGCGCGGACGGGGACGCGGTGCATGCCCCCATCATCCCCGGAACCGGGGCGGGATCAAGCCTGCGACGGGGGGTGGAGCCTCTCCGTCCACCGAGCGTGGCAGTCCCGGCAGATCCCGTGGGAGACCCGGAGGTGGCGGTCGTCGGGCACGAACTCCCCGACCGGGAGCCACCGCCCCTCCACCGAGCGCACCCGCCGGCACCAGGCGCAGGCGCGGAAGAAGGACTCCTCCGCCCCCCCCGGGTCGGGCACGAGGAGGCTCCCGGGCGGCTCCTCCCCGCCGTAGACCGACGCGAGGCGGTCGAGGATCTCGGCGTGCTCCGCGATGAACCGGTTGCGGTAGTCCGTGAGCGTGCGCAGGTCGGAGGCCTGGATCCCCTCCAGCTCGGGCACCGAGGCCATGGTCCGCTCGATCTCCACGACCCGCCGGAGCGCCCACCCGGCCGCGAGGTCGAAGGCCCGCCGCGCGTCGGGGGGGGAGGCGCAGGCGTCCCGCAGCAGCCTCCCGGCCCGGTCGGCGTAGCGGATCCTCTGCCCCGTCCCGATGGAGTCCTCCTCCGGCTCCTCCTCGAGGAGGTCGAGCAGGGCCTCGAGCCGGCGGCGGGCCTCCTCCGCCCGCCCCGTCGCGGCGAGGCAGCGGGCCTCCAGGAGGGAGAGCGGGAGATCGGAGGCGGCGAGGCGGGCGGGGATCTCCCGGGCCCGATCCACGAGGGCGAGCGCGCCGGCGGGATCCCCGGCCTCGCAGGCCACCAGGGCCTCCAGGTAGACCGGGTGGCGGTCGTCCCCGGGCATGCGGCCGAGGTCGTCGGCGGTCGCCCGCTGGGCGGCGATGGCGGCGCGGGCCGTCTCCAGGTCCCGCCTCTCCAGCGCCGCCTCGGCCTTCCACCCCTCGACCAGGAAGCGCAGGGGGCGGGCCCTGTCGGCGGGGATCTCCTCCAGGGCGCGGTCGAGCTCCTCCAGGGCCCCCTTCATCCTCTCCGCGTCGCCGAGGACGTAGAGCCCCATGCAGACCCGGGACCGGGCGACGCAGAGGTCGAAGGAGTGACCCGCCTTGCGGGCGAGGACCGCGGCGTTGCGGGCGAGGACGAGGGCCTCGTAGCCGCGGCGCTGGTGGGCGTAGAGCTTGGCGAGGCTGAGGCAGGCGAGGCGCTCGTAGCGGTGGCCGGTCCCGCGGTGATCGGCGAGGAGGGCGCCGAGGAGCCGCTCCGCCTCCTCGAGGCGGCCGGCGTCGGCGGCGGCCTGGGCCGCGACGAGTCGGGCGGCGCGGCCCAGCTCGGAATCCGGGGGGGCCGCCGCCGCCGCGGCGGCCGCCATCTCCCCGACGGCGGCGTCGCGGCGGACGTCGTTCTCCAGGACCCAGAGGATCCTCGCGGCGTCCTCCGGGCGGCGGGCGTCGAGGCGGGCGCGGTGGCCGCGGTAGATCTCCAGGGCGCGGCGGCGGGCGGGAGGGGGGCCGGCGCGGAGGGCGTCGGCCTCGTCGAGGGGGGAACC
>JAKLKS010000137.1:0-8074 GCA_023150535.1 Planctomycetota bacterium
GAGAGCGGGACGTCCTGCTGGGCCTCGAAGCGGTTCCAGGCCTCCCCGAGGGAGGTCACGGGACGGCGGGCGGCGGGGGGGGAGGGGTCCTCCCGGTCCTCCGCCGGCGGCTCGGGCGCCGCGGGGGGCGGGGGGCCGGGGGGAGGGGCCGGGGCCGGCTCCTCCCCCGGGGCCGCGGCCGCGGGGGCGGCGGCGAGGAGGAGGCCGAGGAGGAGCCCGGGGAGGGCGGGGGCGGGCCGGGGGGGGCGGAGGGTCATCGCGGCCATTGGAACGGTCCGGCGGATCCCGTGGTCCCGGCGGCGGCGCCGGTTAGGATGGGGGCTTCGCGGGAAAGTCGTGGCGAGGGGATTCTCCGAGGAGATCCGGCCCTCCCGGACTCCTCCAGCCGCCGCGCCCCGGAACCACCCTGGAGACGCCCATGAGAACCGCCCTCCGCGCCCTCCTCGCCCCGGCCCTCCTCCTCGCGGGGGCCGCCGCCGCTCCCGCCGGGGAGATGGAGTCCCTCGAGTCCGGCGACACCCTGACCGGGACCATCGAGGCGGGGGTCCTCGAGGTCGTCCCCGTGGACGCGGCGGAGGGGACCCTCCTCGACGTCGACCTCCGGATGCCCGCCGGCTCCGGGGCGGACTTCGACCTCCTGAACCCCGACCGGACCCTCCACGAGGGGGCCGAGGACCTCGTCGTCAAGGACTCCAAGGGGGCGTCGGCGAAGGCGAAGAAGATCGTCCTCGAGCAGTCCGGCACCCACTTCCTCCGCCTGAGGCCCGCCGCCCCGGGGACCTACTCCCTCAAGATCAAGCTGAAGCCCCTCACCAAGGGGTCCTGGGAGGGCTTCGTCGCGGGCGATCCCCCGACGCTGTTCACCTTCGGCGGGGTCCCCGGCGCGCTCCTCACCGCCAAGCTCTCGGCCGCGAAGAAGAGCACCCTCGCCCCGAGGATCTCCTTCCTGCGGGGGCCCTCTGGGGAGGACGTCCCCCTCGACGGAGCAACCCACAAGGCCACCACCAAGTACGACCAGTACTCCAACGTCTCCCTGCCCGACCTCGGGACCTACACGCTGGCCATCAGCACGCAGACCTCGACCCTGGGGGACTACGGGGTCCTCTCCCTCAAGCTCAAGTTCCCCAAGGTGAAGGCGGAGAAGGTGGAGGACGACGACCTCCTCGTGGACCCCTTCGTGGACTCGGTGGACCCGGCCCAGGGCTTCGACAACCTGCCCTACGCCTCCATCGCCGTGACCGGGGACTTCTTCACCCCCGGCGCCGCGGTGCGCATCGAGGGGGAGGGGGGGACGGTGGCGGCCTCCGCGACCACCCGCTACAACGACCAGATCCTCGGCTTCGACATCGACCTCGCGGGGGCGGCGGCGGGGTCCTACGACCTCGTCGTGACGGTGCCCTCGGGCGGGGAGGGGCGGATCCCGGGCGGGTTCGCCGTGCGGCCGACCCCCATCCCGACGGGGATCACCCCGACGCTCGGCTTCGACAACGGGAGCCACCCCTTCACGGTCACCGGCAGTCGCTTCCAGGCCGGGATGGCGGTGGCGGTGCGGCCCTCCGGCGGCGGCAGCACCGTCGGGGGGATCGTGGGCGCGGTGACGGACACCTCCGCGTCGGTCTCCCTGCCGCTGCTCAACGCCCCCCTCGGGACCTTCGACGTCATCGTCACGAACCCCGACGGGGGGACGCGCACGCTCCCCGCCGCGCTCACGGTGGACGCGGGGCCCCGGATCTCGGGGATGACGCCGCTCCTCGGGCACGACAACGACGCTGCCCGCTCCGTGGCGGTCACGGGGGTCGCCTTCGAGACGGGGCTCGTCGCGGCCCTCTGGAGGGACGGCCAGGCCGACGTCCCCGGGGTGGTCACGAACCTGACCTCCACCTCCTTCACGGCCACCTTCGACCTGAGGTCGAAGGAGTCCGGGATCTGGACCCTCCGTGCCGCCAACACCGACGGGGGCACCGTCAACTCCTCCTTCCCCTTCGTCGTCGCGCGGGCGCCGCGGGTCGCCTCCCTGTCCCTCACCCGGGGCTTCCAGGGGGAGACGGCCGCGGGGGTCGTCGTGACGGGCAGCGACATGGTCCCCACGGCGCAGGCCAACCTCGAGCAGGCCGGGATCCCCACGGTCCTCGGGACGGGGGAGACCGTGGGCGGGGGCGGCACGACCCTCACCATGGACCTCTCCTTCGTCGGGGCCCCCGTGGGGGCGCAGGACCTGCGGGTGACCAACCCCGACGGCGGCAGCGAGGTCCTGCCCGGGGCCATGGCCATCCTCGGGCGGCGGTCGGCGGCCTCGGGGGTGACGGTCGCGGGGCGGCCGGCGGTCGGCTACAACCCGGAGGACGGGGAGTACCTCGTCGCCTACACGGTGGAATCGGCGGGCCAGAAGGACGTACGGGCCCAGCGGTTCTCGGCGACGACGGGGGCCCCGCTGGGGTCGGTGATCGAGATCACCTCGCTCTCGGGGGACGCCTCCTCGACGGAGAGCCAGTCCGACCCGGCGGTGTCCTACTCGGCGGCGGACGACGTCTGGCTCGTGGTCTACGCCTGGGCCGACCCCGAGGCGGAGTCCAACCCCGTCGGCATCCGGTCCCAGTTCGTCAACCGGAACGGGACGCTCAACTCGACCCAGGAGAGCGCGCTCGTCCTCTTCAACGGCTCGGCGGGAACCGTCGGCCGGCCCCGGGTGGCCTGGAACCCCGAGAGGACGGAGTGGCTGGTGGTCTGGGCCTGGGACCGGTCCTCGGCTCCGGACATCTACCACGCGGTGGTGGAAGTTCAGGATTTCGGGGGGTACATCAGTGCCGGAATCGTCTCCTCCGGGAAGCTCATCGAGACCACCCACACCGCATCGACCCCCGGGGGGAGCGCGACGATCCCCGACATCGACGACCAGCCGGACGTGGCCTATTCCTCCGGCACCGACGAGTACCTCGTCGCCTACGAGCTCGACGTCGTGGAGGTGGGCTCCGGCGGCGGCGACATCCCCCCCGACAGCGGGAAGGACGTCCGGGCCCGGTTCTTCGACGACGACTTCACGGCCGGCCCGGTGGCGAGGGGGAGCGTGACGAACCTCGGGGACGTCAACGCCAAGGACGAGACGAACCCCTCCCTCGCCTACGACCCCGCCTCGAACCGGTTCCTCGTGGCCTGGGAGTACGGAGGGGCCGCGGGCAACCGGGACGTCCGCGGGTACCTCGTGGACGCGACCTCCCGCGCCCGGGTCGGCTCCTCGGTGACGACGCTGGAGCAGACCTCCTCCGAGGACGCCGCCTCCCCGGCGGTCTCCTTCGACCCGGCCCCCTCGACGGGGGGCTGGAGGGTGGCCCACGCCGTGGGGGCCGGGGCCTCCGGGTCCTCCCGGATCGCCCTGGCGAGGCTCCCGGTGACCACGGGGTCCTCGGGGCTCGGCACTCCGGCCTGGAAGGACATCGTCCCGGCCGCGACGGGGGCGTCCTACACCGAACCCTGCCTCCTCTTCCGCGGCACCGGGTCGGAGTTCCTGGCGGGCTGGAGGACGGCGGGGACCGGGCTCGACCCGCTGGAGGTCCTCCTGTCGAGGTAGCCGGGAGCGGGGGAGGGCATCCCCCCGCCGGGGAGGGATGACGGAAACGGGTCGGGTTCGATACTGATCAGGCTGCTTCCTGACGCCGGGTCAAGCGCCCCGCACCTCCTTTCGATTCTTCAACCCCCGCCCCGGCACGACGGGTATCATCCCGCTCCGCCCCGGGGGGGAAGGAAGCGCGCGACGGCGGTCCGCTCCCCGCTCCCTCCGGCGGCTCGGATTCCCCCTCGCCCAGGCGACCCCCGCAGGCATGACCCAGGCACCTCCGAACGGCCCCGACACCGTCCCCCCCGCCCCCGGCGGAGGGGCGCCGACCTTCCGCGCCCCGGGGGTCGAGACGGAGGTCCGCTCCACCGGGTTCCTCCCGGTCCTTCTGCGGTTCTTCGTCGTCCCCCTCGTCCTCGTCTCCGTCTCCATCGCGGTCTTCGCCGGCCTCGGCGCCGTCGTCCGCCGCGCCGCGCCGACCACCGACGAGCTGGTGGACCGCGTCGCCGCCGGGGGCAAGAACGCCCGCTGGCAGGCGGCCCAGGACCTCGCCAACCAGGTCGCCCGGGGCGAGGTGGACCTCCGCGCCGATCCCCGGCTCGTCCACGCCGTCTCCGACGCATTCGGACGGGCCCGGGCCGAGGGGGACGACCCCCGCGTCGTGCAGTTCCTCTCCCGGCTCCTGGCCCGCGCCCCCGCGGAGGCCGCCCGACCGGTGCTGGAGGAGGCCCTCTCCGACGGCAACCCCGACGTCCGCCTCCACGTGCTGGCGGCCCTGGCGGAGCTGGGAGACCCGGCCGCCCTCCCGGGGGTCGCCGCGCGGACCGCGGACCTCGACCCCGGCGTCCGGACCATGGCGGTCTTCGCCGCGGCCCTCCTCTGCGAGAAGGCCCCGGAGCCCGCGGCGGCCCCCGCCCGGGAGGCCCTCGTCCGGGCCCTCGCCGACCCCGCCGCCGACGTGCGCTGGAACGCCGCCTTCGGCCTCGCCCGGCTCGGGCGGACCGAGGGGGCGGACCTCGTCTGGCAGCTCCTCCACCGGGACTACGTCCGCGCCCACCTCGAGACCGGCGACGGCGGCGGGCTGCCCGCCCTGCTGGCGGCCTCCGGGAGCGACCCGGCCACGCCGGGGGAGATCGAGGAGAGGGTGGTCCTCAACGCCCTCTCCGCGGCCTGGCGCCTGAAGGACCGCTCGATGATCGAGGGGGTCCGCGCCCTGGCGTCGGAGGACGAGCGGAGCCCCGCCGTGAGGGACTGGGCGCTCAGGACCCGGGACCTCCTCGACGCGGAGATCCGGGAGCGGGGGCCGGTCGAGGCGCGGACCTGGGTCGCGGCGCGTTAGCGGGCAGGGGAGGCGGACCATGGCGGAGGACGGGAAGGCGGCGGAGGCGGCGGAGGGCGGCATCGACCGCCGGTCGGCCCTCTCGCTCGCGGCGGGCTGGGCCGCCTTCGTCGGCGCCACGGCGGCCATGGGGGCGGGGGTCGTGCGCTTCCTCTTCCCCAACGTCACCTTCGAGCCCCCCCAGCAGTTCAAGGTCGGCTTCCCCGCCACCATCGCCATGGGCGTCTCGGAGACCTACAAGAGCGAGTACGGGGTCTGGATCTGCCGGAACGACGAGCAGATCTACGCCCTCATCGCCGTGTGCACCCACCTGGGGTGCACGCCCAACTGGCTCTCCGGCGAGAGCAAGTTCAAGTGCCCCTGCCACGGGTCGGGCTTCTACGCGAGCGGGGTGAACTTCGAGGGGCCGGCCCCGCGCCCCCTGGAGCGCGCGGCCATCAAGATCGACGACGACGGCCAGCTCCTCGTGGACAAGAACCGGAAGTTCCTGTTCGAGGCGGGCCAGTGGGAGGACCCGGCCTCCTTCGTGTCCTTCCGGGCCTGAGAGGTCGCGCGGCGTCGTCCCCACAGCGGAGAACCGACGGATGTCCATCCTGAAGAAGACGGGCGAGGAGATACGGAAGTCGCAGGTCTGGCGGTCCATCTTCCGCCACGGCCCGCCGACCACCCACCGCAACCGCGCCATGGCGGTGGCGAGCAACGTCTTCCTCCACCTCCACCCCGTGAAGACGCGCACCTCCGGCGTGCGGATGTCCTACACCTGGTGCATGGGCGGGATCACCTTCTTCCTCTTCCTCGCCCTCACGGTCACCGGCATCCTCCTGATGTTCTACTACCACCCGACGGCGGACAAGGCCTTCAACGACATCGTCTCGCTGCGGCAGGACACGCCCCTCGGCATCATGCGCGAGCTGCACCGGTGGGGGGCCCACGCCATGGTCCTCTCGGTGTGGCTGCACATGTACCGGGTCTTCATGACCGGCTCCTACAAGCCGCCGCGGGAGTTCAACTGGAACGTGGGGGTGGTGCTCCTGCTCCTCACCCTGCTCCTCTCCTTCACCGGGTACCTCCTCCCCTGGGACCAGCTCGCCATCTGGGCGGTCACCGTCGGCACCAACATGGCCCGCGCCCACCCGGTCATCGGGCACGAGGGCCCCGGCGCGGAGCTGCTGAAGATCGGGGACATCTCCCTCGTGACGGCGGGGTCCGACATCCGCTTCGCGCTGCTCTCGGGGCGGTTCGTCGGGGAGGCGACGCTGCTCCGGTTCTACGTGCTCCACTGCATCGCCATCCCCTTCGCGGCCGTCATCCTCATGGCGGTCCACTTCTGGCGCGTGCGCAAGGACGGGGGCATCAGCGGGCCCATGTAGCCGGTCCCCGGGAGGGGCCGGCCTCGGACGAGGAAGCGGAAACGGACATCGGAGAGGGCATCGGATGGAAGGCTTCAAGCACTTCCTGAACGCGCTGTCGGACCCGGCGATCTTCCTCACGATCTCCGTGGCCCTGTTCCTGGCCCTGCTCAAGTGGTACCGGGTGGTCACCCGTCCGCAGATCGCGGGGGCCATCGGGGCCCTGATGCTGGCCGCGCTGGTCTTCGGGGCCATGGACGAGAACCTCGTCCACAACGCCCTGGGGAAGCCGGACAACATCCCCATCCCCCTCATGCTGGGGACCGTGGCCTTCTTCACCTGGCTCTCCCTGCGCAAGGCCGCCATCAACGACGAGCGCGCGGAGAAGGGCCTCCCCCCCGCCGAGGCGGAGGAGGGCTCGCAGAAGGTCTACACCTGGCCCGACCTCGTCTTCTCGGAGTTCGTCTGCCTCCTGCTGGTGAGCGCGCTGCTGCTCGTCTGGGCCTGGCAGCTGCAGGCGCCGCTGGAGCCGCCGGCCTCCGCCTCGAAGACGCCCAACCCGGCCAAGGCGCCCTGGTACTTCCTCGCCCTCCAGGAGATGCTCGTCTACTTCGACCCCTGGCTCGCGGGCGTCGTCCTCCCCGGCCTCATCATCGTGGGGCTCATGGCCATCCCCTACATCGACCCCAACCCGAAGGGGAACGGCTACTACACCTTCGCCGAGCGGAAGTTCGCCATCTCCATGTTCCTCTTCGGCTTCCTCATCCTCTGGGTGGTCCTCATCCTCTACGGGGCCTTCCTGCGGGGCCCCAACTGGAACTTCTTCGGACCCTTCGAGCGGTGGGACTCCCACAAGGTCGTGGCCCTCACGAACGTCAACCTCTCGGAGTACTTCTGGATCCACTGGCTGGGGAGGCCGCTGCCGGAGGCCTGGTACATCCGCGAGGCCCCGGGGCTGCTGCTCGTGGCGGGCTACTTCGCCGCCATCCCCCCGCTTCTCGCCTTCACGAAGCTCCGCGGCCTGTTCCAGCAGCTCGGCTTCGTCCGCTACAACATCCTGATGCACCTGCTGCTGTTCATGGCGCTCCTGCCCATCAAGATGGTCCTGCGGTGGGCGGTGAACCTGAAGTACCTCATCGCCATCAAGAACTACAACGTGTGACGCCGTTCTGACAGAGGAGCCCAGGGTGCAGACTCCCGAGGACAGGTTCTACAACCCGGCGCGCATCAACGCCTGGTTCGCCGTGTCGGCGCTGCTGGCGCTGGCCGCGGGCGCGGCCGCCATCCTGGCGGACCACTACGACCGCGAGTGGAAGGGCTACCAGGAGGCCTTCCACGGCCTCGAGCGGGCCCGCGCGGAGGCGGCGGCCGCGGGAGGGGCGGCGGAGGGCGCGATCCCCCCGGGCGCGGCGGCGATCCGCGATCGCCTGCTCTTCGCCGGCGGCGCCGCGGGCGGCGCCGACCTCGACGACTTCGGGTTCGAGGGGGCCCTGGAGGCCTCCCGGACCGAGGCGGACTTCGCCCCCGGCGCGGCGCTGGCGGCCCGGGAGTACGAGGAGCGGGCGGAGAAGCTGCGGACGCCGGAGCTCCTCGCGGAGAAGGCCCGCATCGAGGCCCTCGTGAAGGAGGCCGAGGACGCGCGCTTCGAGGCCGAGCAGGAGCAGCGCACCCTCCAGGCCCTCGTGGACGAGCACCGCTTCTCCATGGACCACGCGAAGGCCCTCGGGCACGTCCACGAGGCGGAGGAGGCGACGCGGAAGTGGAAGGAGACCTTCCAGCGGGAGGCCGAGGCCCACGCGAGGATGGACGCCCACGCCGCGCGGAAGCAGGCCCTGG
>JAKLKS010000137.1:8084-11256 GCA_023150535.1 Planctomycetota bacterium
GCGCTCCTCGGCCCGGTGGCGGCCCGGGAGGCCCGGGCGGGCAGGCTGCTCGAGATCGCCGGCGTCGCCGGCGCCCGGCGGAAGATCGACTCCTGGATCGCCAAGGGCCTGCGCGACGCCCCGCTGCTCGACTTCGTCGCCCCCGTCACGAAGATCGCCCAGACGGTCCACCCCGACCTCACGGTGGACTACAACTTCGCCCAGGTCCAGCGGGTCGACCGCTGCATGACCTGCCACACCGGCATCGACAAGGTGAAGGTGGACCCCGAGACGGGGGAGGTGACCCCCCTCTTCACCGCCGAGAACACGCCGGAGAAGGTGTTCCGCACCCACCCGAGGCCGGAGCTCTTCGTCTCCTCGGTCTCGAAGCACTCCGTCGGGCAGGTCGGCTGCACCGTCTGCCACGACGGGCAGGGCTGGGGGCTCTCCTTCAACGACGCCTACCACACGCCCGACACCCCCGAGAAGGAGGCGGAGTGGAAGGAGAAGCACCACTGGCACCGCGGGGAATCCTGGACCTTCCCCATGCTGCCCCTGAACCACGTCGAGGCCTCCTGCGCCAAGTGCCACAGGGACCCGGCGGCGACGCGGCCCGCGGACTCCTTCGCCAAGGAGATCCCCATGGCCCCGAAGTGGAACCGGGGCCAGCGGCTGGTGGAGGAGAAGGGCTGCTTCGGCTGCCACAAGCTCGACGGCTACGCCGTCCCCGGCCTCGACAAGTGGCTCGGCGAGATCCCCCACGCCGACGAGAAGGCCGCGGCCCTGGCCACCGCCGCCCGCAAGACCGGCCCCCACCTCGGGCGCATCGCCTCCAAGTGGAAGAGCGAGGGGGACGCCTGGAAGTGGATCTGGAACCCGCAGGCCCTCCGCCCGACGACCTCCATGCCGCGGTTCTTCGGCCAGCCGAACAACAGCGGGTCCGACCCCCTCACGGGCGTCGACTACGACCTCCGCACCCGCACCGAGGTCTGGGGCATCACCGCCTACCTCTGGGACGCCTCCGAGCCCTGGGAGCGCCCCACCCCGCGCATCGAGGGGAACGCCGAGAACGGGAAGGCGCTCTTCGGGAGCGCCGAGTCCGGCGTCGGCTGCCTCGCCTGCCACTCGGTGAAGGACTTCCCCCGGCCCGAGGGCGGCCCGGGGAACGGCTTCGGGCCCGACCTCTCCACCGTCGGCTCCAAGGTCGGCCGGGACTGGCTCTTCCACTGGCTGCGCAACCCCTCCGACTACTGGCACGGGACGCGGATGCCCTCGCTCCGGCTCACGGTGGCCGAGGCGGCCGACCTCGCCGCCTACCTCGAGACCCTGAAGGACGAGGCCTGGGAGAAGGACCAGCCGCCCCCGCCCGTGGAGGGCATGGTGCGGGACCTCGCCATCGAGGCGGCGCGCCTCCTGCCCGAGGCCGGCGGGGACCCCTCCGCCTTCGTGGAGAGGCTCTCCCCCCGGGACCGCCTCAAGGTGGTGGGGAAGCGCGCCATCACGAAGTACTCCTGCTTCGGCTGCCACGAGATCCGGGGCTTCGAGAAGGCCGACCGCATCGGGACCCAGCTCGGCGGGAACGAGGGCTGGGGCTCCAAGGACGTGGACCGGCTCGACTTCGGCCTCATGAAGGACCCCGCGGCGGTGGCGACCTACGCGGAGAAGTGGGGGGCGCGGCTCCTGCCCCACCGCAAGCCCGAGTGGGCGAACCTCAAGCTCCTCAACCCGCGGGTCTTCGACGCCGGGGTGACGAAGCAGCCCCACGAGAAGCTCCTCATGCCGAACTTCCACTTCACGGAGGACGAGGCGGACGCGGTCGTCACCTACCTGATGTCCCTCCAGGTGGGGGAGGTCGCCCCGAAGCGGCGGCCGATCCGCGGGCCCGAGGACGTCGCGGCGGAGCGGATGCGCTGGGTCGCGCGCCAGTACAACTGCTACGGCTGCCACACCATGGCGCAGGAGCGGGTGGTCCTCCCCGACCAGACCCGGGAGACGCGGCCCCGGGGCGGCGACATCCGGCCCTGGATCCTCGACGAGGACGGCTACGAGAACCGGGACGCCTGGCCGCCGACGCTGGGCGGGGAATCGAGCCTCGTTCCCGCGGCCCGGGACCGGGTGGCGGAGGAGCGGGGGATCCGCCTCGCGGAACTCGCGAAGCCGCCCGCGGAGCGGTCGAAGCACGAGAGGGTCCGCCACCCCCACCCCCGGGACGTCGCCGAGGTGGGGGAGGGGTTCAAGGTGCAGGCCTCCTGGCTGTTCCGGTTCCTGCGCGACCCCGGGGAGATGGGGCTCCGGTACTGGCTCAAGGTGCGGATGCCGACCTTCCCCTACTCCGAGGCGGAGTTGAACGCCCTTGTCCACGGCTTCGCCGCCGCGGACCGGGTCCCCTTCCCCTTCGAGTTCGGCGAGGCGAAGGCGGCGCCGCTGTCCGACGGGGAGAAGGAGGAGGCGAAGGCCTTCTTCCAGTCCCTGGAGTGCGCGAAGTGCCACCCCACGAAGGGCGGGGTGCAGGAGGGGCCGCCGCCGAGCGCCTTCGCCCCCGACCTCAACCTCACCTTCGACCGGCTGCGGCCCGACTGGGTCCGCCTCTGGCTCCGCAACCCGGGCGCCGTCCAGAAGGGCACCAAGATGCCCGCCTTCTGGGCCTGGGACCCGGAGAAGGGGGCCCTCCTCTCGCCGACCCCGGAGGACGCCCCGCGGAGGTTCTACGGGGACGACGCGGAGAAGCAGATGGAGGCCCTCGTCCGGTACGTCTTCGACCTCGGGCGGCCGAAGGCGCCCGCGGGAGGGGGGACGAAGTAGGGCGGGGCGGGGGGCTCGCGCTTCCTTTCGCGCCGGCCTCCCGCCCCGCCTTCGTGGGCTCCTTCTCCCGCGGTGCCGCGCCTCCGTGGTCGGCGCGGGGCTCCCGTCTCGCGTCGGCCGGGACGGATCGGCCGACGCGATACGGGAGCGTTGGAACAACCACGGCGGGGGCGGAGGGGCCGGCGGGGACCGGCGGAGGGGGGGACCCTCGGGACCCGGAATGGATTTCCCCGGCGGGGAGCGTGGATCCGGGAGGGGTTCGATGGCGCCCCCCTTCCTCCAGGTCGTCCGCCGGGAAAGTCCCCCCCCTTCCGCCGTTCCTCCCCCCGAGTCCTGCGAGGGCGCTTCCGCTCCGGTGCCTCGCCTTCCCCAGCTCCCGTCTCGCGGGGGG
>JAKLKS010000138.1 GCA_023150535.1 Planctomycetota bacterium
TTCATGGCTCCTTCCTACCGGAGGAAGGCCCCCCGGGGAGGAAATCGCCGCCCGCCCCTGCCCCCCCCGGTCAGGCCTCCTCCCGCGCCCGCAGCTCCGCGTCGGTCCTCCGGAGCCTCTCCGCGAGGATGCGCGCGAGGCGCGCGAAGAGCATGGCCCCGGCGCGCGGGTGGGTGTGGGAGAGGGCGTCGAACCGGTCCCGCGACAGGAGGTAGAGGTCGGTGTCCTCCACGGCCACGGCGTCCGCGGAGCGGGGGGACCGGTCGAGGAAGGCCATGTCGCCGAAGAAGGAGCCCCGGGCGAAGGTCGCGAGGTGCTTGTGGCGGCCGCCCTCGAGCGGCATCCGGATGTGGACGGTCCCCTTGCGGATGAGGAGGAGGCCCGCCCCCGGCTCCCCCTGCGCGAACACCTTCTCCCCGGCGAGGACGCGCCGCTCCTCGGCTGCCTCCCGGAGGATGCGCAGGGAATCCGCCTTGAACTCCCGGAAGAGGTCGAACTCCTCCAGCGCCAGCGGCGGCTCCGCCCCGGTGCTCCCGAGGCCGGCCTCCGCCAGCACCCGGTCCTCGATCCACTCCAGCGCCTCGTGCATCCCGTCGAAGACCAGGACGTTCCGCTCGCGGGAGACGAGCCCCATGCTCTCCAGCCAGCCCTTGAGGTCCTTCCCGGAGGAGAGGGTCCCGGGCAGGTGGGTGAAATGGAGCCGGGCCCCCCGGTCCCGGAGCGTCGACTCGATCTGGTCGAGGATGTGGGCCGCGGTGTAGTCCATGGACTGCACGCGCCGGAGGTCGAGCACCAGGTGGCGGCAGGTCCGCAGGTCCTCGTCGAGGATGGTGAGGAGCTGGTCGGTCGTCCCGAAGAAGAGCGTCCCCTGGAGCTCGCAGACGACCGTCTCCGCCCCCCGGGACCGGAGGTAGTCCCGCTCCGCGGGGAGGCGGTCCCTCTTGGAGGAGACCTGGTCCCCGCGCACCTTCCGGTGGACGACCGACACCTGGATCTGCTCGCGGATGAACAGGAGGATGGAGAGGGCGAGGCCCACGCCGCTGGCCGCGATCATGCTCGTCGTCACCGCCGTGAGGACGACCGCCGCCACCACCAGGAAGTCGAGCACCGTGTTGGGGTTGCGCAGCAGGTCGATGCTGTGGCGGTCAATCATCCGGAAGGAGACGACCGCGAGGATCCCGGCCAGGGCGGCGGCGGGCACCCAGGCGATGACCCCGGCGAGGGCGGCGAAGGCGGCCAGGGCGAGGACGCCGGAGAGGATCCCGGAGAGCCGCGAGGTCCCGCCGGAGGTGAGGTTGACGAGGGTGCCCCCCATGGTCCCCGCGCCGGGCATGCCTCCGAAGAGGGCCGACAGTAGGTTCCCCGCCCCCTGGCCGCGGAGGACCCGGTTGGAATCGCTCCGGGACCGGGTCATGGCGTCCACGACCACGCAGGTCTTCAGGGTGTCGATGGAGAGGAGGACGGAGAGGGTCACCGCGGGGACCAGGGCGAGGTCGAGGTCCTCCAGCCCGAGGGTCTTCGCCGACCGCCACGCCCCCGCCGCCGCCGAGAGGAGCTCCCCCGCCCCCCCGCCGCCGAGGGACCCGATGACGAGGCCGTTCCCCTCCAGGGTGCGCAGGGCCGGGTCGCCGAGGGCGAAGCCGAGGTAGGCGAGCAGCCCCCCCGCGAGGCCCATGACGACGCCGGGCACCTTCCTCGTGATCCTCGGGCCGAGCACCATGGCGGCCGCGGTGGCCGCGCCGATGCCGAGGCAGGGGAGGCTCCAGGCGGAGGGGTTCCGCAGGCCCGTCCAGGCGCCGGTCCCCTTGGGGAGGCCGAGGAGCTTCGGGACCTGCCCCCAGAGGATGTAGATGCCGACGCCGCTCAGGTAGCCGGAGACGACGGGATAGGGGATGTACTTGATGAGGCGGCCGCCCCCGAGGATCCCGTAGAGGAGCTGGAGCCCCCCCGTGGCGACGGCCACCACGGCGAGGAGGGCCCCCACCTTCTCCGGCGGCAGGGGGGGGGCACCCCGGCTCCCGGCCAGGAGGTCGGCGGCCAGGGCCGCCAGGAGCACGTAGGCCGGTCCGCAGGGGGAGGAGATGAGGCGCGGGGATCCTCCGACGATGGGGGCGACGATGCCGAGCGCCACGGCCCCGGCCACGCCGTAGAGGGCGCCCCGGGCGGGGTCGCCGAGGACGGACCAGACCGCGACGCCGTAGGCGATGGCCGTGGGGAGGGCGACGAGCATCGAGGCGAACCCGCCCCAGGCGTCGCCGGCCCGCGCGGACCGCGCTTCCGTGGAGGCCATCCGTCCCGTCCCCCGTCGCCGGACCCGGGCAGGGGAGGACCCGCGCCCTCCGCCGCGCGGGAGCCCATGCCCGCGACCACGATAGGATGACGGTACCGAACCCGACCCAAAATCGTCACGGCGGTACCGAACCTGATGACGGTACCGAACCCGACCCGAATTCGTCACTGACGGTACCGAACCCGACCCTGACGGTACCGAACCCGACCCAGATTCGTCACGGGGGGTGAGTGAGGCACGAACCGCACCCGATCAGGGCGGATGCCGACCCGGGACAGGGAAGAACCCGGTCCGAGTTCGTCAGGTTGACGAAAACGGGTCGGGTTCGGTACTGATCGGGATCACGATGGGGGGCGGGGGAGGGCGGGAGGTAGGGAGATCCGCCAGTGGTCGCACCCGGCCGGTGGACCTCAGGCCGCCCCGAGGTCCCTGAGGAGCGCCTCCACCCTCCTGCGGATCTCCTCGCGGATGGGGCGGACCTCCGCGATCCCCTTCCCCGCGGGGTCCTCCACCTTCCAGTCCTCGTACCGCTTCCCGGGGAACACCGGGCAGGCGTCGCCGCAGCCCATGGTGACGACGGCGTCCGCCTCCCGGACCATCCCCGCGTCCAGCCGCTCCGGCCGCTCCGCGGAGAGGTCCACGCCGACCTCCGCCATGGCCGCGACGACGCCCGGGTGGACCCGCTCCCCCGGCGCCGACCCCGCGGAGCGGACCTCCACCCGGTCCCCGCCGAGCATCCGCGCGAAGGCCGCCGCCATCCGGGACCGGCCGGCGTTGTGGACGCAGACGAAGAGTATCACCTTACGAGACACTCACCCCTCCCTCCCGGCGAACCACCGCTCCCGGATCCGCAGCGACACCCCCACGAGCCCGATGAGCACCGGCACCTCGACGAGGGGCCCGATGACCGCGGCGAAGGCCGCCCCGTGGTGGATGCCGAAGGTCGCCACCGCCACCGCGATGGCCAGCTCGAAGTTGTTCGACGCCGCCGTGAAGGAGAGCGTCGCCGCCCGCGGGTAGTCGGCGCCGGCCTTCCGGGACAGCAGGAAGGAGAGGAGGAACATCGCGCCGAAGTAGATCACCAGCGGGAGCGCGATGCGGAGCACGTCCACCGGGAGGGCGACGATGGCCTCCCCCTTGAGGGAGAACATGACCACGATGGTGAACAGCAGCGCCACGAGCGTCACCGGCCCGATGCGGGGGAGGAACCGCTCCCGGTACCAGGCGTCCCCCTTCGCCCGCCGCAGCCACAGGCGCGTCCCGAGGCCCGCGAGGAAGGGCACGCCGAGGTAGAGGAAGACGCTCGCGGCGATCTCCCCGATGGTGATGTCCACGACCCTCCCCTCGAGCCCGAGCCACCCCGGGAGGACGGTCAGGAAGAGGAAGGCGTAGGCGGGGAAGAGGAGCATCTGGAAGACGGAGTTGAAGGCCACGAGCCCCGCGCAGTACTCCGGGTCCCCCTCCGCGAGGTCGTTCCAGACGATGACCATGGCGATGCAGCGGGCGAGGCCGATGAGGATGAGGCCCTGCATGTACTCCGGCCGGTCCCGCAGGAACGCCACCGCCAGCAGGAACATGAGGATCGGGCCGAGGACCCAGTTCTGGAGGAGCGACAGCGCCAGCACCTTCGGGTCGCGGAAGACCCGCCCCATCTCCTCGTACCGCACCTTCGCCAGCGGGGGGTACATCATGAGGATGAGCCCGGCGGCGATGGGGATCGAGGTGGTGCCGACGCTCATGCGGTCGAGCATCGGCACCACCCCCGGCGCCGCCCAGCCCAGCAGGATCCCCGCCCCCATGGCGAGGAAGATCCAGAGGGTCAGGTACCGGTCGAGGAGGCCGAGGCGGCGGGCGGTCCCGTCCACGGTCAGGCCCTCCCGGGCTTGCGCGCCCGGACGAAGGCGCTGACGAGGGTCCCGCGGGAGGGGTCCCACCCGGCGAGGAGGTCCTCCGGGGCGGGGGCGGCCGCGGCCCCCGCGGCCTCCAGCAGGTCGTCCCGCCCGAAGGTCCGGGTCACCCGGACCTCCGCGTCCTCGAACCCGGCCTCCCGCAGCAGGCGGAGGTACTCCCTCTCCTCGAGCGCCCCGGCCACGCACCCGGCCCAGGCGGCCATGCTGGCGCGGACGGCCGGGGGGAGGGCGCCCCGCACCACGATGTCCGACACGGCGAAGCGCCCGCCCGGGGAGAGCACGCGGAAGGCCTCCCGCAGGACGCGGGCCTTGTCGGTGGAGAGGTTGACGACGCAGTTGGAGACGATCACGTCCACCGCCCCGTCGGGGAGCGGGATCTCCTCGATGGTCCCCTTGAGGAACTCCACGTTCTCCGCCCCCGCGGCGGCGCGGTTGCGCTCGGCCAGGGCCAGCATCTCGTCGGTCATGTCGAGGCCGTAGGCGAAGCCCTCCGGGCCCACGCGGCGCGCGGAGAGGAGCACGTCGATGCCGCCGCCGCTCCCGAGGTCGAGCACCCGCTCGCCGGGGCGGAGCTCGGCGAGCGCCGTCGGGTTGCCGCAGCCGAGGGAGGCGGCCAGGGCGTCGGGGGGGAGGCCGCCGGTCTCGATGGAGTCGTAGAGGTCCCGGGTGATGGGGTCCTTCGCCCCCCCGGCGCAGGACGAGGGGCCGGAGCAGCAGGAGGTCGGGGCCCCGGAGAGGACGTCCCGGGCGCGGGCGGCGTAGTGGTCGCGGACGGCGGCGCGGAGGTCGGCGGCCTTCGGCTTCGGGGAGGCGGTCACGGGAGGCTCCTTTCGCGGGCGCGGCGGACTTTGATAGAGAGACATCTATGTCATGGCGGCGGGGGGGCGTCAGGGGGCGGGGCCGGAGGCCTCCTTCGGGGCCTCGTCGAGGAGGGCGCGGAGGGAGGCGAGGCCGCCGGGGCCGGGGGCGTAGTAGGCCCAGACGCCGCGGCGGGAGACGGTGACGAGGCCGGCGCGGCGGAGGACCTTGAGGTGGTAGGAGATGGTGGGCTGGGAGACGCGGAACCGGGCGGTGATCTCGCAGACGCAGACCGGTTCCGGGCGGAGCGCCACGGCGCGGAAGATCTCCAGGCGCGTCGGGTCGGCCAGCGCCTTCAGCGCGGCGACGAGGCGGCGGCGGGCGGGCGCGCGGAGGGGGCGGCCCCGGGGGGGAGGGAGGCAGCAGGGGTCGGAGGAGGCGATGCGCTTCACGCGGGGGATCATGGACGAGGGGATAGAGGAATGTCTATATTTTGCGCCCCGCCGGCGTGACCGGGGTCAGCGGGGGTCGGCGCCGAGGCGCCTCCTGGTCTCCAGGAGGCGCGGGAGGGGGCGGCGCACCTCGTCGACGTACCGGTCCATGAGGTCCGCGCGGGTGAAGGGGGGGCTGCGGCGCTCCGTGTCCGCCACCGCCTCGAGAAGGGCGTCGCAGGACCTCCGGAAGGAGCGGCGCGCCTCCTCCATCCTCCCCGCGTCCCCGCCGGCCTCGGCCTGGAGGACCGCCTGCTCCTCGACCTCGGCCTTCGCGCAGAGGATCGCGAGCGACTCCATCCGGAGGATCTCCTCCACCTCGGCGGGATCGGGGCGGGGCGCCTCCGGGGCGGGGGGGGCGGCGGGGGGAGGCTCCGGCGGGGGGGAAGGCGCCGGGGCCGCGACGGGGTCCGGGGCGGGGGTGCTCGAGGGCGCGGGACCGGGCGCGGGCCGGGGGGAGGGCGTGGAGCAACCGGAGGCGGCGAGGAGCGCGGCGAGGAGGAGCGGTACGACGCCCGGTCCCGTCTGCATGGCCCATCTCCCTGTTTCCCGCGGGGGAGCGTAGCCCCCTGCGTCCCCCCCCCTGCAAGGGGCGCTTGCCCTGGAGGGTGGACGGGTGCAGGATGCCTCCGGAACCACCCGGGGGAGGAATGGCCATGCAGGACCTGGAGCGTCGTCTCGCCGTGCTGGAAGCGGAGGTGGCGTCGCTGCGCTCCTCCCGCGGAAGGCTCCGCCGCGCGGGGATGGCCGCGGCCGCCGGTCTGCTCGCGGCGGCGGGCCTCGGCCTCGCCCGACCCGCGGAGCGCACCGTAGAGGCGGAACGGTTCGTCCTCCTCGACGCGGAGGGCCGGACGCGGGCGACCCTGGGATGCGGCGGGGCGGGGGAGCCGGAGTTCTCCCTGCTCACGCCGGAGGGGGCGCCGGCGGCCGTCCTCGGGCTCCAGGGGCCGGGCTTCGGGTCGCTGCGGATCAGGGCCCCCGGCCCCCTCGGGGAGATCGAGGTGGGCACCACCCTCCTCGGCCAGCCGGCGCTCGTCGTGAAGGACGCGGAGGGGAACCTGCGGGCGACGCTCGGGCTCTCCAACGGCCTGTCGGCCGGGCTCCAACTCTACACCGGTGCGGCGGTGCCGGCCTTCCGGGCCGTCACCACGCCGGAGAAGTCGGTCCTCCTCGGCCTCTTCGACGGCAGGGGGGTGGAGCGGTTCGGCGCCTCCGTCCTCGACCGGGGATCGGTGGGAATCATGCTCTTCGACCGCAAGGGGGAGGTGCGGACGAGCGCCATCGTGGAGAAGGACGACCTGCCGGCGGTGCGGCTGTACGACGCCGGCGGGAAGACGCGGGCTGAGATGGAAGTGCGCGGCGACGGCGGGGCGGGCATGGGATTGAGGGACTCGAGGGGGAGCCTGCGGGCGGTGGTCGGGATCTCGGGAGCCGGGGACTCCGGGTTCAACGCTCTCGCGGCGGACGGGAAGCCCCTCGTCACCCTGGGCGCGCGGGCCAACGGGGACATGAACCTCGCCTTCTCCTCGGGAGGTACGAAGCCACTGGCCGAGTTCGGCGCGTCGATGCGGAACGGCCCCGGCGGGAAGGCGTTCTCCTTCCTCTCCCTCGGCTCCTCCACGGACGGCCGGAGCCGGATGCAGTTGCAGGCCCTGGAGGCCGGTCCCGCACGGCTCGGCCTCTTCGACGAGGAGGGGAGGTTCCGGACCGCCCTCTCGGTCGCCTCCGGCGGACAGGCCGGGCTGGGGATCATGGATGTGGAGGGGAACCCGAGGATCTCCGTCGCCTGGGGCGGTCCGGAGAAGGAGCAGGGTCTCCTGAACCTCTCGCCCGAGGGCAAGGTCCTGCATCGTCTCCCCTGACCGGGGGCCCGTAGGAGCGCCCCCGCTCGAGTTGACGGAAACGGGTCGGGTTCAGTACTGATCAGGTCGGGTTCGGTACTGATCAGCCTTCCTTCCCGGGTCCCTGCGCCGCCGGGTACCCTCGCGGCGTGCACAACTTCTCCTGGCTGGTGGAGGATCGCGTCGCGGGCATGGCCCGCCCCGATCCCTCGGACGCGGCGCGCCTCCTCGATCTCGGCGTCACCGCCGTCGTGAGCCTCACCCGCCGCCCCCCCTTCTTCGACCCGCCCCCGGGCCTCGCCGTCTGCCACCTCCCGGTCGTCGACTTCATGCCCCCGACCCAGGCCCAGCTGCTCGAGGCCGTCTCCTTCATCGAGGCGGCCCTCGCCTCCGGCGGGAAGGCCGTCGTCCACTGCGTCGCCGGCTATGGCCGCACCGGCACCGTGCTCGCCGCCTGGCTCGTCTCCCTGGGCACGGGGCCCGACGAGGCCGTCTGCCGCGTCCGGGAGAGGCGCCCCGGCTCCATCGAGACCGTCGAGCAGGAGCACGCCGTCCACCTCTTCGCCGAGACCTGGGAGAGGGCCCGCCGCGCCAGGGAGGCAAGGCCATGAGCCGGTGGATCCGCGTCCTCGTCAACGGGGCGAAGGGCCGCATGGGCACCGAGGCCGTCCGCGCCGTGGAGAAGGCGGGCGACATGGTGCTGGCCGCCGCCACCGACCTCGGCGACGACCTCGGCGCGACCGTGGCCGCCTGCGGAGCCGACGTCGTCGTGGACTTCACCCGCCCCGAGGACGCCTTCGCCAACTTCCGCACGGCGATCCGCGCCGGCGCCCGCCCCGTTTCCGGCACCACCGGCTTCACCCCGCGGCAGGTGAAGGACGCCGCCGCCCTCGTGAAGCGCTTCGGCCGCGGGGGCGCCGTGGTCCCCAACTTCGCCCTCGGCGCCGTGCTGGCCGTGAAGTTCGCCCGCGAGGCGGCCCGCCACTTCCCCTCCGTGGAGGTCCTCGAGCGCCACCACGAGGCCAAGGCGGACGCCCCCTCGGGGACGGCGCTGCTCGCCGCCCGGGCCATCGCCGGCGCGCGCGGGGCCCGCAGCCGCGGCAGGCCGGAGTCCGCCCCCGAGGGGGCCCGGGGGGCGGTCGTGGAGGGGGTGCGGGTCCACGCGCTCCGCCTCGGCGGGTCCGTCGCCCACCTCGAGGTCCTCTTCGGCGGGCCCGGGGAGACCCTCACCCTGAAGCACGACACCCTCGACCGCTCCTGCTTCATGCCCGGCCTCCTGCTGGCCGTCCGCACCGTGGCCGGATCGAAGTCCTTCTTCCACGGGCTCGAGGAGATCCTCGATGCCGCGCCGAAGCCCTGAGGCGGGGCGGCGCGCCGCCCTCGCCCGGGGGCTGCTCCTCTGCGCCGTCACCGACCGCCGCCGGATCCCCGGCGACCCCGTCGGGGCCTGCGGGGCCGCGCTCCGCGGCGGCGCCACGGCGGTGCTCCTGCGGGACCGGGACCTCCTCGCCCGGGAACGGCGGGCGCTGGCGCGGCGGTTGCGGCGCGCCACGGCGGAGGTCGGCGCCCTCCTCCTCGTCCACGGGGACGCCCGCCTCGCCCGGGAGGTCGGGGCGGACGGGGTGCAGGTCTCCGCCGCCGATGCCGCGGGTGCGGGGGGGGCGGAGGCCGCCGTCGCGGCGGCGCGCCGCGTCCTCGGCGGTGGACGCCTCGTCGGCCTCTCCACCCACTCCCTCGCGGAGGCGCGGGCGGCGGCGGCGGGGGGGGCCGACCACGTGCTCCTCGGCTCCGTGGCCCCGACGGCCTCCCACCCCGGCGTCCGCCCCCTCGGGACGGGGGCCTGGGCCCGGGCGGCGCGGGAGCTGCCGATCCCCGTGGTCGCGGTGGGGGGGATCACCCCGGCTCTCCTGCGCACCGTGGCGCGCGGGACGCCGCTGCGGGTGGCGGCCGTCGGGGGGCTGGCGGGGGCGCAGGACCCGGAGCGGGCGGCGGCGGCCCTCCTCGCGGCGCTGGCGGGAGGGGGAGGACCCCGGCCGTCGTCCAAGGGGGGCGGGGGCGCGGCCCCCCCGGGGGGGGCCGACGAGCGCTCCCTCGTGGCCGCCTTCCTCACCGGCGCGGGGAGGGTGCCGGGGCTCCTCCTCGGCCCCGGGGACGACGCGGTGGTGGCGGACGCCGGGGGGGGCGCGGCGGTGGCGGCCTGCGTCGACCTCGTCGTCGAGGGGGTCCACTTCCTCCCCGGGACGGCGGCGCGGGACGTCGGCTTCAAGGCGGCGGCGCGGGCGCTCTCCGACCTCGCGGCGGTGGGGGCGCGGCCGCGCTGGCTCCTGCTCGGGCTCGCGCTCCGGCGGGGGACGACGCGCCGCTTCGCGCTCGACCTCGAGCGGGGGGCGGCGGCGGCGGCCCGGGCGGCGGGGGCGCGGATCGCGGGCGGGGACACGAAGGAGACGGGAGGCGCGTTGACGGTGGCGGCGACGGCGCTGGGCACGGTGAAGGGGCGACCCGCCCTCCCCCGCGGGGGGGCGCGGCCCGGGGACCTCCTGCTCGCGACGGGGCCCTTCGGCGGGTCGATCCTCGGCCGCCACCTCCGGCCCCGGGCCCGGGTGGCCGAGGGGCTCGCGCTGCGCCGCCGCGGCTGGGCCTCGGCCTGCATCGACGTCTCCGACGGGCTCGCGGCCGACCTCCACCGCCTCTGCGCCGCCTCGGGATGCGGCGCGCTGGTGGACGGCGCGGCGGTCCCCGTCCACCCCGACGCGCTCCGGGTGCGGGACGGCCGCTCCCCCCTCGAGCGGGCGCTGCGGGACGGGGAGGACCACGAACTCCTCTTCGCCGCGCCCCCCGCGGCCGCCGCGGCGGCGGTCCGGGCCGGGATCGGGACGGTCCTCGGGAGGGTGGTGCCGGCGGCGGCGGGTGTATCCATAATGGATACACTCGGATCCGTCGCGCCGCTCGCGGCCGGCGGCTGGGTCCACCTCCGTGCGCGTTGAGACCTCCTCCCCGGCCGGGACGGAGCGGGTCGGCCGCTCGCTCGGGCGGCTCCTGCGGGAGGGGGACCTCGTCCTCCTCTCCGGGGAGCTGGGTGCGGGGAAGACCCGCTTCGTGAAGGGCCTCGCCGCGGGGGCGGGGGTCGCGCGGGCGGCGGAGGTCGTGAGCCCGACCTTCCTGCGCCTGGAGGAGTACGGCGATCCGCCCCGGGTGCTGCGCCACGTCGACGCCTACCGCATGGCGGGGGGGGCGGACCTCGAGGCGCTCGGCGGCGGCGATCTCCAGGGGGCCGGGGGGTTCATGGTGATCGAGTGGCCGGAGCACGTGGAGGAGGCGCTGCCGCCCGACGGGCTCCTCCTGCGCTTCTCCCACCGGGGGCCCCGGGCGCGGCGGCTGGACGTCACGGCCCGGGGCCCGCGGGGGAGGGCGCTCCTCCGGGCGCTCCGCGCCGCCCTCCGGAAGGGGCGGGGATGAGGCGGGCGGGGGCGGCCCTCCTCCTCGCCCTCCTCGGGCTCCCCGCCGCGGCCGCCGCGGAGGACCCGGCCCCTCCCGCCGCGGAGGCCCTCCTCGACGTGCGCGTCGTCGCCCTCGACACCCCGGGCGCCGGGGACCCGGTGGAGGGAGCCCGCGTCGCGGCGGCGCGGGCGGAGGGGGAGGGCCCCTTCGACCCCGACCGGATCCTCCTCGACGCCGTCGCCGCGGGGGCCGACGGCCGCGCCCGGCCGCGGGTCCCGGCCGGGGCCGGCCGCGTCCTCGTCGCCGCGGCGGCCCCGGGGTTCGCCCCGGCGCTCGCCTTCGCGCCCGCGGAGGGGGGCGGGCCGGTGGTCCTCGCGCTGCCCCGGGGGCGGAGGGCCGACTTCGAGGTCCTCGGGCGCGGACCGGCCCGGGAGGGGGAGGAGGAGCCCGCGCCGGCGC